>NC_003552.1:5146071-5448781 GCF_000007345.1 Methanosarcina acetivorans C2A | reverse complement strand
ATCTATGTAATGTAACTAACCTTATCGTGTTACTCTTGCCCCGCTCGACGAAGGAGAGCGGTCTTCTCCAAGAAGAGAATAGAGAGATCCGAATGAATAAAGAGATAAAAACCTAAAGTGAAAACTGCTGGAAACACTCGTAAGTAAGAACGAGAACCAAATAGACAAAAGAGGAAGGAATTCCGGTCTTATCTCTTTTTTAAATTTTTTTTTCTTCTTTTTTGCGGGGCCGCCGGACAAGCTGGCGGAGGCGCTTATATTTATCTGTGAATTTAACTAAGTCTCTCCAGTCAATGAAAGCATTCTTCGGACAGGAAAGACAGTTCTGAACTCCGTTTCTCTTGGTGACAGTGTGAGTTTACCTGTTACTTTTTTGCGTTGCAGATTAGGCAACTTTAGTCCTGCAAGGAGCAGAACAGAAAAACAGAAGACTTCCGCTTTGGATATTCTGAATAATATCTATTGATTAACCCCGTAGCCACTAAAGATTCAAATATCAGAGAATGTTTTTAGGTTATGAGAAGTAAAAAGTATGACGTGAAACAGCTTTCAAGTGAGAAGAATTTCAGAGGAAATTGATGCATATTCTTGAATTGAAAGTGAGATTTGCAAACCTTTTTGAAGTTCTGGAACTGTGGAAAACTGATCTGGGGAAAGACTATGACAGGTATAAACAGAGAAAGTGCAGCGCTGATTGTTGTGGACGCACAAAATTTCATACTTAATGAGAAAGGGCTCAATGCGGAATGGGGTGTACTGAAGCACGCTAAAGATACAGATATGATTGAGAATACGAAGGAAGCCATAGCAAAGGCCAGAGAATACAGTATTCCTATTATTTACTTGAAAGTGATCCTGAGACCTCAGACTCTGCATGCGATCGGATTCTGGAAACCGCTCCTAGAAATCGATTTTTCAAAAATCAGCCCGGAAGAGGAGGAGTTTCAGACTGGATTCGTGGAAGAACTTGCCCCCCGGTCCGAGGACTTTATAGTTGTAAAATACAACGCCATGAACGGTTTTTTCAATACCGATTTGGAGCAGATATTGAAGGGTCTTAAACGGGATACGCTGGTCTTTACAGGAGCTATAACGAACCTCTGCCTTGAAACCACGGTTAGAGGAGCTTTTGATAGGGGATACAATATTATAGTGCTTAGCAACTGCACAGCTTCCATCAATGCAGAGCTTCAAAAGTTTTCTATCGAAGTAGTCTTTCCAATGCTGGGGGAAGTCTGCACCCTTGGAGAGCTTGAAATTGTTTCCTGAGGTTCCTTGGGTGTTTTATAGAAAGTTTCTAGTGTCGCGTCAGTCCTCAAGGATTTAATAATTCTGAACAGTTGCGATCGATTATATACGACATTTTACTGATGACTCGATACTAGTACATCGATTCCAAATTATGGGAAGAATTGGACTTTGAAATCAGCACTGGTTAATGTTTTTTCTATGAGAAAACCACAAGCGGACAAGAATAAACACGAATTGAAAATATTTGTGTTCACTTGTTTTTATTCATGGTTTATTGAGGATATATGGAATCGATGTACTAGTATGGAGGATGAAAAAAGGAAAGAGCTAGCAAAGAAAGCCTGAAAAATTGAAGAGTACCATACAGGAATAATATATTTTTTGTGGAGTAGAACGATGTCGGGCAAGGAGCAATAGTGTACAGAGAGCACATATTGTGATGGCAACAAAGGCGTTTCTTAGATTTGAAATTCAAAGAATAAAAGAGTATTAAAATGGTTTGATACAAAATGGAATATTACAAGAGTGCTGTTAATCAATTTATGAGAAATCCAATCTATGCCTTAGCCTAAAAATTAAGGAAATTAAAAAGTTGCCTGCGAAGCAGGCAAATGCGTAAGTTCTATTTAGTTTTTTTCTGTTTTTTCCTGCTTGGTTTTCAGCGAGTTCTCAGTGTGTTTTTATATACTCAATCATCCGTGGGGTTAGCAGCGGGATGATCAGGGGCAGCATGTTTGGCATCAAGTTATCCATGGCTTTTGGCATGAGGTCAGGGAGCTGATCTTTCATGTAGTCAGGCATCGGAACCCGCCTTTCCACGGCTTTGAGCATGTCCGGCATCACTTTGGGCATGACCGAAGGCATGAGCATTGGCATCATAACCGGCATCATGGGCTTCATCATGGCGTCCATCCCCGGCACGTATTTGACCATTTTCATCATTGCCTGGAGTGGGGACGGCATTGCCGCCATCATTTCGGGCAGGAGTTCTACCATCAGGTCGGTCATGTTTTCGGGTTGCATGAGGTCAATCATCTTCTCAAAGGGTACCCATGACTGCAACGCGAAGTTTGTCGAGTCGGGGATGTCATGGCCAAGGCTTCTGGCTACAAGGGCACCGAGGTCCTGCGATTCTATTTTCATGTTGTTTTTCTCGGCTGCGACCCGGAACTGGACAGTACAGCAGGGACACAGAGCCGCAAGGATATCTGCGTTCACATCTGCAGCTTCCTGAAGCCTCATGCCTCCGAGTTTATATGCAACCGGAGGCTCGGCAATCAGGCTCACCACCGAGCCGCAGCAATGCGCCTGTTCCCTGTTGTATTCAAGTTCCCTGAACTGGAGGCCGGGGATGGCTTTCAACAACTCTCTCGGAGGTTCGTACACCTTCCCGCCGGCTCTCCCCAGGTGGCACGAGTCATGCCAGGCAACCACTTTATTAAGTGGTTTTTTGAATTTGGGTTTCAGCACGTCCAGGCGCTCAGCCAGCACTTCGGAATAGTGCTTTGTCTCAAGTCCGTACTCAATTCCGAGTTTTTCCGCCCACTGGGGATAGACCGTATGCCACATGAGCCAGCAGGCAGGGCAGGATGTGATCACGGTTTTTACGCCCCGCTTTTTCATGTTGGCGACGTTCATTCTCATGATCTTCTCAAAGACATCCCACTTTCCGGCCACGAGCATGGGGATTCCGCAGCAGGCTTCCTTATCCCCGAGGCCTGTAAACTCGATCTCCGCATCATCGAGCATACGCACAGCCCCGACAGCCACATCTTTTTCCACAAAGGACGCCGTACAGCCTGCAAAATAGGCATAATCGGCTTTGTCTTTCATCTTTGCCCTGATGTCGTCAGGAATCCATTTGTCCCTGTCTTTGCTGAAGTTTGCCCAGATGTTCCTCTCTTTCAGGAGGCTTGCAGCCATGATCTCAAAGGGCGGGAAAGTCATCTTTTTCTCTTCTTCGACCAGCTTTCCGCGCATTGTCATCCAGGCATGTTCGATTGGCATGTCCAGCTCACAGCGGGCGTCGCACATCTGGCAGGTAGTACAGGCAAGGAAGGTGTTGGTCTGCCTCTGGTCAAGTTTTTCCCGGCCAGCCAGGTATTCTTTGATGAAGAACCATTTCCCTCTGGGTGACTGGGACTCCCAGCCCCTGCCATAGTACTGATCGCACTCACTCACACAGTATCCGCACTGGGAACAGGAGTAGGCAAGTTCGGCAACTTCTGCGGGGATCTCCTTTTCGTCTTTGAAGGAAACTTCCCCGATCCCGGACATATTCCCGACAAGCCTTCCCATGGGTTCGAAGGAAGAGCCGAGGGAAACAGCGGTATTCAGGAGCCCTTTTCCTTCCAGGGTCTCCGGGTTCATGATCCCGTTGGGGTCGAATTCTTTCCTGAGGGCTTCTATTTCCGAAAGCCGGTTTCCAAAGACGCTCTGTTTTTTCGAGGCAAAGAAGAGGCCTGAAGAATACGCCCTGCCTCCGTTTTCTTCTGCAATTTTCAGGATGCTCAGGGAAAGGGCAAAGGCTGTATTGAAGAGCAAGGAGCGTTCGGAGTGGCGCATAAAGCAGAGGAGTACGACATTTCCGTCGCTGATAACCATCCCTTCGGTAAGCACAGGGAGTTTAATCCGCTTTTTAATTTCTTCAAAAGCAGTGTCCATCTTCTCTAGCGGCACGAGGATCTCGGCTGGGATAAAGGAGGGACCGAGCCTTTTAACCTTCATGGACTTGAACCATTCCTCAGTTTCGTGCTTTGCAATTTCTTCCGGAAGGATTGTGCCTCCTGCACTCTCGACTGCTTCTGTCAAGCCTGAGACGTCTCTTGAGGCAGGATACATGAAAGTACAGACGTAAGCAACAGGCAGCACAGGTCTGTGTTTGTCCACAATCTCCCCATAGTGGAGCTTCAGGGGCGATTTGTTTTTCATGTCCGCCCATTCGGGGTTCAGGAAGGAGATGGACCAGAGCGGGATGTTCTTTTCCCTTATGGTTTCGACCGCCTTTTTCATGGCTGAAGCATCAGGGAAACTGACTGAAACGGCTTTTCTCTCTTCGAGCTTCTGGACCTTCAGGGTTATTTCGGTGATTATGCCAGTGGTTCCCATCGTCCCTATCAGTTTCTTGAGCTCGGGGCCTGAAAATTCCTTTATTTTTCCGTTGGGGAGGACAACCCGGACTTTTTCCATGCTCTCGTAGCCCCAGCCGAACTCATAACTCCCATATCCGGCTCCGCTCTGGGCCAGCCAGCCTCCGACGGTTGAGGACGGAGCGCTTGAGGGGATTGCCCTGACAGAAAGTCCCTGTTCTTTCAGCTTCCTCTCTAATTTTTCCCAGATCATCCCGCTCTGCACCACCACTTTCTGTCCTTCGGGGTCGATACTTATGATCCTATCCAGTAATGTGACATCGGCAACTATGCCTCCCTTTGTAGGGATTACCCCGCCGTACCCTGAGGATGCCCCTGCGCGGGGGACAACAGGAATCTTGTGCCTGTTTGCAAATTCCAGAAGTTTTGCTGCGTCTTCTTCCGTCTTGATCTTTACAACAGCCGCAGGGTCGGTGTTCCCAATTACTTTCTTGACAAGTGGGGGTAAGGCTCCTATATCGTGATTATAATAGTGGCGGTCGCGTTTGTCAAGATTGACGCGTTCCCCGAAGAGTTCGGAGAGTTCTGTTTTCTGGACTTCTGAAAGTTCCGGTACTTTTTTTGCTGTCATATTTTTCTCCTCCTGGTTTGGGGCCGATTTGTTGACACTTTACAGTGTGCGAAGATGATCGTGCTAAGTCAGGTTCTGGAAATGTTTTTTAGCTCCCTTATAATTTACGTTATATATTTTTCAATTAAAAATATTATATATTCGGATGTGAGTCCGAATTCTTTTTCGGATTAAACTCTTCTTTTCAGCTCTTTTTTCTGTTATTCAGTTTTTTTAAACTCTTTTTATAGTATTCTTCTATTTCCGGTGTTTTTCTAAAAAGAATAAAATTAAAAGTGAAGGGCATCTTTGGGGCAGGCACTCACACAGCGTCCGCATTTGATACAGTCAGGTTTTGTCTCGGTCTGGCAGACCTTGAGCTGCATGGGACAGACTTTTTCACATTTCTTGCAGCTGATGCATTTGTCTTTTTCAAGCTTCAGCTGGTATCTCTTTCCTCCGAGCAGGTTCTGGGCGGTTCCCATCGGACAGAAGGAACACCAGGTCCTCGGGCTCAGGTAGCTGCCGAGAAGGACTGCAATTGTGGTCGTCACAAGGCATATGGTGACAAAGATCATCCCTATTTTTTCAAAGGTATTCAGGGTCCCGATGACGCTTGAAATCCTGTAACCCATAATACCCATCATCAGGAAAAAGATGGGAAGGCGCACCCACAGGCTCCGGAGTATAGCTGGGATCTTTCTTTTCTTTGAAATTTTGCCAATCCAGAAATCAGCCAGGCTTCCCCTCGGGCAGAGGTTTCCGCAGAACCATCTGCCTCTGAAGGGGCTGATAAGGAAGATTGCGGCAAAGACCAGAAGCATGAAATACCCGAGGACAGGATACCAGAGCCCTCCGATAGAGACTATCAAGACAAGGATTCCCAGGTAAGGAGTGATTTTGAGCATTTTAATTAACCTCCGTTTTCCCATTGTTCGAGTTCCTGTCCGAGTCTGTCAGCCCAGGAGTTAACAATTTTTAGAATGACATTTTTAATCTGGTTTCTCGAATGAATCTTATAAATGAAGACATAGCCCCCTCCGTCAAGGTTCTGCTGCGACCTCTGAAGAATTCCTTTTTCGTGCAGCTTTTTCACGGAGCGCTGGACTGTAGAAATATCCAGGTTCAGAGATTTTGAAAGGGTGTCGGTATCAACCCATTTTTCGGGTTCATTCAGAAAGTGCTTCATTACATTCAGGTCGGCTTTTGTAAGATTGAGAGCGCATTTGATTACATCTTCTATTCTGAATTCTTTGCAGGCGAAATCTATCATTCCAATCCCTCCTCTCTTCTACAGTACTGTAATATTATGTCAGGAGTATATATACACTGGGAAGTACAGCACAATGCAGGTGAAAATCAGCAGTACTGAAATTTATTCTTTCTGTTTCCGCTCTTTTTCAGCGGTTTCCCTTCCCTTAGCTCATGTTCCCAGCATAAGCCAGATTCCTTAACTAAAACAAATTTACTTGATAAAATATAACCTCATCTCTACTCCATCCCCATTGCATGTTTCGAGAACATTTTTTCTTTATAATTTTCGGCTATCCCGGATATTTGTAATATTTCCTGTTTGTAGAAATTTCCTTGATTTTCATCGGACTTTTCTCCTATCTGTCCAGGGAAATGCCCATTACCTGGAAAATTGAGATACATATTTATACCCCCTCTCCAATCCTCAAATTAAGGTTTAATGAGCTTGTTTGTTTCTGGGTTCTTCCACAAAGGGTTCTTCCACAAAAAAACCCTCGATCCTGAAACTATTCTCGGCTCATTAAAATCCACATATACTCCACAAAAACCGGCAGGTTTCTCCTTTTTTCCTGCCGGATCCACACACTTTTTTCAATTAAACTATACTTGATCTCCTGATCCGGAAAAATATACTTGATCCGGAAAAAACTGTCTTTTTCTCAGGCTTCTTCCAGATGTACCCGTCTTTTCCTTCTGAAGATACAGTTTTTTCCGGATCTTATTTTTATGCTTCAGATTTGCCCGGTGCCGGGACTTACATCCCGAGAGCGGTTTGTGTAATCGTTTCTTCTATCTCTTTCTTCAACTCTTCCGGGATCCCCCTTATTCCAACATCCAGGAAGCCCCTTATGATCATTCCGACGGCTTCGTCTTCGGTAAGCCCTCTTGCCATCAGGTACTCAACCTGGTCTTTAGCAATTTTCCCTACGGCAGCTTCGTGGGTGAGCTCAATGTCGTCCACATTTGCCTCGAGGATAGGGATTGCCAACTGGCTGCCTTTGTCGGTCAGGACAAGCCCTTTGCATTCCAGGTGCCCCTTTGCGCCCTTTGCATTGCCTATCATTTCTCCTCTTGCAACAAGCCTCCCCCCGATAGTGATCGTCCTCGATATCAGCTCTGCTCGTGTATCCGGGGCATTGAAGACAGCCCTGCTCCCGAGGTCAAGTTCGGAGCCTGGGTGGCCAATTGCTATGGTATTGAGCCTTGTCACCGCTCCTTTTCCTTCGAGCCTGACGGTCGGGTAGGTCTGTACCGAATGCACGGGTTTCAGGCAAATGTAATTGCTTATGTAAGTCCCGCCCTCTTCGACGTGCACAACAGTTCTCGGGCGTACTCCTATCTGTTCTGCCCAGTTGTGGATCATTGTAAAGTTAAGGGTTGCTCCTTTTTTGACGTACATCTCGGATATTCCAAGGTGCAGACCTTCTTCAACCCCCTTTTTGGTGGTGCAGCCCGTAATTATGTCAAGGCTTGCTTCTTCTTCTACGACTATAATATTATGTACTGTTTGAGCTGCTTTTTTGCTGCCCAGCATAAGGCAGGTCTGGACAGGCATGGAAGATTTCTTTCCCGGAGGAGCCCGGATAAAGTAACCGTCCGCATCTTCAAGGTATGTCTTTGCCGTGTACTTATCAGCATCCACCTGCACGAGTTTCCAGGAGTAATCTTTGAGCCATTCATACTTTTCAAGGGCTTTATGTGTGGACATCAGTTCCACATTTTCGTCCTTCAGTGAAGAGTGGGAGACTGCATTATCCAGAACAATAAAACTGCCGGATCTGCCTTCTTCACTTGGAATTATTCCTACCTGAAGCAGGGTTTTTTTGCTTTCCTCGTCAAGAGTCTGAAGGTCTTCAATAGGCTTGCTGACCTTGGAGCCTTCTTCAAACTTTTCCAGTTCAAAATCCTCTCCGTAAGCTGCCTTTTTCTCAGCTGCGCTTTCGGCTCTTTTTTTCAGGCTCATTTCATCAGTTTGCATGTTATGCACTCCTGGTACCCTTTGTTTTTTATTTCTTCCAGCATTTTCATAGGATTTCCCGAACACATGACCGTTCCGTTACAGAGAATATACCCTCTGTCTGCCTGTACATAGTCCAGAACCTGGCCTGTATGGGTAATGATAAGGGCCGATTTCCCTTTTTTGCACCTCTCTCCGGGGCATTCCAGGCCTTCTTCAAGCAGTTCTTTTATTGTCATTCCGACCTGTTCGATGCTTACGAGGTCTACTCCGGACTCAGGTTCGTCCAGAAGGTAGAGGCTCGGGTTCTGGGCTGATAGTTGGAGAAGTTCGGATCTCTTGATTTCTCCACCTGAAAAACCCACATTTACATCCCTGTCCAGAAAGCGCTTCATGTCAAGATTTTCGGCAAGGGTTTCAGGGTCCTTTTTTCCTTTCGATGCTACTTTTACAAGGTCCTTCAGTTTAATTCCTGCCATATCAGGCGGGCGCTGCATCATGATGCCCAGCCCGAGGCGGGCTCTTTCATCAATCGGAAGATGGGTAATATCTTCTCCTTTGAAGAGTATCCTGCCTTTTACAACCCTGTACTCGCTAAAGCCCATGATTGTCCTCATGAGGGCTGACTTTCCGGCTCCATTCGGGCCGAAAAGCACATTTGTATACCCTTTTTCAACTTCGAGGTTCACGTCATGGAGTAATGTTTTTCCGTCAACCTCTACAGTCAGATCTTCTATTTTCAGCATCGGTTTTTCTCCCTTAATCTCATTTCAGATACGGTTTCCCCTCTTCCTTTCTCCGTATCTTAAGAAGTAGCCATTCAAAATACATTTATCTGAACTCTATTCGGCAGAAATAACTCTAAAATCAGATTGTTCCGGCAGTCCGGTCTACCCGGTCTGATTTCCAGTTATCTGCACAAAATCCTTATTCTTGTTGGAAGCCATTGTATTTCTAATCATCCGTCCCCAAAGGGTCTCCTCCTCCTCTTTTTAAATTTAAGTATGAAGTTGAGGGGCCCGAATATTGGGATTACCATAGAGATTACAACTACATTAATTCCTTTGTCAAAAATGGTTTTTTTAAAAAATCATTTTTGAAAGGGAAATATTGTTGGGAAGAAATTATTGTCGGAAAAATTTGTTTGAAAACAGGATATTTTTGAAAAAAAGCATCTTCCTTTTAATTTTCACTCAGTGGAGTTCAAAGCGCATGCCAGCTCGCGTTTCCGTATATTTAGACGGAAAAGCATTCCTTATTTTTTCCTTGTGTACTGTGCAGTGTCCGGCTGCTATCAGTTCCATTTCTTTAAGCCGCTCAAATCTCTCGCTATCATGCAGTCCTCCAAGAATCCCTTTAATCTTCCCGCAGGAAAGGGCAGCATCCATAATTGCCTCAATTCCCGGATGAGCGCAGCCTGTAAGCACATAGGATCCGTTTTCCGTATTCAGGACAAGGGACTGCTCTTTTATTTTATCTCCAAGTTCTCCCGTGCTCCAGATCCCTTCGGATATCTCCGTGGCTTCCTTTATTTCTACAAGGTCAGCCCTCTTCCGAATTTCCCTTTTGAGATTCTTTGAAAAAGATGAAGGGACATATACGGTAAGTCCGGGATTTGCGTAAAGAAGTTCAGGCAAACCTCCTATGTGGTCCCAGTGCTGGTGGGAAAGGACAAGCTTACTTATACAGGTGGGGTTGATACCAATTTTCTCCATATGCTTTAGAAGCAGAGTTCCATCCCATCCTGTGTCGAAAAGGAGGATTTCTTTGCCGGTTTCAAGAAGAGCCGAAAATCCCCAGCTTCCTGTAAAACCAGGGCAAGCTTCGTTATCGTACAGCACTGTCAGTCTGAGCATCTGCCGGCCTCACATTCTAAGTATTTTGCTGCTCATATCTCTGACATTGTCCGGTAGTCAAGCATCATGGAAATCGGGTTTGTTTCGATCTCGATCCCTGTTTCCTCAAGAGCGCAGATCCCGTTAATTCCTCCGACTACGGCAACCCCGAACTTTCCAGTTTCAACCGGAGCCCCAAGTAAGAACTCATCGATTTCTCCTATGGTGATGCAGCCCGCCAGATCCACTTTTTCTGCCTTTTTCATAATTCCTTTTGCCGTATCATAAGCGGAGGCATTTATTTGCCGCATATTGGCAAGGATTTTTCCATCTCCTTTTTCAAGGACCTCAAGGACGGAGGTAGGAGTCCGATTCATGAAAATCTTTATCGGGTCAATGGAGGTCCCGCTGTAGGAGATCAGGTCAAGGAAACGTGATGGTTTCTTGTTTTCTATCTGGAGGATCCCTCCGTAGGCGGGTTCTACGGGAATGCCTGCTTTCAGGAGAAGTCCGTCAAAAGTGACGCTGCATACGGTAGCTATTCCTATTTTTCCGGGGGGAAGGTGAATTTCGGATTCCGAGTCCTCTTCGAAGATTCTTACCCTCGGGCTTATCATATACCCTGCGTGGGCCGTATACGAAACTAAATCAACAACAGTTTCGAAATCGTCTTTGTCAAAATAAGAGATATTTACCACGACATCTCCTTTATCTGTTTCAGGGTCATAAGTGGTTCGGAATGCCATTTCTTCTATCCTGGATATTACAAAACCAAAACGGTCCCCTATGAGGGCATCATTCATCTCGCTTTCTCCAAGATCCGTAAGCGTACGCCCGGCATACCCGTGTTTGTTTGTAAACCCTCTCTCATCCAGGATCCTCAGGTGGTAGCGGACAGCCCTCTCTCCTATATCATAGCCCCGGTTGTTTAATTCGTCAGCTATTGCCCGGGCACCTATAGGTTTGTCACTTTCGTGAATCACCCTCATGATTTCAATAAGTTTTCGCTCGATTTGCGGATCCATCATGTCTATAACACCGTTATACCCTGTATCAATTCCGTGAACTTTACGGATAATCGTGATGAAACCATAAAGACCGCATATTAAAGCATTCTGTACCGGTCTCAATGAGTATTAAGTGGTTTCAATAGGTTTCGGTAAGCAGTTTCCCTAGCTCATGTTGGGATTCCCCATGAGTACGGGTTCATATAATTATCCCTGAATATAATTAGCTATTTCTCGATTGATCAAAAAGGATTAAATCCTTCTTTTAAATAGTCAATTAATAGTAAATCTTTTAGTACTTAATATAAGTTTGTCTCGCTCAACTTCATAATAACTGCTGCTGAAAATCCCGGAAAAGAGAATTTTTTCCGACAGCAAAAGTCTTTTAACCCTCTCATTATTAACTTTTTCTTTTATGGTTCTCCCACTTATTTAATGTGACAGTGTAAGGCAGTATAAATTCTCAATAAAGGTTTCAGCAGTATAATCAGTCAGCTTGTACTAAATTCGGATATCGTATTGTGCCAGCTTTACAGCTCCGGTACTCATAAATTATACAAGCTTTACAGCTCTGGTACTCATAAGTTATACAAGTTTTACAGCTCCGGTACTCATAAGTTATACAAGCTTTACAATTCCAGGTTCGGGAAAATAAAGCTCCCCTGTTTCCAGAAGTTTTTCCAGGATTGTATCAAATTTCTCATGACTGATCCCTTTTTCCACAGCCTTCTCACGAAACTCTTCAATTCCTATTTTCCCATCCGACGCCGTAAGGATCTCTTTGAGGATTGATTTCGGGTCTTTTCTGGCAGCTGTTTTTCCAGAAGAAGCTCTGGTTCCGGAATGGACTGTTTTTTTCCCGGACTGATCTCCGGAGCCTGGGCTTTCAGCTTCTTCAGGAGAGGATTCCAGGAAAAAAGTCCCTTTTCCTTTTCCGGAAAGCTCAGCCTGCAGGCACGTCCTGAAGTTTACAGCTTCGGATAATTCTTCGAAAGAGCCGAATATTCTGAGTTTTCGTGCCTTCAGGAGCGCTCCGCAGTGCTGGCACCTGAGAGTTTTCTTCCCAGTTTCGGTTATCTGGACATGCTGCCGGCATTTAGGGCAGACCACCACAACATAATGGGAGGGTTTATCTCCGAACTCCATCTCCTCTCACTTTCCGTACCTTCTCTGCCTCTTCTGGAAATCCCTTATTACTCTCAAAAGGTCTATTCTTCGTACATCTTTCCAGTTGACGTCCGTAAAATAAAGTTCCGAATATACGGACTGCCAGACAAGGAAGTCCGAAAGCTT
The DNA here is from genome assembly GCF_000007345.1 of Methanosarcina acetivorans C2A. Classification (NCBI taxonomy): domain Archaea; kingdom Methanobacteriati; phylum Methanobacteriota; class Methanomicrobia; order Methanosarcinales; family Methanosarcinaceae; genus Methanosarcina; species Methanosarcina acetivorans. The sequence goes on along the minus strand of NC_003552.1, from coordinate 5,436,485 downwards.
CTGCCCGCCCGAACGGATCATTATGTCGGGTTCGTGCTTGACAAGGAGATGGGATTCAAGCATTTTTTCGTCAACTTCTTCCGGGCTGACGCTTCCCGTCTTAACTTCTTCAAGAATTGAGAGTACAGCCCTTGTGATTTCCCCTCGTCCTCCGAAACCGAGTGATACATATACAAAAAAATCTTTACCCTGTCGGCTGCTCTTTACTTCCCCTTCAAGGCCGTGTATTTTATATCCTGTTTCGGAAGAGAGGCATGTGAAGATTTCTTCAATGCTAGTTCCAAGCGTTGACGCAAGCTCGGTTTTAAGTGGCTGTTCAGCCTTAAGGATATCTACATAAATGCTCACGAGTTCTACATTATACCTTTTGAATATGAGGAGTGCAGAAAGGAGTTTTTCCATCCCTTTCGGTTCAAGTAGATCGGTTTCCTTAAGTATAATAGCTACATGCGCCGGGGTCTTTGTAGTTGACCTCGTTATTTGCCAGGCCAGGAACCTCTCGTAGAGAGGATGACCAAAAGAAAGCAGGTCCATTGAGTATTCCTTCTAAAAGTGCCTTAAGTGGCCCGGTACTCCTTATTTACTGGTTCGGTCTTTTTATTTTGTTCATCCTGTGTTCTCGGGCTTTCAAACTTTTTTAAGCCCGTTTTCCAGCAAGTTATTTTGCAGTAGATACGATCTTGATTACGTCTCCATTTTTCAGTTCATGCTTTTCCCCGAGCCTGAGTCTTGTCCTTGCATCTACCGCATACAGGAAACGGTCTCCTATTTCGGTATGGATCTGGTATGCAAGGTCGTGGCAGGTAGAACCTCTTTTCATCAGATAAGCGTCCGGAAGCATATTCCCTACTTTGTCGGACCATTTTCCTTCGTCTTCTACGGGATATACTACAATGAGATCCAGAAGTTCAAAGACCGTCCTGTTTATGCATCCCTGAACCCCGGTGGTGCCAAGCCGTTCAATCACTTTATGGATGGCCTCAAGCCCTTTCTTCTGGGCTTTTGTAAGGTCTTCTGTAAGCAGCTCAAAGTCTCTGTCTCCGGGTGCATACCTGATTATCCCGCTTTTTGCCGCGGATTTCAAAGCCAGTTCGGCAGCTGCACTCGTAGGGACTACTATCCTGTCAAGTTCTTTGAGTTTGTCCAGGTTTTCTCGCGGGGCAATGTCTGCCTTATTTGCAGCAATAAGCAGGGGTTTGCTGATCTCCCTCATCGCGTCGCAGAGCCGGATCATGTCTTCTTCAGTCCATTTAACATGATCCACCCTTGCAAGCCCGGTGTCGATCAAGGCTGCGTTTACGTGAGATTCTTTTATCCCTGCTCCTGCGAGCTGTTCCGAAATCACGATCTCAAGCTTTAACCCTTCAGCCTGTATTTTTCTGGAAAGCTTTACCCAGTTCCTTTCCAGAATTCCATAAAGCCACATGGTAATTTCCCTGTTCAGGAAAGCCACATCATCAAGCGGGTTGTGGTCTCCTATTTCTACAGGGTTGCCCTCGGCGTCCGTCCCGCCTGAGGCATCTACGACATGAATTATTGCCTGGGCCTGTCGGAGCTCGTCCAGAAAAGTGTTTCCGAGTCCCTTCCCTTTGCAGGCGTCCGGCACAAGCCCTGCCACGTCAATGATATCTATAGGAACAAGCCTGACGCCGTCCACACACTTCCCGCATGTTTTTTCTTTCTCTTTACAGGGACATTCCGCCCTGACATATGTGACGCCGTGGTTTGCGTTGATAGTTGTGAATGGATAATTTGCAATTTCAACATCTGCGAGGGTAGCAGCTTTGAAGAAAGTGGATTTGCCCGCATTGGGCTTTCCTGCAAGGCCTATGGTCATCGACATAAATTATAAAAAAGAGCTTGTTGCATTTAATCTTTATTGATATTGAAGCCGTGGAAATAGGTTTTTTTCCCTGTATTTTCTGAGAAAAATCGCCGGATGCGTTGCAGGTCCAGTTGTCTTTTGAGTAACAAAGTTTATATTCTAGAATGTGCTTATCAGTGGTGCTCGCTTGCGTCCCGATAGGGTAGTGGATATCCTTGAGGCCTGCGGAGCCTTAGACCTGAGTTCAAGTCTCAGTCGGGACGTAAATTCTTATTTTTTATCCATTTTCTGGTTATTCTTCATCTCTTTTTATTTATTCTTTAATTCTTTCCGGATACTCTTTGTTTACTCTTTGTCTATTCTTCGTTTTTCTCCCTCACGACTATCTGCATCTCCTCTTTTTCCTTCCTATCTTCTTTCTGTTTTTTTCTCACTAATCTCTTAAATCTATCAAAAAGATAATGAATATAAATTATCTTATAAATACAGACTAAAAGATGGTGAGATTCATGAAAGGGAAAATTCTGGTTTTACTTCTGGTATTTGTGTTTTTGTTTGCTTCCGGCTGTGCCGAGGAGGATGCGGGGTCCGGGACAGATGACTCTGCTGCTTCAGAAGCCGCAGTAACGGAATCACAGGAAAACGTACCGCAGGAAAATGTTGTTTCTGATGGAAAGGAGCATATTGTCCGCCTTGAGTATTATAATGTAACAAGACCTTCCGAACTGGATATTCTGACAGGGGATACGGTCTCCTGGTGGAGTGGCAAAAGGCAGGGAACCTATGTCCTGGTAAGTGAAGATGGACTCTTCCCTGATCAGGAAATGGCTTACAGTGTTCCTTATAGTTATACCTTTAATAATCCGGGAACTTACGTTTTCACTGTAAAAGACGTTCCGGAAATGAACGTTACAATAAGGGTGAGCTGAGAACTTCTGTTCTCCCTTTTTTAAAGACCACTTCTTTTTTGGTTCTGTAAAAATCTTCTCAATCGAGTTTTTGCCCGATATTTTTTGTGAAAACAGTATTGGACGCTTCTTCGTTCTTCGCTAATAAATAATGAAAATTTTATAACATAAATTATATATATCCACAAATTTAATATATAAAGTGCATAACTTACGCAGATTAACAGAGTGGTCAATGGTATGGAACTTTCATCAACATAAAAATAAACTTAAACCACAACGCCAGAGTATTTGATTTTTACCTTCAACTGCGTAAGCTTTGATTTAAACGGTTGCAACTTTAAAGCAGACGGCAAAATATATAATGTATAATCATTAAGGATCTGCCACATCTCAGAATTGCAACCACCATGGCGAAGTCGACTTTAAACAAATTTAGGAGGTAAAGCTCAAATGAGCAAACTAACTACCGGGAGTTTTTCTATAGAAGATCTGGAATCCGTTCAGATCACTATTAATAATATTGTAGGGGCAGCAAAGGAGGCTGCTGAAGAAAAAGCAAAAGAGTTAGGTCCGATGGGCCCCACTGCTATGGCAGGTCTGGCATCCTACAGAAGCTGGAACTTGCTTCTTCTTGACCGCTACGAACCTGTCCTGACCCCTATGTGTGACCAGTGCTGTTACTGTACCTATGGACCATGTGACCTCTCCGGAAACAAAAGAGGGGCATGTGGTATTGACATGGCCGGACAAACCGGGAGAGAATTTTTCCTTCGTGTAATTACAGGTACAGCCTGCCACGCTGCCCACGGTCGCCACCTGCTTGACCATGTAATTGAAGTCTTTGGTGAAGATCTCCCCCTTAACCTTGGGGAATCAAACGTCCTGACCCCGAACGTCACAATCTGCACAGGACTGAGCCCAAAGACCCTCGGAGAATGCAGAGCCCCGATGGAGTATGTCGAAGAACAGCTCACCCAGCTCCTTGCAACCATCCACGCAGGCCAGGAAAGCGCAGAAATTGACTATGATTCAAAAGCCCTTTTCAGCGGCAGCCTTGACCACGTTGGGATGGAAGTCTCCGATATCGCTCAGGTCTCAGCATATGACTTCCCGAAAGCTGATCCCGAAGCCCCGCTTATTGAAATCGGCATGGGATCTATTGATAAGTCCAAGCCCCTAATTGTTGCAATCGGGCACAACGTAGCCGGTGTAACATACATCATGGACTACATGGAAGAAAATAATCTGACCGACAAGATGGAAATCGCTGGACTTTGCTGTACCGCATTCGACATGACCAGGTACAAGGAAGCCGACAGGAGAGCTCCGTACGCAAAGATCGTAGGGTCTCTGGCAAAAGAACTGAAGGTTATCCGCTCCGGAATGCCCGACGTCATTGTTGTGGACGAGCAGTGCGTCCGCGGCGATGTCTTATCAGAATCTATGAAACTCAAGATCCCTGTGATCGCATCAAACGAAAAGATCATGATGGGCCTGCCGGACCGTACGGATGCTGACGTGGACTCAATAGTTGAGGAGATCAAGTCAGGAGCAATTCCGGGTTGTGTGATGCTGGATTATGATAAACTCGGAGAACTCATCCCGAAGATTGCCGAAGTAATGGCTCCAATCCGTGATGCGGAAGGTATTACAGCAATCCCGACTGACGAGGAATTCAAGGTATACATCGACAAGTGTGTCAAGTGTGGAGAATGCATGCTGGCATGTCCGGAAGAACTCGATATCCCGGAAGCCCTGGAATATGCAGCTAAGGGAAGCTACGAGTATCTTGAAGCCCTTCACGATGTATGTATCGGCTGCCGCCGCTGCGAGCAGGTCTGTAAGAAGGAAATTCCAATCCTGAATGTGCTTGAGAAGGCTGCACAGAAATCCATCAGCGAAGAGAAAGGATGGGTCAGATCAGGCAGAGGACAGGCAAGTGACGCAGAAATCAGGGCAGAAGGTCTGAACCTCGTTATGGGAACTACTCCAGGTATCATCGCAATCATCGGATGTCCGAACTATCCGGCAGGTACCAAGGATGTCTACAACATTGCCGAAGAATTCCTGAAGAGGAACTATCTCGTGGTGGTGAGCGGATGTTCCGCAATGGACATTGGTATGTACAAGGACGATGACGGCAAGACCCTTTATGAAAGGTACCCGGGTACATTCTCAGGCGGTGGACTGCTTAACACCGGTTCCTGTGTGTCCAATGCACACATTACTGGAGCCGCTGAAAAAGTTGCCGGAATCTTTGCCCAGAGGACCCTGGCAGGAAACCTTGCAGAAGTTGCAGACTACACTCTCAATCGTGTGGGTGCATGCGGACTTGCCTGGGGTGCATACTCACAGAAGGCTGCTTCAATCGGTACCGGATGCAACATATACGGAATTCCGGCAGTGCTCGGCCCGCACAGTTCCAAGTACAGGAGAGCCCTGATTGCCAAGACCTATGAAGAAGACAAGTGGAAAGTCTTTGATGCCAGAGACGGTTCAGAGATGAACATCCCACCAGCACCTGAATTCCTCCTGACCACCGCAGAAACCTGGCAGGAAGCACTCCCGATGATGGCAAAAGCCTGCATACGCCCGTCAGACAACAACATGGGCAGGTCCATAAAGCTGACTCACTGGATGGAGCTTTCCAAGAAATACCTTGGTGTAGAGCCCGAAGACTGGTGGAAGTTCGTCAGGAATGAGGCTGACCTCCCGCTCGCCAAGCGTGAAGAGCTCCTCAAGAGGCTCGAGGCAGAACAGGGCTGGGAAATTGACTGGAAGAGAAAGAAGATCATCTCCGGTCCGAAGATCAAATTCGATGTCTCTGCACAGCCAACTAACCTCAAGAGACTTTGCAAGGAGGCCTGAAAAAAGGTTGACACAAGGAAACTTGCGTATTTGAGGTGCAAAATCAAGCACAATCATGCTATTTTTCTAATTTATATTTTTAAACACTTAAAGGTTCAATGCTCGGTTCAATGCTCTATTGATATCTCATCTCAACTGCGTAAGTTTTATAACAAATCTGTGACAAACTTATTTGATTTCAATATTAACTGCTCCTTCTTTTGTGAGAACAAAAGATAAGGAGCAGTTTTACACTACTACTTCTATAATAGATTGAGCAAAAATCAATCAAGAGACTTCTACAGAGCCGCTTTTTTCTTCTGATATCAGCAGACTTCTGCGTGGTCGGACAGGGTTTGAGGATTAACCGTTACATGAGGTGACAGATATTTGTTAAGCGATTGCATGGACAGCAACCGAATGACAGCCTCACTACCTGTTTACAGGCAAAGCCTCAGGCTCTTTATGAACCCTTAAGGAAAAAATATACGGATTGTTGCAAAAATGCTCTTTTCGGAAAAATAGCCTTCAACTGCTTGAAAGGGTATTACCTTTTAAGAGCTAGTTGTTTAAAAGTTATTTCAAATTCGGAACTTTAACGGAAAGAGTTTTAATAGAAGAAATTTTACAGAGAATGGTTTTCTTTCAGACCTTTGTAATCGGCCTTGCCATACTTTTATAGTGGTCAAAAAGTTCTTTTCCCCATTTAAGTGCGCTTTCGTCAAAACTCACGAGGTTATGGTTGTAATAGATCCCGCTATTGCAAAAGAGGGACAGGGCCATAAATTTCTCTGTGACAATACTTGATGCGATCTTCATATTATTGTTGTTGCATACATAGAGTTTGGTGTATTTTAAGTTCAGGAAATGTTCAAGCTCTTTTTTGTAGTCGTTGAGCATCCTGTCATAAACATACTCCGTGAATACGAGGGTGATGTCCGTACCCTTTGCTGCAAGCTCTATACAGAGCGAAGGATAGATCGGAAGAAAGAAAGAAGACGAGATCATTACCTTCTCGGATTCGGAAAGGTGTTTTACGACTTCTTTCGGGTATTCGAACACGTGGTTTCGGTCAGGGTTTACTTCAATATAATCTCCAAGCTTTCCTATCTCATCCAGAAATTCAGGGGGAATTGAAGTCATATCCTGGTTTATCCAGTAATCGTGGTTTTTATCGAAGACATTGAAGGTTTCAAGGATTGCTCTCATTTTGGGGACAAGAATCTCTCCGATACTGGAAAGTTTGTAGAGCCTGTTGTTTTCTACAATCAGGTCCTGCTTCATCAGGATCTTTATCTGAGTCATTATCGGGCTTGAACGTACATCCAGTGTATTCTTAATCTCCTCGATAGTCTTGGGCCCGCCCAGAAGTAGCAGAAGGAGGTTTTTCCTTTTTTCTGAAAGAAAGAGAACATCCAGTAATGATGATTCCATCTGATTCCCTCTCTTATGTTTTTATCCTGTTATATCTAACATTGTATATATCTCTATACCAGAAGTATATGCACTTCTCTTTCTTTTCTTCCTCGCCATTATCACTTTTAATGGAAAAAGTACCTTCAGGTTAGTAACTATGGGGACATTCCGAAAATTGCCATTTTAACGTAACAAACTACCACTATAAGATATATAATTATTTTTCATGATTTTTTGTTATGATGGCCCCATGTCTGAGCCTCATCCGGCAAAACTTTTCTTTATCTTTTTTTCACATGTCTGGGGATCGCTACAGTATATATATTTAAAATAAGTTGGGGAATTCATCTGTGCCTTTCCTTTTATATGGTCTTTTTCAAGTTATATCTTATTTACCTGCTTGGAAAGTTTCTTGAAATAGTCAAATAATTCCTGGCCCCAGCGCAGGGCAGCAGGCTCAAAACTCATAATAAACTGCTGGTCGAACTTTCCATTTTTGTCAAAGAGCCCAAGGAGCATTATTCTATCAGTAACAGTAATTTCGGTTAGCTTTATTCCCTCTTTAGAGATGTAAAGGCTCACGTTATCCATGCTCATTAACTCTTCTATCATATTTGAGTGCTCGTTTGAGAGATGGTCCCAGACAGACTGCGTAAAATTAAGAGACAGTTCGGCATCCTTTCTGCCAAGTTCAACGTACAGAGGCAGATAGGCAGGATTGAAATATGAAGCAAAGGTTGAAACCATTTTTGCATTGGCCATGCTATCAATGATCTTCTGGGAGGGCTCATAAATGTGGTTCAGGTCCGGCTCTATAAGAGCGCAGTCTCCAAGCTCTGCGATTCTTTCGAGCAGGTGACGGGGGATCGAATTCAGGTCATGTCCTGTCCAGTAAGAGTTATTTTTTTCCACAACCTCAAGGGCGCTGATCAGAGGCTTCACCTTCTTGATTATGAACTCTCCGAGTACCGTGAGCTTGTACATCCGGTCTTCCTGAACGATAAGGTCGCTATCTATCAATTTCTTTATCTGGGGGAGAATTGAAGTGGCAGTAACATCCAGTTCATCCCTGATTTCATCAATGTTTTTTGAGCCGCTATCCAGCAATATAAGGAGGTTTTTTCTTTTATCGGAGCGGAAAACAAGATCAATAAGTGAAGATTCCATATCTCCCTACTTCCTGCAGTATTATGTGCTGCGATATGCTGCCGAGCCTTCTTTCCGGCAGGCTGGTTCCTTGGCTGTTCTTTTTCAATTTCACCGGCATTTTTCAAACTACCTGTTTCTGGGGACACAACTGTAAAGATTAGTCCGTTGAAAAACCTGGAGTACAGACTCCCACAAACGTCATCTTTGTCTCCATCGGGGTCTGCTTCCATCCCGGAGGCACTAGATACTCTATGCTGGTATCTATCTTTATTGAACTTTCCGGAAGCCCGAAATCCTTCAGGGAATCCAGGATCAATTCTTCCCCGGCTTTTTGAGAGTATTCAAGGGCAGCCCTGTACTGCTCGAACTTTTTTCTTCCTACCGGAGTAAATACAAGGAAATTCTGGTCCGGGTTTTCCATCGAGTAAGGTCTGATAGTTATCTCAATTCTTTTAATCCCTTTTCCTACAAGAGCTCCGACAGCGTTGCCCACTCTAGCCTGTTCGGGAACAATAATATCCGCATCAATAAGACCTTTCAGTTCTCCATAGTAGGCTTTTACAGGTCCGCCCAGCAGAACTATGGGGATATTTACTTTGTACTGGACAGGGACTTCTTCTTCCAGCATCATCTTTATTCCATCTTTTCCCCTGCCTTCCATTATAAAGGACATAAGACTGTAAGCCATATTTCTGGCAACCTGCTGCTTTACTTTCTTACAGAAGGCGTGCACCCCCAGCTGAGTGAAGCGGGCAAGTTTTTTGGCTCCTATCAGGGAAGCTTCTACATCCCATTCCGTATATTCCCCGAGGACGTGCAGGGCATCGGTGGGTGTAAAGCCTATTGCATGGATAACCCGCTGGTTGAGCAGGGAATCCAGGACTGCAGGAGAAGGAAAACGCTTCATTTTATTTAATATTTCGTGGATAGAAAGAGGTTCCTCGCCTATAACTTCCAGCAGCTTCTTCTCGCTCTCTGTGGGGTTGACAGGTATTACTCCGGTTCTGACAAAAAACTTGGTGGGCTGGATATGCTCGTTGAGCATGGTTCTCAACGGTATGGGATTTTTCTCAAGCTTTTCTTTGAAGTTAGGGTAATTTACCGCAGCAAAACAGAGTGGCATGACTCTTCTCGGGCCTATCCTTATGCATTTTTTGAACCACACGTGGCTATCTCCCCCGTTTGCGGAGCTTTCCATTTTTATAGCTTTTACGCGTGTCTGCCAGCCGCCAACAACTGCCCCTTTTTCGCAGAGCTCGGGTACACCGCGTTTAATTATGGAGACATCCGTGCTTGTTCCTCCAACATCGATTACCGCACAGGTGTCAAGTCCTGAAAGGTGTGAAGCTCCCATAATACTTGCAGCGGGGCCTGAAAAAATAGTCTCAATCGGGCGCAGTTTCGCACCTTTTATATCTATGACCGAGCCGTCGCATTTCAACATCAGAACCTTCGCATCAAGGTTTCTTTCCCTCACTTCATTCATGATGGAATGGATAAACTGGTATGTTATGGGAATTAGCTGGGCATTTAAGACTGCGGTTGCTGCCCTTTCGTAGGCTCCGAGTTCCTGGGAAAGCTCATGCCCGCAGACCACCGGATGCCCCGTAAGTTTGAGGATTACATCCTTAATCTTTAACTCGTGTTCAGGGTTTCGGGTGCTAAAATAGGAAGAAACGGCAAATGCGGATACTTTCTTTTTGAGACTCACTGCAAACTGTTCTACAGCTGTAAGGTCAAGGGGATGGAGTTCGTCTCCATTGCTGTCGTGTCCCCCTCTCACTTTAATACAGTAGTCGGCTGGCAGCTCTCTTGGTATGGTATAGTCCCCTACGAGGATCAGGCCAACAGGGTATCCGGTTCTTTCAAGGATTGTATTTGTCGAGAGAGTTGTTGAAACCGACACGAGTTTTACTTGCTTGAGATATTCCGGGTTTAACTTGTCAATTGCGTTCCGTATTCCGGTCATCAGGTTTGGATAGGTGGTAATCGCCTTGCTTGTATCCAGGATCCGGCTGTCCGAATCCCTTAAGATAACTGCATCAGTGTATGTCCCACCTGCGTCAATACCCAGACTATATTGCATTGTCAAAACAGCCCCATTTTTTACTCTATTTTAGGTGATCTATCTTTTTTTTAGCTGTATTAATTCCCTTTTTAGCCGGATTTGTAAAGTTATGTTTCAAGATATATATTTCTACTTATAATGTGCAGCAATTCACATTTCTTCCTATCTTTTTCCTTTAGACTGTCAGGGAATTCTTCGGAACACCTACCCCTACATACACAAATTTTGTTTCCAGAGGCACGCCGGTCCAGCCGGGGGGTGCCAGGTGTTTCCTGCTTACCTCTATCCTTATTTCCTCTTTTCCAAGCCCTGCCCCGATCATGTAGTCCATAACAAACTGTTTCCCAAGCTTTTCTGCATATTCCAGAGCTTCATTGTAGACCTCAAATTTCTTTCTCTCCGTCGGAGAAAACACAATGTACTCGTTTTTCTTTTCCTGTTGAAGGGCACTTTCTATAACTTCACTCTCCGGAGCTACGCCGTATTCCTCATCTTCTTCAGATTTTTCTTCCCTGGATTTGGGGACGAGTCTTGTTTTTATGAGGATCTCTACCCTTTTAATTCCTTTTCCTACAAGGGCCCCAACAGCATTGCCGACATCAGCGTGTTCGGGAACTATGAACTCGGCATTAATCAGTTTTCTCAGGTCTTCTACGTATGCCCCTACAGGGCCTCCGAGAAGAACAACGGGAATTTCTACCCTGAAGCGCGCGAAGTTCTTTCCAAGAAGTACCCTATCAATTTCATTTCTGGGCATTCCCTCGATCAGGTATGTGATAAGGTCTTCGGCAATGTTGTGCGCAACCCTGCGCTTTACTTCAGCACTGAGATCCTCGGGGCTTAGCTTCAGGGGTCTCCCGAGCATGTGGGCTCCTATTCTTGCAGCTTCCGTATCCCACTCGTTATACTCTCCAAGGACATGCAGGGCATCGGTGGGCGTAAAACCTATGGCCTGAATCAGCCTTTTCTGTATGAGCGAATCGAGCATTGAAGGGGAAGGGCGTTTTTTCAGCGCAATGAGCAGGTCTCCGAAGGAAACGGGTTCTTTTCCGATATGTTTGTATATCTCCCGTTCTCCTGCTTTCAGCTCGATAGGCCTGAAACCCGTGCGGACAAAAAATTTCGTTACCTGGATGTTTTCGCAGAGATACCCTTTTGCTACCCTATTGTGCTTGAGTTTCTCTCTGAATTCGGGGTAGATGACAGAAGCCCTGCAGAGAGGAATAACCCGGCGGGGTCCTACATTGATCCTGTCCCCTTTAAGCCAGACGTGGCTGTCTCCTCCGGTTGCCGAAGTCTCCATACGAATAGCTTTTACGCGGGTCTGCCAGCCTCCTACTACCGCCCCTGCACTGCTGAGTTCCGGGAGCCCGTTCTGCATCATGGCTACGTCCGTACTCGTGCCCCCAACGTCAATCATGGCACATGTGTTAAGCCGGCTTAGGTGGGAGGCGCCCACAAGGCTTGCTGCAGGCCCTGAAAAGATAGTTTCGATGGGTTTTTCCAGGGCTTCCTCGATTCCGACCACCGACCCGTCGCATTTTAACATCAACATGTTTGCGTTGATTCCGCGGCTTTCGAATTCTCTTATTATTGCCTGGATGAACTTATGGGTAATCGGGATTAATTGGGCGTTTAGAAAAGCAGTTATAGCCCTTTCATAGGCTCCGAGGTCCTGGGAGAGTTCATGCCCGCATACTACAGGGTGTCCGGTAATGTCCTTTACCGCTTTTTTGACCGCAAGCTCATGCTCGGGGTTTCGGTTGCTGAAGTAGGAGGAAACTGCAAAAGCCGAAACCTTACTCTTTACTTTGAGGGCGAATTCTTCCACAGAATCAAGATCCAGAACTTTTAGTTCTTCTCCGTCGCTGTCGTGCCCGCCTGAGACTGCTACCCAGTAGTCTGTAGGAAGTTTCTCGGGGATCACATAGTCCCCTATCATGATCAGCCCGACCGGAAATCCGGTGCTTTCCAGAATCGTATTTGTGGACAGGGTAGTAGATACGGATACGAGCTTTATATCCTTAAGATAGCCAGTGTCCAGTCTATCGATCGCGTTTTTCATCCCCGGCAGAGGGTCGGGATAAGTCGTCAGGGCTTTGCTCGACTCAACTACTGCTCCGTCAGAATCTCTTATGATAACGGCATCAGTATAGGTGCCCCCTGCATCTATTCCAAGACTGAAGTGCATTTTCTTACTTACCTCTTTTGTGAATTGGATTGTAGCTTCCTCAGGTTTTCCGGAAAGTTATCCGTTTCTGGGTGGTGTATTTAGTATAATATTAAACCAGTAATCTTCAACCCGGTAAGGTTTCAAGCTATGGTTTACAGCTAGGTTCGGTACTTGTTGAAGTCTGCTATTATAATTAAAGTCTGAATAGTTGTTAAACATGTAGTAGCTAAATGGATATCTGATTCTGATGAAACCTGTGTAGTTGAATGTTGAGTAATAATTGGATGTTGAGTAGTTGAATATGAGTAGTTGAATATGAGTAACAATTGGATGTTGAGTAGTTGAATGTGAGTAGTTGAATGTTGAGTTATAACCGGATGTGAATAATTGAATGTTGAGTAGTTGAATAATATCTTTTTAACCCTGTAAAATCCAGAAGGATTTTCTCTTGTCCTGGCAGCAGTTTAATTTAATGGATAAAAGTTAGAAGTTGAAGGGATCAAAACGCTAATTTCAGAATGCGATTTTTTCTCGTTTACGCATTCGGATTTATTTTTTTCTCCATCTTATTATTTTTTCTATTATTTTATTTTTTTGTGTTTATATTTCTTTTGGCTGGTTGTTTTGTCCTCCTCGTTTATACTATTATCTTATTTCCCCCTTCCTTGGAAATCTTGGGCTTTTTCTGGAAAGAACAATTCCTCTCGAGGGCAGGTTCTGCTTTTATAAGGGTATATATGCCCTCCCCATAGGCTTTTTTAAGTCTCTCCTCCGCCAGGTCTGCAATCTCTGCAACTTCCTGAATGTTAAGAGAGCTATTTACAGTAATACAGGCATTGATTGCAATCCCGTTTCCTATTCTCCGGGTTTTAAGTTCTCCCGAACCCAATACTCCTTCTGTCCGGTTTATTATCTCCCTGATTTTCCGATTATTTTCTTCATCGAGGGAAGCTTCTATGAGTTCGTTGGCAGTACCGTAGAGGAGCCTGCCCGATGATCCGAGGAGGTAAAGGCTTAAAAGAACCGCAATAAGAGAATCCGTCACAGCCCAGTTCTTTCCGGGGAGAAATGTACATCCTATGCCCAGAGTAACAAAACAGGAAAGCCCTAAACTTTTGAGCCGAGAGTTTCCTGTATAAATATCAGTTTCTGATAAACTTTTATCTGTTTGTTTCCAGGCTAGCCTGCTGAAAAGAGGGATAATTTCTTTTGATACAAGGGCGAAAGCAGCTGCTGAGAGTGCAAACAGTTCAGGTGCTTCTGTCTCTTTTCCCTGAATAAACATAAGCAGCTCTCCTGAGGCCAGACTTGCTGATTGGATGCCTGCAAACAGGAGCACACATGCTCCCGCTCCCGTAACGAGAGTCGCGACTTTGCCATGCCCGTAATTATGGCTCCAATCTTCGGGTTTGCCGGCAATAGAAAGGTCAAGAAGTTTTACGAGCTCATTAATTAGCTCTGAAAAGGAACGGACCGCATCCGCAAGAAGTGCTGTACTGTGTCCCAGCAGTCCTGCAAATAATTTGAAAATAGTTAGTGCAAGGCTGAAAAAGAGTCCTGCATACGAGATGTTCCGGGTTTTATTCAAATTTTTTTCCGCTTTCATCCGAAACTCACCGTTGATGAATTTTTTGAATCCTCCTTCATAAGCGGGACCGTTCAAAAAGGTCTAAAAGAGTAATTATACGGTAATTGAAAATGGTAAGACGATAATCGAAAATGTTAAGGAAGCCTCGAACGCCTACATTTTCCATAACGCGGTACATGAAGCAGCATTCTTGGCCACTAAGATCAGTAGATTTCGGAGAGGGTATGTATTTTGAAAACACAGATTAGATTAATCTGTGTTTTCAAGGGTTGGAAATTTTTTAGGGCTTTCTGTCCTGTTTTTGCCCTGCTGTTTTTACGGGTTTTGTAGGTCGTCGAGGTTGGTGTGTGTTTTTCCTCAGGTTCCGTTTTTCCAATCGTTTTTCCAATCGTTTTTCTAATACTGAGGGGTGTAATGTTGTCATTACTTTATCTTCAGAGTGGAGCAACTGTCTTCCCATGGACTTCATTCATTACCATGGCAAGAGCCGTATACATAGATGCAAGGCCCATAATAAGTCCAACGTATCCAGCCACTACAAGCAGCCCGGCACTTCCGGTTGCGTTTACAACGGCCAGCAGCATAAACAGTATAAATAATGTTACAAATACAAACTGGAGGGCTTTGACTCCTATTTTTATTGTAATGATCAACATAACAAAGGTGTACACACCCCAGATGAAGAGATATGCGGCCATAGCGATTCCAGATGAGGCTTCAATCCAGCCCATTGCTGGCATTACGATCAGTCCTGCCAGTGAGAACCAGAAAAGCCCGAATGCTGAAAATGCCGTTCCTGCAAAAATATCTCCTTTCTTCCAGGACATGATTCCTGCAAATACCTGGGCAAATCCTCCCAGGAATATTGCCATGGAGACAATCATTGACCCCACAGGGTACACACCAATGTAGCTCAGACTTAACAGAACTGCAGCGAGGCCCAGCCCGGTAAAGCCGAGAGGTGCGGCGTTTGCGGTTTTATCAATTATTATTGTAGAAGCTGCGTTTTCGCTCATGATTATTCCCCTGAAGCCATTTTTTGAAAAAAATTAAAAAAAAGAAGTTTAGGGCTTAGAGCCCGTAGTTTTCTGTCTTGAAAACTGCAACTTCCTGTTTGAATTTGGTCAGGTTGTCACTCATGAACTTGTCAGCATCATCGGTAAGGGCTTCAAGGTCAGCTTTAACCTTTGCAAGAGCATTGGTTTCGAACCTTGTAAGTTTGAGCTTGCCGGAGTTGATGCCTTCTTCTACAATGTTACAGCACTCGATTGCAGCTGCCTTTGTACGGAGGTAGTTGTTGTCTCCGTTCTTTGCAATTGCCTCTCCAACTTTGTAGGCGTTGTCATAGGCTAGGACATATCCCTGTGGGTCTCTGTACTTGTCAGAGAGGGTGAGGATGTCTCTGAGATCTTTTGCCTTTCCGAGTTTAAGAGAAGTGTTCATCATTGCACAGTCGTATGCAAGGGTCTCGGACCAGCACTGAACGGTTGTACCGCCGAATTCACCGTGGTATTCAACGGACTCGTTGGACCAGAGGTCACAGCACTGCATAGTCAGGTTACCCATCAGGTCAGAGTGGGCGCAGGTTGATGTCTTACCTTCCTGAGCGATTGGCACACCAGCGATGGATTTTATGATGGTGTTTTCGTATCCGCAGTCCTTTCCGGGGCCGGTTGCACCTGCTTCATATGCACAGAGGGACCTTCCTGCAGAGATTGCCCTTGCAACGATTGCGATGGTGTGGGCAAGGTTCTTGTCAAGGAGACCGCCTGCGATGAACATTGCAGTGTTTGCCTGGGCACAGTCGGTGTCACCGGCTGCAACTACGCCGTTCTTCTTTGCGATGTCGGCAATGTCGGACCAGACCATTTCCATGTCCATACTGCCGAGCACACCGATACCGAAGAGGATGCCTGCAGTGTCGTTCCTGAGGATGGAGTAGTCGAATACTTCCTTACCACCCATTGACTCAACAGAAAGCAGGTCTGCACCGTTCTGGGCGCACTGCTCAAAGGCTTCCATAAAGGTGCTGTACTTGTCTCCTCTGAGCTGGAGGTAGTCACGGTCTTCACGGATGTCACCGATGGTGTGGCGGAGGGCGCACTTTATGCCGTATTCATCGTGGTATTCTTCCATGATGGTCTTCTGGGCGTGTGCAACAGCGCCTCCCCAGTCGGGGTTGTTGGACATCTGTTCGACGTGTTCGGTTTCGAGTACGATGGAGGGTGCACCGATCTGGACCATTCTTGCCATTGCGTCGGTGGTAATCCTTTCGTATTCTTTTACGAGTTTGTCTTTGGACTTGCCTGCCTGAGGTCTCGGAGCATAGTTCAGTTCAGGAGTTGTGTATCCAGCACCGATCTCGAGGCCAAGCCCTGCCTTTACTGGGTATTTTGAGTTCCCAAAGAGCATGTCATCTGCTTTAGCGTAAGCCATTGAAGTGTATTTCTTTACCATTTTGCTCCCTCCGATTAGTGCTTGTGGAATTCCTCTCTTAATTTCTCGATGTCGTCTCCGCTTGCAATGATTGCATCAGCAATCTTCACAGCGTCTGAAGCTTCTTCACCATAAACTCCGAGGTCATACTGAGCAACGAAGTCCTGGTTCACAGCACCGCCACCACATGCAAAGGGCAGTTTTATTCCCTTTTCAAGGAGCTTGTCGTTGATTTCCTTGAATGCGTACATGGTGGTTGTCATGAGAGCAGTACCTGTCAGCATCATTGGCTTTTCTTTCTCAACGATTTCAATGACTTCGTCAACAGGGACATCTCTGCCAAGGTCAGTTACGTCATAACCGGCAGCTCTCAGGAGGGCAGCAACAATATTCTTTCCGATGTCATGGACGTCACCTTCTGCAACATGGCAGACGACCTTGCCCTTTGGCGCGGGCACTTCGGTGGTCTGGGACTTGCAATATTCAATACCGTTCAGCATTGCGTCTGCAGACATCATCACATTGGGGAGGAAAATGATACCTTCGTCGTAGAGCTGGGATACAACACCCATGCCTATCATAAGGGCATCGTTTATAAGGTCGATTGGCTTCTTGCCTGCATCGATTGCGGCTTTGAGGGCGTCAACAACGTCGTCTTCTTCTCCCTCGTAGATTGCTTTTGCAATTGGGTAGATGAGTTCGTCCTTCGGGTAAAGCTCTTCTGCCGCTTCGTCAGGGGTCATTTCCTTTTCGAGGGCGACGTTATAGCGTACTAATATGCCATCGATGTCTTCCAGTGTCAAATCCAACATATTTTAACCTCCATTTTAATAATGAAGCGATCTCAGATTGCTCAGATCTGAGACCATGCAAGTTGCATCTTCCCTCTCATTCAGATATATTCTTCCTAAATATATCCAAAACAACGTAAACGAATTCGAAAACCTCCAGATCGAATTCTTTTCATTGTGGGGGATATGGATAACCTTTTCTGGTGTACTGGTTGCACGAGTGTGCCGAATTACAGGCCCTTTTTTCCTGTTTTTCAGGCTCCTTATAAATGAGTACTGAATTTCCTGATTACAGGGCTCCAGTTTTTCTTTTTAGGTGCCAATAGCCCTTTTCTTCCCAGTTAACTACTGAAAGGTGTACTCCCTTGCAACTCGGGAATTCACTTGCAGATGACAGTTGGATTTCCTCGCATATACCTTCACCTGTGCTAATTTTTGCGCAGCTATAATTTTATAATTCTAGATCCAATTTTTTCCGCAAATGATTTTATAAAAAAGAGTTGTTTTTTTGTTTCCATTGTTCTGATCAATGGGATCAAAATTTCTCGGGCAATTATTCTGTCCCGGGGGGGATTTTTTTCTTGCGGGCCTTGAAGAGCTGAAGGCTTTAATTCGAGCTATGGAGGTTATCAAGTAGATTTGTTTTATCTGGAATCTTTAATGAGACTAAATCTGATACATTGGGACTTTCTCCTGGAAGCATGAAAGTAAGTTTAACATACTCAATATTTTTCTCCTTTTTTCCGGAACTTCTATTTTCTTTCCAATATATTATGTGAATTTTTAAAGTTCCTGGCTTTAATTTGTCCCTTATTCCGACTAAATCAAATCATTTGCCTTTTTTCGGCCGTTTTTTAAAATATAGGTGAACTTTTTCCCTGGTAGGTTATTGCAGCTCTGTTTTTGATTTTTTCAGAGGCAAAACTTCCGGATATTTTCCATAAACTGTTACAATCCTGAAGCCAGGTTTTTCTGGAAGGCTGAAAGAGCATTTTTTCTCTCTCTACAGGTGACTCTTTCGGGCAAGGAGCGAGGACAATTTTAACCTATATAAAGTTTTTGTGTGTCAGGCCGCAGCTTTCCTCAACCGGAAATATCCTTCCTTCAGAAGTTCTTCTGTTTAAGGATGCTAATCGGAACCTGACTGTAACCGTGATTGCTTTTTTCCACCTTTCTATATGAGAGCTTCCTGTCTTCCAGTTGCCCACTTGCCGTTGTGTCCACGGTTCTGATAAGTTCTTCTCTGGGCACGGATGTCACCGCAGAGAGTATCTTTAGCCTTGAGCTGGGATTCTTTTCTTTTTTGAGGATTTCAATTTCGGGTTTTTCATGTGCTGAAGTCACGCTTCCCTTTACAAAATTCTCTTTGTGTGCAAAGGAAACTTTAATATGTCCTGTAAATTCAGGGTTCAGTTGTGTCATTCTAGTTCTTATGCTGTCCAGAATTTGCCCCGAAACAGAGACCGCCGTTTCAAGAGGTATTTCCTGCGAAGTAATCTCAAACTCGGTTGAGTAAGCCGAAACCCCGGACATTTCAACGGAGTTTCTTTCTTCAATTGGGTTCTTTGCTTTTACTGAATTTCTCACTTCGGAGGCAGTTTTATCCTTGTTGCTTACCCCTATCAGCCCGAAAAATTTGTCAAGACCTTCTCCTCCCTGCCTGGCTGAGAAATGAACAATCCTTGCTCTCGGGTTTAATTTTCGGAGGAGCAGACAGGTCTCCAGAAGTTTTTCCTGCCCTATGAGGTCTACTTTGTTTATGCCCAGGATCTCGGCATCTTCTATCTGATTTCGAACAAAATTCTGCAGGTCTTCTACGTTCGGGCTCAGGCGGGAGGGGTCTACAAGATTTACGATCGGAGTAATACTAATCTCCGGAAGATCCATGCTTTCGATATTGCTTTTTATCTGTCTTGGGAAGGCTATCCCTGTGGGCTCTATTATAATAGTATCCGGACTATAGGTGAGCATAAGGTTTCTCAGGGTCTGCTCCATACTGATTCTCAGGGTACAGCAAATGCATCCGCTTGTAATTTCTCGGGTTTCCACTTCCCCTCCCGAGATAATATCCCCGTCGATTCCTATTTCTCCTATCTCATTGACAATGATTGCCGTTCGCTGCCCCCGGGCTCCAAGGTACTCGACAAGTTTTCTTATTGTTGTCGTTTTTCCACTTCCGAGGAAGCCTCCGATTATCATGCATTTCATGGCTCTGCCCTCTTTTTCATGCCTTCAGGTAAAAATTTAATATCGATAATAATTGAATACCGGTAGGATTGAACGTCACGTAAGGTTAAATCAAATATCAGGTAAGAACCGGACATTATTACCGGAATATCGCTGTCTGTCAGCAGTATTATTATAGTGTTAAATTATTGTGCTAATAGCCTGCCTCATACATCATAAGGGCAGGAATATTACCCCTTTCCTGCCTGGGGTTAGCAGTAGATGGGGCTACCTGTCCTATGCTTCAGGTTTCACATTCTTTCCTTTAAACCCTAAATGGCAAAAGGGTTTGAAAAGGGCCTTTCTCCTGATTTTTTTCTTTGAATTTTTTCCTTTGATACTCTTTTTGAGAGGTGATTCAGGTTTTGAGTATCAAGTCGTTTTTCCGGCTTCTAGGCAGTAATCTCCCGGAAAATGGCAAAACCGGAGTATATCGCCTATTCAGAGTTTTTTCCTGGTTCAGACACCCTTCCGGAAAGGCATTTTGAAATGGCAAATCTGTGCCTTTCCGGAAAAGAGTATTGCAGGTCTAACTTCTTTTTGGTGTATATGACAACAATGCCCTTGGAGAGGGAGTGGCATTGTCATCAGCGTGATATTTTTGAATTTTACCGGCTCCCTTTTCCGGATTTATGCTTCCATGCCTGTTTTACTTCTTAGGCACTATCTCGTCTATCCTGAGTACTTTTTTTGCCGTTTCCGTACCCGCAATAATTGCGAGTTTCTTTACCGTTGCCGAGTCGTAGACTTCAGGTCCCCTGTCCGTTACCTTTCTTGATAGGTCTATCCTTGCCTCCAGTCCTCTTGCATACGAATTCCTCATCTGCGCCATTGCATCTATTTCATTCATTCCTATATTTCTGGCAAGTATCACAGGAATTTTTTCGAGGGCCTCGGCATATGCCTGGACTGCCAGCTGTCTTTTCCCTGTCTGCGTCGCCGCAAAGAGCCTGACCATATGCGCAAGCTCAAACTCAATTGCTCCTCCTCCGTTTACGATTTCCCTGTTTTTCCGGAGGAACGCCGCATTGTTCAGGGCATCATCAACAGCTTCTTCCACTTTGTCAAGCCCGTATTTCACAGGCTCCCGGATCAGGATAGTGGCGATAGCTTTGTCTTTCACGGTAATGAAAACGAAGTTTTCCCCGTTTTTCTTTTCAAGTTTTATACTGCCTGCTCTTCCGAGGTCGCAGGGGCGAATCTCGTCCGGCTGTGCCATCAGGGTCGTACCTGTAGCCTCTGCAAGCTTTTCCAGGTCTTTCATCTTTAGCTTCTTGAAAGCCAGAATATTACTGTCCCTGAGCAGAGTTTCGATATAGGGGTCAATATCTCCTTCGGAAAAGAGGACATTTGCTCCCGAATCAATAATCTTCCGGGCAATTTCCCCGCAGAGCTGCTTTTTCCTCTCCTCAAAAAGGAGTGCAGTCTGCACGGAATCCATTTTGAAGTTGTGCTGGGGGTTTAAGTATCCGCTTTTTATCTTGAGGTCGTAATTTGTAATCAGGACCGCCGGGTTCTGGTAGCTTTTTGGCATATCCTCTCTTGCCGGGTTTTCGTCCATGATCAGACCTTCAATTGCAACAATTTCTGGCCCGCCTTTCTTTTTCAGGATCTTAACGTTTCTGTTAAGGTCGATTCTTCCTGCCTGTTTTTCGGAAAGGTGACTTATAACTTTCAGGGCAATCTCCGTAACGGCCTGTGCCTGCTGCCTTTCAATCCCCTTTCCTGTTGCCGAGCACATTATGGTTGTGCGGATGTCCTCTTCTGAGGCCTGCCTTATGCTGTACTGCAGCATCTCATACGTTTTTTGCATGGCAAGTTCGTACCCTTCAATAATAATTGTCGGGTGTACCCCTGCCCTGATAAGCCTGACCGCGTTTTTAATCAGGTTGCTTGCAAAAATGACTGCCGTTTTTGTACCGTCCCCGCAGGCTTTGTCCATAGATTCCGCGAGCTTTTTGAGGGAGGTCACGATCGGGTGAAGTACATCTATTTCCTTTAAGATGACTTTCCCGTCGCTTGTAACGAAAATATCTCCCACCGGATTTACTATTATCTTATTCATCCCTTTCGGGCCGAGGGATGAGCCAAGAAGTTCGTCAATTTCTATCGCTGCCCTTTCAAGCTGGTCGATCAGCTCTTCTTCCTTTACCGGCTCGTCAATCAGGATCTTATCCCTTATCGTCCGCGCCAGTTTTGCCATTCCGTCCTGGCTTTCAGGGCTCGTGTTGCCCGGTGTTTTCAGTTCGCTTGCCATGTACTCTCCTCAGCCGCTGCGGTTCTTTTTTGATGTTTTGCTGTTTTTGTTGGATCTTGGTGGGTACCGTTTTTGATGTTTTGCCGTTTTTGTTGTTTTTGGTGGGTGCAGTTTGGAGGTTTTGTTGTTTTGATGTTTTACCGTTTTTGTTGTTTTTGGTGGGTGCAGTTTGGAGGTTTTGTTGTTTTTGATGTTTTGCCGTTTTTGTTGTTTTTGATGGGTGCAGTTTGGAGGTTTTGTTGTTTTTGATGTTTTACCGTTTTTGTTGTTTTTGGTGGGTGCAGTTTGGAGGTTTTGTTGTTTTTGATGGGTGCAGTTTGGAGGTTTTGTTGTTTTTGATGTTTTACCGTTTTTGTTGTTTTTGGTGGGTGCAGTTTTTGTCGTTTTTGATGTTTTACCGTTTTTGTTGTTTTTGATGTTTTGCCGTTTTTGTTGTTTTTGATGTTTTGCCGTTTTTGTTGTTTTTGATGTTTTGCCGTTTTTGTCGTTTTTTATTTCATATGGAAATTCTTGCTGCCGAATTACTTTTTCTTAACTGACTGCTGAGTATCCGATGATTCGGAGAGTCTGCCTGCGCATTCAAGGTATGTATCAGGTTCTTCCATTGTGAAGTCTAGTTCGGAAACCTGATAGTAAACTCTGGAATCTGTGCTCACATCTGTATATTTTTCGGCAACAAGGTCGTAAGATCTGGAATCCATGCATATCTCTGTATATTCTATAGATTCTGGGGTTAAGCCCGATTCGTAGCCCACAGTACCCGTTTTAATAACCGAATAGTGGAAGAGGAATCTCTGAGACGAATGGTTCATTCTCAGTTTATAGGTTGCAGGGTGCACAGGACTCGAATAGAACATTTTTTCCTCATGCTCGGGTAATTTCCGATATCTCATCCAGTTTCACCTCTTCATCAGAATATTTGAAAAGGTTCTCTGCCATCCTCTGCGGAAGTTTTTGCGTTTTTCGGCCCAAATGTGTGTATTCGTTTTTTATTTCCGTTTTTTCTCTGTTTTTCTTTCCCAGTGCCTTTTTTTCTCGTTTTTAGTTCGCTTGCATTTTTTTGAGACAGTGGGTGCAGAAACAGCGAGAACCCGGTTTTTTATTTTGATAAATAAGGGGAGGATGGGCCGGAAGCCCATCCAGCATCTGGCAAGCCTGGCTTGCTTCTTTCGTATTTAATGGCTTCAGAAGGTTTACCCGATTATCTTTTTGTAGAGCTCCGGACCCTTTTCTGCCACGGTGTAGGTCTGGGCAGTAATGGAGTCACAGGGTGCTCCTGGTGGGACTTCACAGCCTGTTGAAATCATGTATTTGGACTGCATACCGTTCTCCTTGAGAGTGTTCAGGACGCTCTCCTGAAGGGCAATTGTGTCTGCCTTCATTTTCTGGAGGCCTTCTGGGCTGTTGTCCAGGAAGACAATCGGACTGACTTCTCCACCGAACATGGTTTCTTTGCCATAGTTGTTGATCAGGTACTTGTGATCCTTGGATCCTTTCCCGGCCTCATCAGGGTAGAAGGTATAGCTGTAGTACTCGGTGTTCCATTTGTTTATGAGCTCCCAGTGTGGGGCGTCGGCACAGTTGTGGATAACAACAGGCTTATTGTATTTCTTATACAGAGGAGCAATCCTGTTCTGCATGACCTGACCCTCGGACTTCATGTATTCGTCAGCGCTGAGGATGACGTTGTTTGTCCAGAGGTTAACCATACAGAGGTTGTCAGGCTGGGCCTCTTCGAACATGCCCTTCATGATTTCTTCTACATAGACTGTAGTCTTGTCAAGAGCCTTGAGTACAACATCAGGGTTTGTCCTGAGATCGGAAAGGACACGGGTTGCTCCCATTATCTGGGTCAGAGCGACCATCGGGCCTTCGATCAGGGCCGTCATGGGTGCGTCGAGAGCATGTGCTTTCTCGGTTGCAAGTTTGTTGCCCTGGATCAGGTTGTAGGCACGAGTACCTTCCTTAAGTTCGGGGACTTCAAGTTTCTCGTAGTCTTCAAGGTGGCCGGTTGCGGCGGGTGTGTCCTCTTCAGGGTATCTGATGGTTGCACCGAAGTCAGCTGCATCAACACAGAGGTCGGTCAGGCCAACGAAGGTATCCATATTGAAGTATTTGATGCCTGCTTCGACACAATCCGCATACTTCTCTGCCTTTGTAGAGTAGTCAACATAAGAGCAGGGCACGAACTTTCTGGATACACCGCAGGCGAGAGGTGCTACAGGGAGTCTGTCGACCTTCTTGTCCTGGAAGGCAGCACCAAACCTTTCTGCCTTGGTCATGGTTTCATTGAACTTCGGGACCACGGAGTCGAATTCTGCTATTATTTTCTCTGCAGTTATTCTGCCGATGTCTACCTTTTCCTTGCCGCTTTTCTGTGCGAGAACTTCCTTATACTTCATCTTGCTTGCTGCAATTGCAGAGTCGCTCCAGGAGTCTGAAGGCAGCTCGCTTACAAGGGAGGTAAGAGTCTCGACTGCTGCGCTTGCATCGAGGGCCGTGCCGTCTGCGCCGACACTGTCTGCGAAAGTCTGAGAAATAGGTGCACCACCGACCATTACAATGAGGGAATCTCTGATTCCTTCTTCCTGGAGCTGTTCAATAACAGTCTCCATGCCGCCCATTGTTGTGGTCATAAGTGTGCTCATGGAGATGGCTGCAGCTTTCTTTTCCTTTGCAGTTTCTGCAAACTTGTCAAGGGGTACGTCACAGCCAAGGTCGATCATGTTGAAGCCGGCTGCGGTCATCATGGTCTTAACGAGGTTCTTTCCGATGTCATGCACGTCACCCTCGACAGTACCGATAATGACATTCTTGGGGGCTGCAGTTCCGTCCACTTTCATGTAGGGTGTGAGGATGTCCATCCCGGCATACATAGCGTCTGCTGCGAGCAGAAGGCTGGGGACAAAGGCCTCTCCTCTTTCGTACATATCACTGATGATCTTCATGCCTCTTGCAAGGCCATCAACGATTGCTTCGTAAGCGTCGAGTTCCTCGTCAAGGGCTTTTTGTGCGAATTCTTCTGCAAGTTCGTCGTCACCATCAACGACAGCATCAGCTAAAGTATTCAGAATATCTTCTTTTGCCATTAAAAAATCTCCTTTTTTTATTAGAATCCGGACAACCAGTTTTTTGCCTGTTTTCTCCAGATCTCTATCTGTTTTTGCTTAGGTCTTTAACGGGTTCCACAGCCCGTCAATTCTCTAAATCCACTAATAATACTCCTTAATCCACAAAATGACCATTTTTCCTGAAAATTGATTTTTTTCCCGGAAATCAGCATCTTCAGCCGCGGTACAAACTGGGATTTTTCCCTGAATCCAGTACAGGTTTTTCTTTCTTTCAGGTTTAAATGGTCACTAATGACAGATTGACTCTATGGTATATAGCTTAACCGACAGTGTTTTTTGATTCAGGGGCATTTTTTTCCCTCCCGGAAAAATATAGTTTTCTTTATATTTTGCGTGGAATGGATTTTTACTAGACTTCTAATTTTAGAACCAGGGGGAAATTTGTTGTTTCTTTAGCTTTTGCGTTCTCGGCCTTTTTGCAAGCATGAAGTTTTTATTCGGGGGTTGGAAAACCCCATATCTCTGGGAAAATAGTACCTGCTAATTTTTGAGGGTGGATGTAAAAAATAGAGGGCATTGAAAATTTGAGGGTATTGTTCGGAGAATCGCGGGTTGAAAAGTTACGGTCGTCTCTCTGTCCATTGATCATCTATCAGCCCGCTGATCCATCCTTTTGAATCCATTGAATTTTATATTAGTCAGTGTCAAAACAGGCATTTTGTCTCTCAGTATACGAAAACCGTAAAATATCTCTGACTTTCGTTTTATATCTTTTGATTTCTTGCTTATTATGATAATTTAAATATAATATCTCTCGTTTTTATTATACCGATCAGAATCAAAATTTAAATATAATACTTGTAATATAATTGATATGGTTTTGATCTAAAGAAGTTTTTCACTTTTAGATCCTATTTCATGTTAAGGATGTGTCAAGAACCATTCTTTAATGTAGAGGTACTATCACAAGAGCTGGTTTCAAAACCCTTAATTTCCAGGTCGTATAGTGAATCCTGGCAAAATACTGGATTTATCCATTAATGCTCTTGGCTAAATGTTAAAGCTATCCTTCCCGGAGGACGAGGCGGGTTTTTGGGTAAAACTCCGGAAAACGGTAGTTCGTCTTAACATAACAGATGCATGGTTGGAAGCTGATAAACATGAGTTCCCTTATAGACTTGATTTTCTTCTCTGAAAAAAGAAAGAATCTCCTTATTCAGTTAGCTAATGGGCCGATGTATATTGATGAGATCAAGGATACTCTTAATGTAAAGGCATGTGCGGTGATGCCACAGATAAAAAAACTGAAGGATATGGATATAATCGTGCAGAAAGGAAGTGCCTACGAACTCTCGGATATCGGAGAGGTTATCGTTGAAAAGATGCTCCCGCTTACTTCTCTTCTGAATGTTTTTGATGGAAATAAAGACTACTGGTCAAAACATGACAGATCCCCGATTCCGAGGCACCTGATACAGAAGATAGACATGCTTGGGAAATGTACTCTGGAAGAACCTGATCTGGACCATCTCTTTGAATTCCCAAAGCAATTGCGGGAAAGGCTTTACAGCTCTAAAAACCTTACGTCCTTTTATTCTTATTTCTGCCCCGATTGCCCCGCAATTCAGGCCGATTGTGCAGAAAACGGGGCTGATGTACATCTTATCCTTGATGAAAAGGTCTATAACAGGATGAAAAACGACTTTGAAGACGAATATAATACCTGCTTGAAAAACGGGGTTTCTCTTTACATTTACTCCGGTAAGGTAAGGCCTTCTTCCTTCATGGTTTCGGACAACTTCATGTTATTGAAGCTCTTTGGAAAAGATGGGGAGTTTGACCACAGAAAAATCATGAGTTTCACCCCGAGTGCTCTGGAATGGGGCAGGGAACTTGCCCAGTATTACATTGACCGCTCGGAGAAAATCATCTAAAAAACGTAACGTCATCAGCTCTTGGTATTTCCCAGACTGTTGTTGGAATCCGGATTATGACTGAAATTTTCTGGTTTCGGCAGCCATGCAGAAATTAAAGAAAAAATTAAGGAATAAAATATTCGATAAAGAAGATGCGGGGAAATTTTTAACCCTACGAGATTTTTCTTCCCCTCTTACTTTTTCTCTCTTATTCTTTTTACCTTACTCTTTTCTGCTTTTAATTCCCGTGATTCTCTGTACATGTTCATGCTGTTCATGTTCGTGATGCTCATGTCCGTGATGCTCATGTCCGTGACCATGTCCATTTTCGACTTTATGTACATCCATTCCCTTTTTCTCAAAGGTTTCGTGTACCGAACTGTTCACAGAATCTTTCAGAGCTTCCTTCTCAACGTTTGAAACAGCGGAGAGGATTTTGAATGTCGGGGTAGCACCTTCTTTTGATTTAATTATCTCTTCCTGGGGTTCTTCGTAATAGATAGTAACACTCTGTTTTACGGTTTCCAGCCCGTTGTCCAGGAAGAGTTTGATATGTCCTACAAATTCGGGGTTCAGCTTCAGAACTTTTTCTTTTATTGTGTTCATTAATTCCGCAGTAAGGTTCCTGGCGGCTTCCGTGCTCAGGCTGCCTCCATCCTTAATTTCAAACTCTGCAGCATAGCTGCCAACCCCGGAAGCTTTGATGGAATCCTCGGTTTCCTGAACTTCAGAAGGTACGGGTTTTTCTTTCTGGGTGGTTACCTGAGTTTTTTCCTGATTTTCTTTGATCTCAGGAAGAACAAGCTGCATGAAATTCTCAAACCTTTCTCCCGTATCCTTTCCTGAAAGCAAAACCACCTTGGCTTTGGGGTTCAGCTGCTGCACCGAAGCCTCAATGATCGGGATCCGGATAGGTTCTATCAGGTCCACCTTGTTTATCCCCAGAATTTCGGCATCAATAATCTGCCTCATGGCAAATTCTTTTACCTCTTTCATCAGATTCTTGAAGCGGCTGCCGTCGATCAGGGTCACAAGGGGGGCAACTTTTACCTCTTCTCCAAGATTCATAAGTTCGACTTCAGTCCTGATAACGTTCGGGAACGCAATTCCTGTGGGTTCGATCATCACGATATCGGGCTTGTATTCTTTTGTCAGAAGGTCCATTGTTGTCCTCAGCCCGACTTTCAGGGTACAGCAGATGCATCCGCTTGTAATCTCCTTGGTATCGAACCCGAACCTATTGATCACGTCCCCGTCAATCCCTACTTCGCCTATCTCATTTACAATAATGGCAACTTTTTTTCCTTTTTCTGCCAGGTACTTACCCATATTGATAATGGTGGTTGTCTTCCCGCTTCCCAGGAAACCTCCAACAACAATGACGTCCACTTTCTTTCCTCCGTTTTCTGCTACTTTATTACTATCGTCATTTTTTTGATGTTCATAATATGTAGTGTAAAATCCTGCTTTTAATTCAGAAATATAAGTGTCAACTTTTCTATTCTCAAAGTATATTTTTCTATCTCTATATCCCTCCTTATAAAAAAGTGCTTGCAGATGAAAAAAGGTGATATCCATGTTAAGACGTCATAGATTCGGATTGAACTCTGCGGACGCTCAAAAATAACGTTAAAAAGAGCCTGCAGTTGCAAGCATAATGGGTGCAGCTATTTGGTATGACTATGTTAGTACAGAAAAGCACAAAACATCAAAGAATCCAGGCTTATTACAAGCAGCTATTTGGTGTGACTATGTTAGTACAGAAAAGCACAAAACATCAAAGAATCTAGGCATATTACAAACACTCATATTAGAGATATATGGTGGTTAAGGATATATGGTGGTTCCACGTCAAGGGTCTGGAGAAAGCCTTAATGCGGAAACCACCTGTGTTTTTGGAGGTTAAATCTTAAATACATCGGGTTTCACATGACTGGTAAGCATACCAGTAGTTAAGTTGTAATCCCTCATGGAATTATTTTTTGAAATCAGGCAAAGACTCTGAAGCAAGGCATTGTTTTTCTGAAACGGTGGCGTCGAGAATTATCCCTCAGCCAGATCTTTTTATTTTAATTTATGAGGCTTTTGAGGCTCATAATTTTCGTGTACATAATGCTTATGGTGATCACATTCGTGGCAGCAACAATCATGAACTACATCATGCTCATGTTCTTGTTCTCCATAACCATGCTTCCTTATATGGTCGTGTTTATGGTGATGATCATTCCCGTAGTGCTCGTGTTCTTCGTGGTCATTTTCTTCTTCATGATATTCTTCCTCATCGGCGTGGTGATGCTGCTCACGGTGATGTTTCTGTCCATGATGACAGTCTTCATCTTCCTCATCATGTCCTTGGTGATGATCGTGTCCTTGGTGATGATCGTGTCCATGGTGATGTTCATGATCATGGCTGTGTTTGATCTGCTGAATCTCTATTCCCATTTTTTCAAATGTTTCTTGCACTGAACTGCTTACTGCATTTTTAAGAACTTCTTTTTCGACTTTTGAAACCGCAGAAAGAACTTTAAATGTCGGGGTAGCTCCATCATTCGATTTGAAAAGATCTTCTTGCGGCTCTTCGTTATATATTGTAATGCTCTGTTTCACTGTTTCTGATCCGTTATCGAGGAAGAGCTTAATATGCCCCAAAAATTCCGGATTAAGTTTAAGGGCCTTTTCTTTTATTTTATTCATTATTTCAGTTGTAATGATTCTTGCAGTTTCCTCGCTAAGGTCTCTGCCGCCTTTTAAGGAATACTCTACAGAATAACTGCCAACGGTATGCTTGAAAGAATCGCCATGATTATATGGAACATTTGAGGAGTTCTCTTCAGAACCATCAACTCCACAGGTGTCGTTTGAGTTTTCAAAATCCTGTTGTGTGGGTTCGGTCTCTTCCTCTGTCTTTTTGGTTTTATTTGGAATATCCTTTACTCCTGGAAGAACCAGTTGTATGAAGTTTTCAAACTTTTCTCCGGTGTCTTTTCCTGAAAGTAAGACTACCTTGGCTGTTGGGTTAAGTTGCTGGACTGAAACTTCAAGAATGGGGATCTGAAGTGAGTCTATAAGATCCACCTTGTTTATGCCCAGAATCTCAGCGTCTATGATTTGCCTCATGGCGAAATCCTTTATTTCTTTCATCAGGTGTTTGAAGCGGCTGCCGTCGATCAGAGTTACCAGGGGAGCAACTTTAACTTCTTCACCTAGGTTCATTAGCTTGAATTCGTTTTTAATGGAGTTTGGAAAAGCAATACCTGTAGGTTCGATCATCAGGATATCGGGCTTATACTCTTTCATGAGAGTATCGACTGTTGTTCTCAACCCCATTTTCAGGGTACAGCATATACATCCGCTTGTGATCTCTTTGGTATCAAATCCGAATTTCTTAATTATATCCCCATCAATCCCTATTTCTCCTATCTCATTCACAATGATGGCAATTTTTTTTCCTTTTTCTGCCAGGTATTTACCCATATTAATGACAGTTGTGGTCTTCCCGCTTCCCAGGAAACCACCAACAACAATTACGTCCATTTTTTGTCCTCTTTTTCTTCCATTTTTTACTTGCTGTTTTTTATCTTTATGAGAAACCTAAATCTCCGCAATTTTTTATGGGAAATTTAAACTTTTACTTCTCTATCTTCATAGTATATTTCTTTATCTCTAATTTGGTATGTATAAAAATATTTTTTAACGGCTTAATTATCTTTTTTATTAATATCCCTAATACTTTTTTGGTATAAGGCAAAATTATTGCAACTATTCTGGATTTTTTGTATTATGCAGTTCTTTATGTCAAAATCAACTCCTGATGTATCTGGGTGCTACTCTGTATGATTTATATCTTTTCTCTATTCTCTAATTTTTTTCTCTTCTCTTTCTGTCTACCATTTCATTCTTTCATTCGTGTATTTCTTTCTAATTTTGGTATTAATAAAAAATTTATTGGTATATGCCCAAATATTTCTGTGATACAGATGCTTGGATTCTTAATTATTGTCAAAATGCAGTAAGCTGGATCACATTGCAGTATGTTAGTAAGCACTGAAAAAGAAAAATATCAGGGCTGTAAGTGTATCGATATCCAAGCATGAACTCAAAAGAGCAGAAATAGAAAACAGAACTGAAAAATTAAAACTAGCGAAAATCAAAACTGTAATACGTGGCGCAAATACAATATCCGCAATACTATCCGAAATTTACTCAGGATCAGACTTGATTGGAGCCGGATACTTTGAAAGAGGAATCTTTCTTAAGAACTGCACTCTAATTCTTAAGAACTGCACTCTGAAATGTGAAGCAGAAAGTCCACAAACTTCAGTTCACGGGCTTTCCTCTTTTTTTCGTTTATTAATTGTTTTTATTTTCTATCAGAGTCCTGCAACGGTCAGGTTTTCCCATTTGAATCTGTCGTCAGGGCAGGCATGCAGGCAGCGCTGGCAATTTGCTCCGTCACAGAGGTCGGTCCTTATTTTCACAAGCCCGCTGTCCTCCGTTCTAAGAGCTCCGTTAGGACATACCTTTACACATTTCTTGCAGCCCTGGCAATCCTCAATGACCATGGTAAGGTAGGTCCCGACTTTTTCGAGCACTTCAAGTCCTTCTTCTCCAAGTTCCGGAATATCCCTTTCGACCTGGCGGTCGATTTTCAGGATAGTTGAAGGTTCGCTGATCATCGGGAGTTTTTTCTTTTTCAGGAACTTCTGGAGCATCTTGAATGCCATACCCTCGTTCCAGTAGGCAAGTTCCAGCAGATAAGCTTCCTTAAAGGCTTCGGAGGTTGCAAACATCACATGCGTTCCCACGATTTCCTTTGCAATTGCCTGCAGTTCCCAGAGCCTGTCTTCGGAAAGCAGGATTTCCCTGGCAACGGTCAGGGAGGTGTTTCCGATCTGGGAGACATAATTAGCATTGTACGGGATCATTCCTACCTGGTGGGCTTTTGCAGCATCCATGTAGGTCCCGGCAGCTCCTGACATATGGGCTACCTTGAGGTCTTCCATTTCAATGCCAGCAGCTGCACAGAGCGTAATGTGCCCTGCCCGGAGGGCTCCTATGGCTCTTCCGGCAGCGATAAGGTCTTTTTCGGTGAACTTTATCCCGTTCTGGAGGTAAATAATTTTTTCAGGGGTCTGAATTTTCGGAAGAACTATCAGTTTGTTCCTCATCCCGGCTTCGATTAGGGCAATAACTCCTGTCCCTGTGATGCCTTTTGCAGTGACCTCTCCCTTTTCCACAACCTCTCCGGTCTTAGGGTTTACAAGGTCTCCCATGGTTGTTTTCATGTCTCTGTCGAGCACATAACAGCGCAGGTTCTCTCCTTCAAATTCGACGTCACAGATTGTGTGCGGGGAGGCAATGGATCCGTATTCGATTTCCTGTCCTTCGAGAGCAGGTCCGGCAGCAGCCGATCCGGTGTAAATAATCCCGTTTGATTTCAGGGCCATTTCGGCGTTTGTCCCGTAGTCCGTAGCGATTGCGACTTCATCGCTCTCAACCATGCCTGCCTTAACTATAAGGGCAAGTGCGTCGGCTCCGACCTCGTGTTTAATGGCAGGAGGCACAAACAATTTGCAGTTCTTAAAATCTTCAAATCCCACAATTTCAGCAAGAGGGACTACCCTGGAATCTCTGTTCTGTTCTTCAATGTGATACTTCTGCTTCTTACGCTCGCCTGCGTATGCCAGGTCTTCGATAGGAATTCCCTGGAAGATAGAAAGCTGGATAGGGTTTCCGCAAATTGAGAACTTCTCCATCTCTTCGGGCTCTACTCCGAGTTCCGTAAGGATATTTTTGACCGCTGTTGCTGAGAGTCCATGAGCTTTGTCAAGTCCGTAGTGGATTGCGAAGTCAAGGTGGTCCATTACATTTGCTCCCGGCAGAGGGTTCCGGAGAGTTATCACGGTTTTCTTAATCTCGCCGCTTTCCAGGTCAATTTTCTGGGCCCTGAATCCGCTTGTGCCCAGGTCAATTGCAACTCCTGTTCTCATATCTTAACCTCCTCTAAAAAAGTTTAAGATTTACTCAACTGAACATACTTAGCTTAGTTATCCCAGAATTTGTTAATTTGAATAAATTCAATAAGTGTCGTAATGAATAAGCTGCCCTTATGGGTTTTACTGAATCCCTTGCCCGGATCGAATCTTCTGAACTGACAGCCTGTTAGAGGCCTGGTTTCGGATTTCCTCATCTCTAAGAGGACCCTTCCTGGCAAAGTTAAGGAAAATATGAACAGGGACAGGATATCCCGGAGTCCTGATTACTTTAGAGCTCCGGGATCTGCCCGTAGAAAAATAAAGGGTTTTTATGCGTTTTCAGGCGTAGAATTCGTTTCTTGCTTCGACCATGGCTTTGATGTTCTCGAGAGGGGTCATGGGTGCAATACCACAGCCCGGGGCGAGTACATCTACACCGTCTGCAAGAGCCTGCTTGGATTCGGCTTTGATCTTGTCAACAGGTCCGGGTAGCAGGGTGAAGGGACTGGAAATGTTTCCTATTAACCTTGCTCTGGTTCCGATGACTTCCTTTGCCTTCTTTACGCTGCCGATCTTTTCTTCAACGCTGAGACCTTCAAAACCGCAGTCTGCCATGTAGCTGAGGATTGGGTTTACGTTTCCGCAGACGTGAAGAACAGTTACGCTGCTAACGCTGGAGGAGAATTTCTGTAGTCTGGGCTGGAGGTACTGCTTGAAGGAATCAGGGCTCATAAGGTCAGGGGATGCTACAGGGTCTGCAATAGCAATAATGTCTGCACCGGCTTCTACCATGGCGTTTGCATACGCAATTGAAGCTGCGGTTGCGAGGTCAAGAGACTGTTCGAAGAGATCAGGTTTTTTAATGGACCATTTCATGAAGGATTTTACACTTACAAGGTCGGATGCGACTGTGATAGGACCTTCCATCCCGCCGATGATTGGCACGTCAGGGCCTACTTTTTCCCTGATGATCTTGATTGCTTCGAGTACTGCCGGAATTCTTCCTTTCTGCAGGAGGTCTGCAGGCACGGCTGCACCATCAAGGGCTTTGGGGAAGGGGTGACCGGTAACTGAGGGCTGCCTGTTCTTGGTACCCATGTTGATCTCACAGCCCATGGCTTCGACAAGGACAGTAAGGCAGTAGGGGACCCTTACTGCTTCAAGTCCGCTGAGCTCGTAGTTGGCGAGCGCCAGCTTTGCCATCAGTTCAGGGTTGGTGTGGGCTTCAGGCCAGGGAGCGCCGACTTCGTCCATAAGTTCTACAATTCCGGTCTGGGTCACGGAACAAACAGGTACTTTGTCAACAGGTTCGCCTTTCACGGCGGCTAAAAGTCTTGTTTTGAGTGTGAATTCGCTCATATCGGTCATACCTTTTTTACTTTTATCTTAGTACATATATTTTTATTGCAATTTTATTGTCTACTTGACAATATTATATAGACCTTTTCAATCCAAAATGTTTCATACTCCAGACTAGAGTATCCGGTGTTCAAAACATATTAAAAAACTGTAGTTTTTACGGGTAAATGGGGGCAGATAGTGCCTTCTGTATCACCTTTTTTGTCTCATATGAGCAGGAATGAGAATATTGGCCGTAAAAACAATTCTCAAGTCCCTCAATTGGGATGGGATGCGGATATTTTTTTAGTTATCAAATTATAAAAAATAATTGTCAGGAATTTTTCTTTGCCTTTTTTTTAATAAATCTCTTGATAAATTTTCACCCTATTGTCCAGCGTCCTGTCTCTTCCCGTTCCTTTCCGTCTTCTGTTTTTCTACTATCCTGTTCCGGAACAGGAAAGGTTTTATTAAATCCCTTCCTCAGATAATTGATAATTTCGGATTATTTTTCTGCATTCAACATGCTCGCAACGTTAAGTTTCTTATTCTTGCGTCGCATTGAATTAAAGGGGATTCGATGAAAAAGGAGCTGGATGAAAATAAAAATCAGATATGCTCTCCTCAGGGCGACGAACATTTAATTTCTTACTCTGAATTCCTGCAGAGGTTAGGTGTAAATGAAAACGGGCTCAGTGAACAGGAAGCTGCCCGCAGACTCAAGGAGTGCGGTCCAAATGTCCTTGAAGAAAGCGGAAAAGAAAGTATATTTAAGAGATACATCCGGCAGTTCCGTAACTTTTTCTCCATCCTGCTGACCGTAGGAGCTCTTCTATCTTTTCTTGGCGAATACCTTGACCCGGGGGAGGGAAATCTATATATAGGAATTGCTCTTATCGGGGTCGTTTTCCTTAACGGGACTTTCACGTTTGTGCAGGAGTACCAGGCTGCAAAGACAATGGAAAGTTTCCGACAGCTTCTGCCTCCTCATGCAAAAGTCTTCAGGGACGGAAAGGTGAAGGACATCCTGGCTTCAGAGCTTGTTGTAGGGGACGTCATCTTGCTCGAAGAAGGGGATAAGGTCCCTGCAGATGGGCGTTTGATTGAGACCAATGCCCTGAAAGTGGACAATTCCGCCCTGACCGGTGAGTCAGAGCCGCAGTTGCGCTCTATTGAGTGTACTCATGAAAATATGCTGGAATGCCGGAATATGGTCTTTTCCGGAACTCTTGTACAGAGCGGAAACGGTAAAGCCATTGTTTTCGGAACCGGCCAGGATACGCAGATCGGAAGCCTGGCAACGCTTACGGAGCAGACCACCTCCGTGGACACCCCTATTCGAAAAGAACTCAACCATTTCATAAAGATCATTTCAGCAATTGCGATTTTCCTGGGAATTACTTTTTTCCTGCTCGCATTTTTTCTCCAAGATATCTTTCTCGCAAGCCTCATCTTTGCCATAGGAATCATTGTTGCCAATGTCCCAGAGGGGCTCTTGCCTACAGTTACGCTTGCCCTCAGCCTTGCTTCCAGAAGAATGGCTACCCGGAATGCCCTTATAAAGCAGCTTGAGTCCGTAGAGACCCTGGGCTCGACTACTGTGATCTGTACGGACAAGACCGGAACCCTTACCCAGAACAGGATGGCAGTAAATTCTCTTATCCTGGGGTTTGAAAGTCTGGAACGGGAAAAACCTTCCAGTCCTCAGGAAGGCGGTGAATCGGGTTCAAAAGAACTTACAGGGAATCCCGGCTGGGCTCCGGAAAAAATCCCTCCTGTTTTCATAAGGGTTGCAGGGCTCTGCAATAACGCAAAGCTTTACGAAGCTCCTCCCGGATATACTGGCGACCCGACCGAAGGGGCACTTCTCGTTTTTGCAAACGGTTTCGTAGATGTAAAAGCCCTCCAGCGCGAGTATCCGAGGCAGGAAGAGTTTCCTTTCGATTCTCTTACCCGGAGAATGGAAGTTGTCTGCCGCACTCCCGAAGACAAACTTGAGGTCTACCTTAAAGGCGCTCCTGAAGTTGTTGTGCAGATGTGCGGGTCGATTCTGGAGTCCGGAGAAATCCGAAAACTGGATGAAGCCGGGCAAAAAGAGCTTCTTGGCAGACACCTGAAGCTGGCAGAAAAGGGAGAAAGGATAATTGCCCTCGCCTTCAGGCAGGCCGACGCCCAGAAAGAGTATACCGGAGACTTCATTTTCCTTGGCTTCATCGGGATTATAGATCCTCCGCGTCCTGAAGCCAGAGAAGCTATTGCAAAATGCCACGCAGCAGGGATCAAAGTTGTTATGATAACAGGTGACCACCCGGTTACTGCAGAATCAATAGCGAGAGACGTAGGTCTTGCAGCATTCGGGACACCTGAGATCATTACCGGAGACGAATTGAAATCCCTTTCCCGCACAGAGCTTGCATCGCGGCTCAAAAATCCGAGCATTGTTTTTGCCCGGACCTCCCCTGTACAGAAACTGAAAATTGTACAGCTCTTTCAGGCTGAAGGCGAGATCGTGACCATGACCGGCGATGGGGTAAACGATGCTCCTGCGATAAAAAATGCCGATATGGGGGTCGCAATGGGCAGCGGCACGGATG
The DNA here is from genome assembly GCF_000007345.1 of Methanosarcina acetivorans C2A. Classification (NCBI taxonomy): domain Archaea; kingdom Methanobacteriati; phylum Methanobacteriota; class Methanomicrobia; order Methanosarcinales; family Methanosarcinaceae; genus Methanosarcina; species Methanosarcina acetivorans. The sequence goes on along the minus strand of NC_003552.1, from coordinate 5,399,904 downwards.
TGGCCCGCGAAGCTGCCGACATGGTACTTCTTGACGATAATTTTGCTACGATAGTAAACGCTGTAGAAGAGGGCAGGACCGTTTTTGATAACATAAAAAAATTCATTGCTTACATCCTTACAAGTAATATCCCCGAGATCCTGCCGTTCATAGCCTTTGTTCTCCTTTCAATTCCCCTTCCTATGCCTGTCCAGCTTATCCTGGCAATCGATCTCGGGACTGACATCCTACCTGCCATTGCACTGGGGGTGGAGAAAGGGGAGGGAGATATTATGAAGAGACCTCCCAGGCCACGGGATGAAAAATTACTGACCTCTCAGGTGCTTTTGACATCCTACGGGGTGAAGGGACCCATAGAAGCTGCAGCAGGTTTCTTCTGTTATTTTGCCGTACTTTTTGGAGGAGGCTGGACTTACGGCGAGCAGCTTGCAAACAACAATCCTATTTACATGCAGGCAATAACCGCTTTCTTCTCAGCCATAATTATCTGCCAGATTGCTAATGTATTTGTTTCAAGAACCCGGTTCCAGTCTGTCTTTTCAATGGGTTTTTTCAGCAATCGCATGGTCCTCCTGGGAATTGCAAGTGAACTCCTGATTCTTGCCCTCATTATCTGGAACCCGGTTGCTAACCTTATCTTCAATACCGCTCCCATTGACTTCAAGTACATGCTGCTTGCCGTTCCTTTTGCAGTTTTCCTACTCGGGGTCGATGAACTCAGGAAGTATCTCCTGAGAAAAAATGTGAGCTGGGTAGCCAGATTCTTTAAATGGTGATCTGGCTTGAAGGAAGCTGATATAGAATAAACCATGACCCTGGGCTGGAACGGTAGCTCAAGGAGACTAAAGAGAAGGTTAAGGAGAAGGTTAAAGAGAAGGTTAAGGGGAAAACTAAACAAGAAAGCTGAATGGGATAATTGAACGTGAAAAACGAAATAGAAAGCTGAACGAAAAAGACGGAATTGAAAGCTGAACGTGAAAAACGAAATAGAAAGCTGAACGGAAAAGAAGGAATTGAAAGCTGAACGGAAAAGGCGGAATTGAAAGCTGAACGGAAAAGGCGAAATCGAAAATTTATGATTTTGAAAGTAAATTCTGTGTAAAAGTAATTTTGTGTTATAGTTAATATTTTTGGCAAATTATTGTCTTGATTCTTATCGAATGTATTTTTTGGTAATATGCTTTTTTGCTTCTTTTTTTAAGTAATAGAGCTTTATTTTTTCCTTATATATGTCCAATCAGGTTAAATTTTTATACTATGTGTGTGAAGTATTTATATATTTATCATCTTAAGCTTGCCTTCTACAATTATTTTATATCCCTTATTCAGTTTTAACCCCTCCGAGTTTAGAATATGAATGTGAGTAGAAAAATTCTTGTTATTATCTACATAATTTTTGCTCTTCTTACTTCAGTCGTTATTTTTGCATCACAGAACATTCTTGACTCAAGTTTTTCCGGTCTGGAGGAGAAAGAAGCAATTGAAAATGTGGAAAGTGTACATAATGTAATTGATTTCCAAATCATACAGCTGGACGAGACAAGCTCCGCCCTGGTTTCAAGGGAAGATGTCCGGGCTTTCATGGTAAGTGAGAATCCGAAAGATCTTGGCGGAACTTTACTCACCGATCTTTTTACCCTGAGCGGATGCGACTTTGTTTTTTTTGTCAATAGTTCGGGGACTATGATATACTCTCAGGTCTCTGACTCAAAAAATGCCAGTGATGCTTCCAGCGACTTAATTATCACTGAAATAGACCAGAAGATCAATGAGGGAGACCTTCTCTGCAGGGAGAGGCTGAGTCCTTTAAGCGGGATACTCCTGTTGGAAAACGGGCCTGTAATTGTTTCCTGCCGTCCTGTGTCTGCAGCACTCGATAACAGCAAAATGATCGGAACAATTGTCCTGGGAAAGAAGCTGGATTCCGATTTCGTTGATTCAATCCAGAAAATTACGGGAAATCCGGTTTTACTTTATGGGCCTGATAACGCGCCTCCTGAATTTGAGCATGTTTTTTCAGAAAATGGAAGTGAGAATTTCACACAGCTTGTAGATGTAGAAGGGGACAGGTTGGCAGGTTATTTTATCCACAGGGACATTAACGGAAACCCAACCATCATGGTTAGGACGACTGCCGACAGGAATATCTATGAGGAAGGCAGGAAGTCCCTCAGGTATATAGTTCTCTTCCTCCTGTTTTCCGGCCTCATGGTCGGAGCAGGTTGTAAGTTCCTTCTTGACAGGGAGGTCGTATCCCGGCTTGTTGCTATCGATTCTTTTGTAGACAGGGTGGGAAAGGATGAAGATTTCTCGGCACACTGTATTATGGAAGGGGATGACGAACTCTCAAGGTTGACTGAAGGAATAAACCGGATGCTTGACCGCCTGAGGTTGAATTCCGATAAGGTTAAAGCTCAGGAACATGAGAAAAAAGTTATTCTCAACTCTCTCAGCGAACTCGTGATCTTTATGGATCTTGAGTTGAAAATCGTCTGGGCAAACAGGGCTTCTCTTGACTACGCAGGCCTTAAACTCGAAAACATTGTTGGGCACAGCTATGAAAAACTTTCCCCTATTTCCGATGCGGTTTCCGGAAGAGCTCTTGCACAAAAAGCGCTTGAGTCCGGAAATGAGGAAACAGGAGAGGTAGTTACCCCCGACGGAAAAATCTGGACGATCCGTATGAATCTGATAAAGGATGAAGACGGAAAAGTAACCGGGTTCCTGCAAACAGGGCTTGATATTACGGCACACAGGCGTTCCGAAGAGAAACTGCTTCAAGCAAAATTGGAAGCTGAGGCAGCCAGCTGTACAAAGAGCGAGTTCCTTGCCAATATGAGCCATGAACTGCGGACGCCTCTGAATTCCATTATCGGTTTTTCGGACATCCTGATCGAGAGAGTTTTTGGGGAACTGAACGAAAAACAGCTGAAGTATGTTAATAACATCTCTGGAAGTGGAAAACACCTCCTGGGGCTTATAAATGATATTCTTGACCTCTCTAAAGTAGAAGCCGGAAAAATGGACCTGCACTACAGTGAGTTTACTGTTGACTCGGTTTTCGAAGAGGTGAAATCCACGCTCTTCCCTCTTGCCCAGGCTAAATCCCTTGAAATAAACTTTGTGGTAGGGCCGGATTTCGGAGACATTCAGGCCGACAGAAGCCGGCTTATTCAGATCCTCTATAATCTTGTAAGCAATGCGATTAAGTTTACCCCGGAGGGGGGTAGAGTCTCGGTCTACTGCAAAAAGAGCGGAAGCAGGGCTCTTTTTTCCGTAACGGATACAGGAATCGGGATTTCTTCTGAGGACCAGAAAAAACTTTTCCAGCCCTTTACCCAGATCGATTCCTCCTCAGCCAGGCAGTACTGCGGGACTGGGCTCGGGCTTGCTCTGGTGAAGAAAATTGTAAATCTACACAAGGGAGACATCTGGGTTGAGAGTGAACTTGAAAAAGGCAGTACTTTTATGTTCACAATTCCCCTCACAAAGCCTCCCGAGTCCCCAAAGGCCGACACAAAGGGCATTGAGGACGTAATGCTTGAGTTTGAAATGAGTAAAGCAGCTGCCTTCTCCGCTAAAGAGTGTGAGGAAGCTTTAAAGGAAGAACTCGAGCTTCCGGAAATCCTTCTCCCTGAAAATAGGGAAGCTCAGAGTCTTGTGCTTGTAGTCGACGATGACATAAATTCCAATGAACTGATCTCAGTTGTTCTTCGGGAAGCCGGGTACAGTACAGCTTCCCTGCATAATGGAAAAGATGTTTTGGAAGTTGCAAAGAAACTTAAGCCTGATGTTATCACTCTGGATGTTTTACTTCCCGATACCAGTGGCTGGAATGTTCTTAAACAGCTGAAGAGCGATCTCGATACGACAAGCATCCCAGTACTTATTATTTCAGTTACAGATAACAACGAGCTGGGAGTTGCCCTCGGGGCAACTTATTCCTTTACAAAACCGGTAAGAAGAGTCGAACTACTGGACTCCTTAAGAGAAATCACAGGTAAGTTCAGTTTCGACGAACCAAAGGTTCTTATCATTGACGACGATGAGAACGCGGTGGAACTGCTGAGTTCAATGATTGAATCCGAGGGCTTTGAGATAGTAAAGGCTTACAGTGGGCAGGCAGGTCTGGACAAGCTCTTTTCCGAGCAGCAGCCGGATATCCTCATCCTCGACCTGCTGATGCCGGAGATAAGTGGATTTGAGATCATTTCCCGTCTGAGAGACGGGGAACAGACAAAAGATATTCCTTTAATTGTCTGTACTGCAGGCGAGTTTACCGAGAAGAATATTGAAAAACTGAACGGCGAACTTAAGGGTCATCTTATTTCTATTATGAAAAAGGGCACTTTCGGAAGAAAAGAGTTAATTAATAGGATAAAACAATTAGCTATGCTGAAGAGGCGTGAAGATGAAAGAAATTCTTATTGTCGAAGATAACCCTATGAACATGGAATTGATCCTGGACCTTCTGGAGTTTTACGGACACCGTGTAACCGAAGCAGAGGACGGGATAAAGGCTCTTGAGCGCCTTGCTGAGAAAAAGTTCGATATTATCCTCCTCGATATGCAACTTCCTAAAATGGACGGGCTTGAGGTTCTGGACAGAATAAAAAAGAACCCTGCGACTGCGGATATTCCTGTGATAGCTGTCACAGCCCATGCCATGAAAGGAAGCGAAGAACACTTTATCGAAATGGGATGCGTGGATTATATCTCAAAACCCATAGACATCCACAGGTTCAGATCCCTGATCGATAAATATCTGGGAGAATAAAGGGAAGGGTACAGAACCGCGATCGGAAACCATATTTTCAATCTAAAGAGCTTTAAAATCTGGAGAAAATAAAAAATTAGGGAAAGTAAACCAACATTGGAAAATTATTGCGGTCGGAAAGACATTTTTCTATTTCGAGTTGAGTATCCCCCATTCCCGTTTTCATCCAGATTCGATTTCGTCTATCCGGCTAAAGTCTTATGTTTTAAACAGATGCCGCCTCTGTCTTAAACATGTGCTTGCACTACCTGTGGAAAATTATATTTTGTCCAGCCGCCTGGACATATCTTTATAATATAAAAAGAGCTCTTCGCACCATTTTAGTGCGCTTTCATCGAAGCTCATCAAGCGCTGATGGTCAAACTTTCCTTTTTTATCAAAGAGTACAAGAGAGCAGAAGCGTTCCGTTACGACGTCTTTAAGCGTCACATTTTTGTCGCAGATATATACTTCCGTGTTCTTTGATTCCACAAGCATTTTCAGGTCTTCAAAATAATCATTTTTCATTCTGTCAAAGACCGGTTTTGTCAGGATAAGGGACATTTCCGCTTCTTTTCGTACTATCTCGGCATAGAGTTCAATATGGAGGGGATTGAAGTATGAAAGGAACATTTTTATATGTTTTGACTCAAGAAGGTTCTTTCTAAAGTCCTCGGGAACCTCAAAAAGCCGGTTAAGGTCGGCTTCAAGCATGAAGTAATTCCCTAGTTCGTCAATCCGGTTAAGAAGGTGCTCGGGAATTGCACTAAAGTCGTGGTTAATCCAGTAATCGTAGTTTTCCTCAAAGACCCTGACCGTGTCCAGCAGAGGCTCCATCTTCTCGACAACTATTTCTCCCATGTCCGAGAGCTTGTAGGCACTTTTTTCATCCTGAACGATCAGACGCCCTTCCTTTAACTTCTTTATCTGGGGCATAATCGAAGTCGAGTTTACGTTAAGGGCCGTTTTTATTTCGTCGCCTGTCTTGGGCCCTTCTTCCAGAAGGAGCAACAAATCCTTCCTTTTTTCAGATAGAAACGCCAGGTCAATAAGTGATATTTTCATTTCATTCCATCTCCCCTTGAAGCTTCTTCAGTATGCCGGAGAATTTCTCCTTCATTTTTCTGGAAGCAACCTTATTGGCAAAAGTCCTTTTTTTCTCCCAGGAGATAACCGTGAGGGGGACTTAATGCAACACTCATGCGCTACTTTTCAGTTGATACCTTATATTTTTTTCCAAAAATCCCTCCCATTCTTAAAGTTAAACTCCTTTTTTCTTTCTGCCTCTTTTTTCCTCTGTCTATTTTTTCCTCCCTTTTTCCCTTTTTTCTTTCCTTTTTTCCTTTTTTTCCTTTTTATCTGTCTTTTTTTACTTACTATCCTTCTTTTCACTCCTCACCTTCCCTTTTTTCTTTTCTGCCTGCCTGTTTCATATTTTTCTCTATTCCTTTATTCCGGTAGCGAGGACGTAACCTGCATATTTTGAGGTTGACTTTTTTCGGAGCAGGATTTTTTTACCTTCTCCCAGCCTTTTGAACCGGTAACGGATCTTTCTGCTGAACAGGGAGTACTTTCCTATTTTCAACATCAGCTCTGCAAAGTGGAAGGTAAAGTTCCAGATTCCTTCCATTCCCTCTATAAACGTTTTTATTTCTCCGAGACTCGGGGAAGGTCTGAACTTTCGGACATTTATTTCTTTCAGTCCCACTTCTTCAAGTCCTTTTTTCCATTCTTCTGGTGTGGGAAGGGAAAAGGGAAGCCCTGTAATTTCCCTGAATACTTCTTCTGCGTGAGCGATTTCTTCAGCGGTTTTCGGGGGAATCTTCTCCTCTTTATACATTTCGTTGATTCCTATATAGCCTCCCGGTTTCAGGACCCGTGAGAATTCTTTGAAGGCCTTTTTCCTGTCCAGGAACTGGGAAACAGACTCAGTTACCACTGCGTCAAATGTCCCGGCTTCAAAGGGCAGGGCATAGGCGTCTCCCACCCTGAATTTTGCCTTATCCGAAACTCTCTGCCTTCTGGCTCTTTCTTTTGCTTCCTCGATTGAAACTTCCGCAATATCAATTCCCACAACCTCACAGCCTATTTTTCGGGCAAGGTAGCAGGCAGAAAAACCGGTCCCACAGCCTACCATCAGGACTTTTTTATTTGAGTCGATCCGGCATAACTCAGCAAGTTTTCCGGTGGATACGAGACCGCCTGTATGGTAGTAGGGCACTCCCAGGTAACTCATAAAATCGTAATAGCCGAGAGCTTCGGCTTCTTTAACTGAAAGCCACTTTTTGGTGGCAGCTACTTCCTTTCCTGTTTGTGCATCTTGATTTCCCGAACTTTCAGACATGCTTTTTCCATCCGAGCCTACGCTGTTCTGGGAGTTTTTCTTCATAGGAAGGAATCAAAAGTAAGTTTAAACGCTAAAGTGAAGTTTCGATAATAAAAATAATAATTCTCAACATTAAAAAAGAAGTCTCCTCTGCTCGAAGCAGAAGGAGTTCCACAATTATTGGATACTTTTATTTAGAGGCTTTTTTTACAAGGGCTAAAATCCCTTTCAAAATCTCTTTCGGAGAGGGCGGGTTCCCGGGAATTTTCATATCCACGGGCAGGATTTTGTCAACCCCGCTGAGTACGGCATAAGAATCCTTATAAATCCCGCCGTCACAAGCGTCGTCTCCGACTGCTACCACAAACTTAGGGGAGGGCATGGCTTCATAGGTTTTTTTCACGGCTTCCGCCATGTTAAGGGTGACAGCTCCTGTTACTAGCAGGATGTCAGCATGCCTCGGGGAAGCCACAAAAGAGATCCCGAACCTCTCAACATCATAATGAGGGTTCCCGAGGTTTGAGATCTCAATCTCGGTGGAGTTGTCACTGCCTGAATCCAGTTCGCGGATGGCAAGGCTGTGCCCGAAAACTTTCGGGATCTCTTTTTTGATTTCTTCTCCAAGTGCTTCGAGTTCTTCATCCCGGAATTTAAAGGTCTCCGTAACTTTAGGGCGGAGAAAGAGGGAAAGAGGGTTTACCATAATCAGACCTCAATGTGTTTCTTTATTACTCTTTATTACTCCTGGTTCAAAGGTCGGTCCCAGCGTATGAAAGGTTAAGGCTCTTGTTTATCAGGGGGAAATCAGGAACAATGTTTCCGATTACTGCATGTTCTATAGCCTGCCAGTTGCAGTAAGATGCGGTCCTGACCTTATACCTGTCAATAAGCCCGTTTTTCAGGTAGACCCAGTGCAGGTTCTGTCCTCTCGCAGCTTCTACGAGGGCAAGTGAATATCCTGTGACTCCTGAGCTGCCGTTTTTCCCTGAGTTCTGCCCTATATTTTCAGCTTCCTCCCTGTTTTCAGCAAATACGGGTTCCTGCGGAAGGTTTTCTGTAAGTCGAAGGATCAGGTTCACTGATGCCCGGATCTCATCGGCTTTTATCTCAAAGCGTGAGAGCACATCCCCTCTTTTCCTGACTGAAGGTTCCGGGGCAAAGTCCCTGTAGGCTCCATAGGGCCTGTCAATCCGGGTGTCGGCAGGGCAGCCTGAAGCCCTGGCAAGGGGACCTGTAAGGTTAAGTGGGGAGACAAGTTCCTTTTTTATCACACCTGTCGTTGCAAACCTGTCGATAAGGGAAGATGAAGACATCGCTCTGTCATAAGCCGATTCAAATGCCCGCGAAAATTTCTCAAGGAAGGCTGGAAGCTCTTTCAAAGCCGAATCGGGAATATCTTTTTTCAGCCCTCCTAAAACGGTAATCCCGCGCAGGAATCTTGAGCCGGTCAGTTTTTCGTTCTGCCTGAATACCTCTTCCCTCAATATGGAGAAGGGGCTTGCAACAAGCGCGAAACCAACATCAACAGCCATTCCGGCAAGGTCTCCTAACAGGGAATAGATACGTTCGAGCTCAAGCATTATTGCTCGCAAGCGTTCAGCCCTTTCAGGCACGCTTATTCCGCAGGCCTGCTCCACTGCCATGCAGAACCCTGTTGCATTTGCCATGCTCTCATCCCCGCTCACGGCTTCGGCAAGAGCGACGCATTCCGAGGGGCTTTTTCCTTCAGCCAGTTTTTCTATGCCCCTGTGCTTGTAAAAAAGCCGGATTTCAAGGCTGAATATGGGCTCTCCTATCACGCTGAATCTGAAATGCCCGGGTTCGATTATTCCGGCATGCACGGGCCCGACAGGGATCTGGTACACACCTTCGCCTTTAACCTGTCTGAATTTGTATTCCTTGCTAGGAGTTTCAACCGGATGAACCGGCCCGTTTTTGAAAGCCTTTTGCAGGGGATGGAAACCTTCGTGATAGCACTCGTGCAGGAAAAGTCTTCTATTATCAAGGGCTCCGGCGAAGTCCAGCCCGAATCCGTCCCTTATTTCCCGCTCAAACCAGGAGGCTGAAGGGAAAATTCCTGCAACCGAGCTGACTCTTTTTTCTTTTCCCGGCTCCCGGACAAGTACAAGGACAGAGGCTTTTCCTGCCTGTTTGAAAGCATAAAAGAGAGTAAAACCGTCAGTATTTTCAAAAACTTCCGCACAGAAGAGGCCTATTAGGCTGAACTTCCTTTCCGCAAGTGCAGGGGTTATATCTTCAAACCCTGCTTCCGAAATTTTCAGGTATATTTCGTTTTCCCGGGCACTGAGCAGTTCGGGCTCTTCTTCCGCAATGCCCGAAATCGTTGAAAGCAATTCCTTTGTATCCTCATTCATTTTGACATCCATATCTACCGCTCCTTACACATACCCGAGTTCAAGAATTATCGCATCAAGCAGGTTCTTAAGCGCGTCCGGGAAATAGAAGCCGAGGACAAGGGCCAGAGCCAGCATGAAAACCACCGGGACCCTCATCCCTTCCCTCACCATATACCTGGTTGGAAGCCTTCTTTCCTCATTTCCTGCTTTTCCTGCGGAGCTTTCCTTTACGGCTCCTCCTTTTCCTTCAGGAGCCCCTGTTGTGTGGCTGTGCTCTTCTTTTCTATTTTCTCCCTCGATAGTCACCTTTGAGAAAGCTTTCAGGAGGAAGTTTGCAAAGGAAGCGGCTGCAAGGATGAGCATCAGCAGCACCGCAAGGGTCAGGTAGGGCGAAATCTCCGCGCTTTCCAGCAGGATGAAGAATTTTGCCGGAAAGAGGGGGAAAGGCGGCATTCCTATGATTGCAATGCTCCCGAGGATAAGGCCCCAGGCAGCTCTTGGCTGGAGTTTAAAGACGTCTTTCATGTCTTCGCGCATGTTGCTCCTGTACTGCCTGTGCAGGATGCCTGCGGAAAACAGGAGAGTTTCCTTTACTAGGACATGGACGAGCATGTAAAACAAAGTCCAGAAAAGGGCAAGAGGCGTCCCTATCCCTATCCCTATGAGGAGCAGACCCATGTGCTCAACGCTTGAAAAGGCTATCAGTCGCTTTAAGTTCCTCTGCTGGAACATGCTGAAGGACGCAAGTGCAATTGAGAAAACCCCGGCTGCTATCAGGATCAAAGATGCCTGGGAGGCAGCACCGTTTTCCTTGAGCAGGGCGTATATCCTTATTATGCCGTAGATCCCCAGGTTCTGCATCAGCCCTGAGAGAATTGCACTAACCGATGGAGCTCTTGCATAGGCGTCCGGGAGCCAGGTGTGGAAAGGAGCCACTCCTGCTTTTGCCCCGAAGCCTATGAACATGAAGCTAAAGCTTGCAAGGAGGAGGGCAGGTGAAAACTCCGAGGCATGGACTGCCAGCTCCGTCCAGTCAAGGGTACCTTCCCCTAGGGCCTGTTCCGAGAGGGTGAAGAGGAAAATCAGCCCGAGGAAAGCAAAGAGCATGGATCCGGAGACTATGAAGACGTACTTTAAGGCGGCATCGATATTCTCCCTCGCAGAAAGGATTGCAACAAGCATGGCAGCGCAGACCGTTGTGAGTTCTGCAAAGATCCAGAATAGCGCCAGATTGTCCGAAAAGAGCGCAACAGTGGCTGTAATGAGCAGGAGGTTGAAGGCAAGGTAGAAGGTCTTCAGATTTTTGGGGTCAAGCTCTCCGGCTTCCATAAGGCTGTCTGTATATCCTCTGGCATAGAAGGCCGCTGCGGAAAAGCCCAGGGCTGTTATTAGTTCCACGTAAATGTTGAGGTGGTCAAGATAGAGGGTTTCTCCGAGCCTTCCGGGCAGGTCAAAGATAAGCAGGGCAACGCAGCTCATGGCAAGGTGCAGGAGGCCGTTTCCTGCGGCAAGAGCATTCATTAACCTGTGGGACTTCGGAATCAGGCCGAGTGTCAGGAACAGTCCCATTACCAGGAGATAATACCGAATCACTGGGACTCAACTCCTGTCCAGACCTGCAGTTTCCGGAATTTCTGCCGGTACTCCTCAATGCTCGAATCCATCCCCACAGCCAGAATCGTGGTCAGCATGACCAGGATGATAAGGTCGATTATGATCAGGACTTCGATGATAAAGGGAAGTTCGGTAACAAAGAGGCCGAACATCAGGACTCCGTTTTCCATGCTGAGGTAGCCAAGTGCTTTTGTGACGACCTTTTTTCTGCTGAACATCACAAGCATGCCCATCAGGGTCAGGGAAAGCCCGATAACAGCCCCGAAGAAGAAGAGTTTCGAGAGGGGCAGGTCTTCGAAGACCTTTGAAAGGAAGGTATAGGAGAGGAGGATAATCCCTATGCTCAGAAGGAGGGAGGTCGTTGGCTCCAGATATGCAAAGTGGAGGTCTCTTCCGATTTTGATTTTTTCTTCTATCCTGGAGATAAAGTAAGGGATCAGGATTACTTTGCTTGCCAGGGTCAGGCCTGCCAGCAGCAGAAGCTCCCCTTTCCCGTCTATCAGGTAGAGGAGGAAGGATACAGCAGCCAGCAGGAAAGACTGGACGGTATAAGTTGTAAGGACCGAACTCAGGTTGCGGGTTGAGATGATCAGCCCTGCACTGATAAGGACAAAGACGAAAAGGATCTTTATTATGCCTTCAAGGAAGAGCGGGTCAATCATGCAAACACCTCGATAAGGATGGTAAGGGCTGAAAAGAAAAATGCCATCACATAAAATGCAGGAAGCCTGAAGAGCCTCATCTTTGCAACGGATGATTCAAAGAGCCCGATTATTACTGCAAGCAGCCCTGCCTTCAGGAGGAAGAGAAGGGCTGAAACCGCAATTTTTCCGGCATCGATTTCCGTGCTGAGCCCTACCGGAAGGATCGTGTTGATCAATATCCCCATCAACAGGAACTGTTTAAGGGCATGGGCAAGTTCCAGCAGGGCAAGGTTCTTTCCTGTCTGTTCGAGGATCATTGCTTCATTAATCATGGTAAGTTCAAGGTGAGTCGCCGGGTTGTCCACAGGTAGCCTGCCGGTTTCCACTATAAGGATAATGAAAAGCGAGATTGAGACCAGGACAAGGGTCGGGCTTATGGGAAGGACCGTGCCTGCAGTAAGGGCAAACATCCGGTGCAGGTTAAGGCTTTTCAGCACAAAGGCAAGAGCTGCAAAAGAGACCACCATTGTCGGTTCGATTACGGCTGCAAGGCTCATCGACCTTGAACTGCCCATGCCTCCGAAAGCACTCCCGGCGTCAAGTCCTCCCAGGGCGGTAAAGAACCTTTCAAGCGCCAGGAGGTACAGGAAGACAATAATGTTTCCGAGCCCTCCTGCAGGTTCCGGGACAAAGATCAGGGGTACGAAGAGGGAACAGACGAGCAGGGTCGAAAGGTTGAGGTATGGGGTAAAGCGCATGACCCATGACGAAGTCGGAGAATAGACAGCTTCCTTTTGCATGAGTTTTTTTAAGTCGTAATAGACCTGAAAGAGCCTCGGGCCTTTTCTCCACTGGGCATATGCCTTTACCTTCCGGATCAGAGCCATGTACAGAGGAGCTGCCAGCAGGGCAAAAAGCGGATTTAAGAGGGCAAAGAGCAGGAACGAGGTGTTCATACAAAGCCTCCTGTTGCTATTGTCAATACAATGACTGCCAGAAAGGCGTAAAGGACGTAACTGTCAAGTTTTCCGTTCTGCAGTTTTGAAACGTATTTCGAAAAGCCCTCGATTGCCCGTGCAGGAGGGATGTAAAGGTATTCTTCAAAGAAGCGGACCAGGCGGATTTCCACATTCCCATTCTTAACGAGACTTTCCTGCCTGTCGAGGTACTCGGCTCTGTGCACGATCTTTGTCCTATAAACGCTTTTGAAGATCATCACAAGAGGCTCGGAAAAGCCTGCAGAACTGTATTCCATGTAAGGGGCAACGGTCGGAATTCCGCATCTCCAGGTCTCGCTGATCCTTGAAGGGTTCGTTTCTTTTGTACGGGTACGGATCAGCACGAAAAGGGCTGCATATATCAACCCGAGTAGAAATCCTAGCAAAAGCAGGTCCGGAAACTCAATCTTCCAGCCTGCAAGAGAAAGGAGCTGCTTTGAGAAAAGCCCTCCAAGTATGCAGAAGGCTGCCGGCACTGCGGGGCCTATCAGCATGGGTTTCCGGACTTCTTCTGCAAGGCGGCTCTTTTCCGAACGTGGCATGGCAAGGCAGGTGATCCCGAAAAGTTTTACGAAAAGGGCAGCTGCCAGCGCTCCGGTCAGAGCAAAGCTTGAGAGGGCAATTATTAGAAATACGGTAAGAAGGGGGTCGGTTACGGCAAAGGACTGGAAGAAAGCCTGGTAGAGCAGGAGCTCGCCGGCAAAACCGTTTGTTGGGGGCAGGGCTGCAATCGAGACCGAGCCTATCATGAAAAGGGCTGAGGTCGCAGGCATGCTTTTTACAAGTCCCCCGAGGGCTTCGATTTTCCGTGTGCCTGTGGCATGAACCACCGAGCCTGCACAGAGGAAAAGCAGGCTTTTGAAGAGGGCATGGTTAAAGGAGTGGAAACAGGCTCCTACAAGGCTTAACAGGGCAAGGGTTTCAAGTCCTTCAACCCCAAAGATGACATATAGCCCGATTCCCGTGAAAATGATCCCTATGTTTTCAATGCTGCTGTAGGCAAGGAGCCTTTTTATGTCGTTTTCTTTCAGGGCGTAAATTACCCCGAAGAGAGCTGAAAGGCTGCCTGCTGTAAGGATAAGCACTCCCCACCAGAGTTCAGGCGTGGAGATTGAGAGCAGGAAACGCAGGAAACCGTAGACTGCAACCTTCAGCATAACTCCGGACATCAGGGCCGAGACACTTGACGGCGCTGCAGGGTGGGCATAGGGCAGCCACTTGTGGAAAGGCACAAGTCCTGCCTTGACCCCAAAGCCGACAAAAAGGGAGAGGAAGGGAAGAGTCAGCTCACCTGCAGCGTATTCAAGCGGTCCGAACTCCGTAGAGCCTGTAAGCCTGAAGAGGCTTATGAAGCCCAGGAAGAGAAAAGCTGTGCTGATATTTGTCATCACGAAGTAGAAAAAGCCGGCTTTTTTGTTCTCCTCCGAGGAATAGTTATGCAGCACCAGTAGGAGCGAGGAAAGGGACATTATTTCCCAGAAAATCAGGAAGCCTACCATATTGCCTGCAAGTACGACCATCAGCATGGCAAGGATAAAGAGATTTGTCAGGGCTGCCTGCAGGTTTTTCCCGTCCTCGCTTTTTGCGTGTTCTACATATTCGACCGAATATATTGAAACTCCGGGCACGACTGCTGCAATTAAGAGGATAAACCCGGCTGAAAGCCGGTCTGCAGCCAGGGTGAAGTCCAGGCCCGGCAGGAATCCGATGGCCGGAAATACGGGCTCTTTCCCTGTATAAAGGACCGTACCTGCAAAAACCAGGAGCAGGATTGATGAGATAAGAGAAAGGCCAAAAGCAGTCTTTCTTGTGTTTTTACTGCGGTACAGGAGAGGAAGGACAGTTCCGGATACAAGAGCGGCAATTGCGCCGTACACTAAGGTTTCGAGCAATATATTCACTCCTCAAACCGTAATCCGGCAGCTAAAAAAAGCTGAAAACAGTTTTTCAGTCCGGGTAGAGAGTTCTGGCTTTCCAGCCCCTCTTTCGCTTAAAACGAGACTTTCGAAACTGTCCTCTGTGTAGATGATAGGGTTAATTCTATAATTCGTATTGATCGTATTGACATTCCACCGTAAATTTAATCCTGGGGTTGCTTCCCCGGGAATGCTTCTGCCTAATACTCCCTAATATTATATAGGTTTACATTATAAAGTTTATTGTACAGATTGATAATTATTAATCGTGATATATATTTTATCTGGAAAAAATCGACAAAACTCTGAAAAAGAGATGGTAACTTATTTCGGAGTAATGGAAGGGTTTATTTCTTCATTTTTGAAGAAAATCTCTCTTATTTCTCCGATTTATAAAAATATCCTCGAAATACTCTAAATTATAATGGTTTAATATTAATATTATGGTTACTTTTGGAAGGGCTGTTTTAAGGTTTTCTACTTTGTCAGAAATTTAAGTTAAACTCAAAAAATTTCTAAGGTATCGTTAGTTCCTGGTGAGTTCCTCTCCTGTCCTTGCAGGTTGAGCACTTACACATGCCAGTACCTGGATGTCCAACTACTTACTTATTTCCATTCCTAGAGTTGAATACTTACACGTGCCGGTGCTTTCCCTTCCTGAAACATATCCGTAGATCCGGGAAGATTTATCTTTTGTTTCCCTGCTGCGGTTTAAGCCTTTAAAACCCTGTACACCAGATGCACGTACTTCTTTTCCACAATTTCATTTCTTATGAGTTCGAGTTGAATCCCAGCTTTCTCAACGCCTCTGAAAAGGTTTGTCCCGTTTTTCCCCACGATTTCCGGAGTCAGGACCAGGCTTATTTCCTCAACAATCCCCTGTTCGAGCAGAATGCTATTCAGGATTCCCCCACTATCCGAGACTACAAGTTTAAACCCATATTTTTCATTTGCAATTTCAAGGGCTTGCCTGACATCCACGCGTTCGGCTCCTGCCTGGATAAAGTCGTAGTTCCTTTCCTTCAGGTAGTTGAGGTAAGGCTCAGGAGTCTTTTCCGAGACAAGGACGATCACATCTTTACAATACTCAGAACGCCTGAAAACGTGCATCATCCCTTCAAGAATTCCCCGGGAATCCGCGATCATCCAGTATGCCCTAGTGTCTTCAGGCAGAATTTCGGGTTTTTTGAAGTCCGCTTCCTCTTCCGGAGGGATTTTTTCGCAAAAAAATTGTGTGCCCGTCTTTGCGGTGTTTGAGCCGACTATCATGGCATCGGGCTCGTAACTGCCCAGGATTCCATAATGAACATCAAGGTTTGCCGAAAAGCCGATAGTTGAGCCGTCAAGACTTATGGTGTTGTGTATAACCAGTTTAGGTAGCATATTGTCACCTATTCCCCAAAATTAAAATCAGCTATTTACTCAAATTAGAGTCGCTTATTAACTTAACTCCAACATTCAATAAAGTTATTCTATATTGGAATATATTTAATCTGGATGCATGCTCTGGAATTTGAAGGCATATCAAAGTCTTTCGCAGAAAAAAATGTTATAAGAGATATCTCTTTTTCAGTCGAGCAGGGCGAGATCTTCGGACTGCTTGGCCCGAACGGGGCAGGAAAAACCACCCTTATAAGGTTGCTTCTTGACATTATAAAACCGGATTCGGGAGAAATTCGGATCTTTGGGGGTTCTCTGAGCGCTGCTGCAAAAGACAGGATCGGCTACCTCCCTGAAGAAAGAGGGCTGTACAGGAAAACAAAGCTTCTTGATACGCTTGTCTACCTCGCCCGGCTTAAAAACGTCCCCCTGAAAGAGGCTCAGACAAAAGCAGAGGCTCTCCTGAAGTCCCTTGACCTGTATGAACACAGGGGGAAAAAGGTAGAAGAGCTTTCAAAAGGGATGCAGCAAAAAATTCAGTTCCTTTCTGCTGTCGTTCACGAACCCGAACTTATCATCCTTGACGAACCTTTTTCAGGGCTCGACCCCGTGAGCACGAAGGCCGTTAAAGACAAAATTCTCGAGTACAGAAACGAAGGAAAGACCGTAATCCTCTCCACACACATGATGGAACAGGCGCAGAAGCTCTGTGACAGGATCCTTATGCTAAATAAAGGCGAGAGGGTGCTTTACGGCACCGTTGCAGGGATCCGAAAAGAACACGGAAAAAACTCTCTGCTTGTGGAGTTTGCCGAAAAAAGGAGTTTGAGCATTCTTCACGAAATTCCGGGCATCAGAAAAATTACCTGGCGTGAAGGGGCAGTTGAGATCTTACCTGAAGAAAGCACAAATGCACAGGCAATTCTGCAGGAACTTGTACGGAGAGCCGAAATCCTGCGTTTTGAGCAGGCACTTCCTTCCCTGAACGAAATTTTTATTGAGACTGTGGAGAGTGTTTCTGGTGAGTAAATTTTCCGGAAAAACCTTTATCGTTGCCAGGCACGAGTTCCTGAAAACCATAAGGCGTAAAGAGTTTCTCTTCATGACCTTTGCTTTTCCTCTTCTCCTTGCCGGGATTGCTATTATTCCCTCTCTGCTTGCCAGTACCACCTCTGCAGAAGACCAGAGGGTAGGCTACATTGACATGACCGGTTCCTTCGACTTTCCGGAATCTTTTACCAGTGAAGGTTTTTCTGTAGGACCGCTGGGGGCAAAGCCCTCAACTATAGAGTTTGTAGAGTATGAAGGGAGTGCCGAAGCCGGGGAAGCCCTGCAGTCAGGACAGATTTCTTCTTACATTATAGTACCTGCAGATTTCCTTGAGACCGGTGTGATAGAACTTTATGCTTCCGAAAAGGAAATGTCGGTCCCTGGGACTGAACTCTCGGCTGAACTTTCTAATATAGCGATCAATTCTATTCTGGAAGACCAGGTGAACGAGACCGTACTCCAGAGGGTCAAAGACCCGATTAACCTGAAACTCTATAATGTAGGGGATAACGGTGAGTCTTCCGAGAAGGGCCTGGCTGAGATACTGACCAGCTTCGGGCTGCCTTTTCTTATGGCTTTTCTCCTCTTTTTCAGCATATTTTCGGCATCAGGATATCTCCTCCGCGGAGTTGCCGAAGAAAAGGAAAACAGGATTATGGAAGTCCTTCTTTCTTCCGTAACCCCTTCCGAACTTCTTACCGGCAAGGTCGTGGGGCTCGGGGCAGTCGGTCTCCTGCAGATTGTTGTGTGGCTCTCAGTAATCTTTCTGGGCGGCGGCTACGCCCTGCCTGTGGATATCGAGCCGATGCTCCTTTTTATTGCTCTTATCTATTTCCTTCTCGGCTTTCTCTTCTTTGCCAGTATGATGGCAGGAATCGGGGCAGTAACCGGTTCCCTTCAAGAAAGCCAGCAGGTAGCAGGAATCTTCACGTTTGTAGCCGTATTTCCCCTCATATTCATGCAGTTGATCCTTACAAACCCTGACAGTCCGGTCGCAGTTTTTCTTTCCCTCTTTCCTTTCACTTCTCCTGCGTCCATGCTTGCCAGGATGGGGACTTCGGAAGTGCCTATCTATCAGATACTCCTCAGCTTTTTCATCCTCTTTGTCTCAATTCATGGGGTTCTCTTACTTTCCACCCGGCTTTTCAGGACCTATCTGCTCATGTATGGGAAAAGACCCGGGATTAAGGAAATCTGGAAGAATATCCGGGAAGCCGGCAGGTGAGGGATAGTTAAAAAACGATTCTATGACGTGTTAATTTTGGACAAACCAGAACCCCCGTTTAAGATAAAAGAGGTCTACTCGTTTAATAAAAAGCATTCATTCTCTGTTAATATGGGAACTGGTTTAATATATTTAAATTCCATCGTTATGATTTTATAATATTAATTTTATAGTATTAATTGGTTCATGAGGGGATAAGCTATAAGATGGAGCAAATTCAGGACAGTCTGAAAACTGATCCCGAAATCTACTTCATTGATGTGTAAGCTGCAAGATGAAGCAAATTCAGGACGGCTTGAAAACCGATCCAGAAACCTTACTTCATTGACGTGTAAGCTGCAAAGGTGGGGTAAATTCAGGACAGTCTGAATACTGATCCCGAAACCTACTTCATTGATGCGCAAGCTGCAAGATGAAGCAAATTCAGGACGGCTTGAAAACCGATCCAGAAACCTACTTCATTGATGCGGGCCAAACCTTGTGAACCACCTGACTACCTTTCTACTCTGTAATGTTGCTCAAACTACTGTTTTAAGCTACTGTTTTTTCATCTTTTACCGCTTTTTCTCAGCTTTTCGTTCCTGCTGTGAATTTCTGTCATTTCAGAGGCTGACTTCTTGCGTAATAGCTGCATTCTCAAATTTTTCTTTTACCTCTGTTGATGGGTGTACCAAATTTATCCGTGGCAGCTCCCGCAACTGGTACTTTCATTAGCCGAAATATGGGTTTCGGGAATACTGCCGTTTAAAAGAGCCGATTTTGCCTTGAAAACAGCGTCTTCCGGGCCTACAGCATAGATGTCAGCTCCTATCTGGTCAGCCCAGGTCTGGGTGACCAGCGATCCTCCCACGCCTGTTATCACCTTATTCCGGATTCCTGCGGCTTTAAGCTGTTCCTCAATCTGGATTTGCTGGATCATGGTGGTACTCATGGAAGCGGAACTGAATACAAAATCAGCTTCCTTTTCTTTCGCGGTCGTGGCAAAGGTTTCAGCTGAAATTCCAGAACCAAGGTTAATTACTTCAAAACCTTCTTCCTCAAACGCAGCCGCAATACTGTCTTTTCCATAAGTGTGAGAATCTCCTGCAACTGTGGCGATTATGACAGTTCCCACACTTTCATTACTCACGTTTTCATTACCCACACTTACATTACTCACGCTTTCATTACTCACGCTTTCATTTTCCAAACTTTCGTTTTCCTGCCCCCATGAATCCCCGGCTGATACCGGAAAAACTAATTGAGAAACGATCATGCTCAGGACTAACAGAACCAGTAAATTCAAAATATTTGCACGCATATTTTTCTCTCCTTTCTTCATTCACTCTTTCTCCAGGCTGATTTGCTCTTACCACAGTTTTTCCCGCCTTCAGTTTCGGTTTTTTCTTCAGGTTCCTTGAATATGAGGGGGAGATAGTCATATGCCGTTTCCGTTATGTTGTACGGAAGATCCGCAATCAGATCTCCATCTTCATCTGAGGCTGTTTCTGAAAAACCGTCCCCTTCCGGAGAAGCCCATAAATTTCCCCCCAGGTAAGGCCCACCTGCAATATTCACACCAGTGGTTTTTGAGGTGTTCCAGGTGTTAGTTCCGTAGTCTTCGGCGTTCTGAGTGTTATTCAGGTAGTTGTTGTAGATGATATTGTAGTCCGAACTCGTCCCGTCGGTCCAGTTCAGGTTAAGAGATATGCCTACATCGTTTCCTGAAATTCTATTTCCTGAGATTGTATTGTTGCCGCAGCCTTCCGTGTATAATCCGTAAGAGCTGGCTGTGATTGTGTTGTTGTTCAAAATATTTTCTTCACAGGCTCCGTAGAGATAGATTCCTTCATAGGCTTCCGAAAGGATATTCCCTTCAAGAGTATTATTGCAACTTGTATCCCCGAGGTCTATGCAGCACCAGCTGTTTGAAGTAATTATATTTTCTTTCAGGAGATTGTCTACGCTGGTATCACAGAGCCAGATCCCTGCCATATTGTCCAAGGCGTTGTTTTCTTCCACAAGGCAGTTTCTGCAACTGCTTAAGATGAAGGCGTCTCCTTCGTTAGAATTAACAGCATTGCCCCTGAGAGCTGTCAGAGCACAGTTCCCGAGGTAAATCCCATGTTCGCAATTTGAGATGCAGTTTCCTTCAATCCTTGAATTTTGAGTATTGTACAGGTAAATCCCAAAGCTGTTGTTTTCAAGGGCCAGGTCTTTAAGGGTGATGTTTTCACAATTAATGCAGTAGACAACACCTGCGTTGGAATCGGAATCAAGGGTCCGGTCTGAAACCCCCACGAGATAGTATATCGGTTTTCCGTCTACGGTATTGCTTGTATCAATGGTATTGTTCATTTCCCCCGTGTAATGATAGGTGTAAGCCCCGAAATTCCTGCTGTTGCAGGACATTTTATTTTTTCGAAGTATGTTGGAGTTTGAGTCGAGATAGATTCCCCACTGGTTTGAATTTGCTTTGTTTCCTCTCAGGGTACTTCCGTTCGAGCTCCCGAGGTATATCCCGTACATCTTGTTTGAGTTTGCGGTGTTCTTTTCAAGCAGGCTTCCTCCCGAGTCTACGAGGTATATCCCGTAAAAGTTGTTTGATGTTTTCGAAGAAAGCACACAGCAGCCGGAAGAATTTTCCATGTAAATTCCAACCGCTCCTCCGGATGCACGGTTCTTTTGAAGGGTATTATTTTCGGATGCATTCAGGTAAAAACCATAATGTCGGTTACGGGTCGCCCTGTTATTTTTTATTAAATTCTGTTCCGAATGCTCAAGCCAGATTCCGTCATCACTGTCAGATAAGCGGTTGTTTTCCAGAGAGTTCGTGTGCGAATCTCTAAGCATTATGCTTCTCCAGTTTCCCGAAAAATAGTTATTGTAAATATTGTTTCCCGAAACCCCTTCAAGGTATATTCCGTATGAGGAATTTGCTCCTTTCAAAGAAAATCCGCCGATATTTACGGAATCGGAGGTTATGTGTAACACAGGGAGTTCGGGGTCCGGAGCAGTGATTACGGTTTTTTTAGGATTCGAGCTTTCGGAGACGATCTCCAGAGATTTATTTACAAGTACATTTTCGCTGTATCTCCCCTCTCCTACAAGGATCAGGTCTCCATCGGAAGCGGCATTTACAGCTTCCTGAAGGCTCCCGTATGATTCTGTCCCTCCTCCTACCTTTACATGAAAAGTAGCTGCGGAGGCGGAACCTGATAGAAAGATAAGCAGTATGAAAACAGTGGTTAATATAAGTATTCTCTTCCCGTTCAATAGTTATCATCTTCCTCTTGTAAGTAAACCCCCAGGTTCGGTCTTTGCTCATGAGGTCTAAAAAAGGCTGGAGAAGGCTTTTTTTGGTAAACCCTGAGGTTTGGGCAAACTCCAAAAGCTGCCCTAATGGGCAAATATTTAGAATCTGTCGGGTAACCAGTTCAGAAGGACCCGCGTCCAGTTTACCTAAAACCGAGCCTTAAATGGGGTTTCGATCTGTTGCAAAAAAAAGAGTTTTAATTCTACTATTTAGCCCTGATTATCTGGGTAATAATTGTTTCCTTTTACTGCTAATTGGGACTTACAGAGTAAGAACCGAAACTCTGTAGTCCATTTCCTCTGCAGTCCATTTTCGTGAAATTTTTATGACAGATCTGCCTGGATACAGACAGGAGCGATATGGGATACCACCTGGAGGGCAATGCTTTCAAGGAAGTTGCGGATACTCCAGGGGATCTTATCAAGGGTATGGGAGGCAAAATTAAGGCTGCCTATGATTTCGTTGCTATATTTTAGAGGAATTACCGCAACTGCTTTAATCCCTTCTTTGTTTACTGCTTCGGCCATGTTTTCGGAGTAAAAATCCATCGAGTAGATAGGCTTTTCAGCCCAAACCTGTTTTGCTTCGTTTGAGTCTGCCTTATATTTTGAGACCTTTTCTTTGAATTCAGGGGGAATTCCCCGGGCTTCAACAAGATTTATCTGGTCCAGAAGTTCGTCCTTAATGTACACGCCTCCAGCATCTATCCCGTCTATCTGCAGGCAGGCGTCAAGTACCAGGTTAAGAATAGCATGGAGGTTCCAGGTAGTATTAAGGTTCGTTGACAGTTCCCGCTGGATTTCGAGCATTTTCTGGGCTTCTTTTCGCTCGGTGATATCTACAACAAGGCCCTGGAGATGAGTTGCTCTGCCTTCTTCGTCCCTCTGGATAAAGGTTTTTTCATCCACCCAGAGCATTTTTCCGTCTCCTGTGAAGATCCTGTACTCAATACCGAAAGAATCCTGCCCTTCTGAGATGTTGCGTTTGAGGGTTTCAACAACCTTCCCAATGTCATCCCTGTGGATGATGCTTCCGTAAAGGATCTTTCCTGATGTGAAATCTTCTACTGTGTAGCCTAACTGGGTCACATTTTCCGAAACATATTCGGCAGGCAGGTTTTCTTTGTTTTCCCATAGAAAAGCTACTGCTTGGCTGTTGTTGATTATAGTTCTCAGCAGCCTCTGCATTTCAAAAGATTTCCTGAGAGCTTCTTCGTTTTCTTTCCTTTCAGTTACATCCAGGACAAGCCCCTGTAAGTAGGTTACTTCTCCTTCTTCGCTTCGCTGGATAAATGTCCTTTCGTTGACCCAGCGAAGGTCTCCGGCTTTTGTGAATATCCTGTACTCCGCATTGAAGTCAACTTCACCTCTCCGGATGCGCTTTTCAAGTGTTTCTTCAACTTTTTTCAGGTCATCGGGGTGGATGATATCTCCGTAAAGGACCCTGCCCGAAATAAAGTCCTCAACCGTATACCCAAAATGGACAACGTTTTCGGAAACAAACTCCGACGGCCACTTCTCCTCGTTTCTCCACAGGAAAACCACTGCAGGGCTATTGTTTACAACGGTCTTGATTATTTCCTGCATTTTTAAGATCGATAACAGATCCACGATTCCTATCGCTGCAACAACCTTTCCATCCTTTGAGAGGATAGGGCAAACTACCACGTTCCTGCCGAGGTATGTGCCACCCTTAGGGACACCATGCACAGTCTTTCCGGTCTTGAGCACCTCTTCAAGTACGGGTCCCGTATATTCCCTATCAATTATTTCCCCTTTTTCCAGGCGAAGTCCCTTTTTATTGAGGCTGCGGATGGTGGTCGGAAGCCCTACAAGGGAATGTACTGCAATTGCGATTGCCTCAAGTTCCTCAGGTCCTGCATCTTCAGATATCACAGAAGTAATTCTTTAACCCCCAGAAAGATTCTGACATTTCCTAAAATTAAAAAGGTGGAAAGCGTTTCAGCAAGAAAAAATTAAGAACTGAATTCCTTTTTCCGCTTTATTTTTTCCTTATTTCAGTACCTTTTTAATGGTTATATAATTACTCTTGGTTTCTATAATTGAAATTTTCTTTGAATTTTCAGATTTCCAGTCGCCAAGAAACTGCTTTTCTCTGGTTTTTGTTCCTGCTATAAATCAAAGTTACTCTATTGGCCCTGCAATAATTTTATTTCTCTGCCGGCTTTTGGGTTATGGCTTAAAAATTTGAATATGCTGGTTTTCAGGTGAGCAATTCTCCGTAAAACCAGTTCTATTTTTTGAAAATAATTCTGCAGTTAAATGCTGTATCAACGAGTTTCACGTTTCTGCAACTGGTTTCAGGTTAAATCAAAATACTGTTTCAACCTAGATATTGCCGAACTTAAAAAATGGGTCATGGATATTATAACATGAGATGTAAAATTTTGAAAATACAAAATAAAGTAACTGCATTGTTATCTTTACTTTTATTTATTTCCGTGCTTGTTACGTTTACCTTTTTAGCTACTGCTAAATCAATTGAAATTATAAACATTAATGAATTTAATACAGGTGAATTTAATGACAATGAGTGGCTTGAAGAAAACATCAACTTATCTGCAAATGAAAAAATAGAACTGGGAAGTTATGCTATAAGCTATAGCCGTAACTTCCAGGAAAACGGAACCGGTTTTATTGAACTGGTAACATTTGATAAAAAAGTCGGTTTTGAAAGTTCAGAAAAGTTTTACCAACTAAGATCCTTTAGCGGGTCTAAAGAAATTAGAGAACTTAAAGATAAGATCATTTTTTTAAATTCGTCAATTGCCATCAGTGTCAATGATACAGGGCTTGGGAAACTCAAACTAAAAGTCTGGTCAAAAAAGGATCTTTTTTCAGAAATTAATATGTCAACAACTGCCCCTGAATTTCTACTTATATCTCAGAGCGAGACTGTTAATATTCCTTTAAAAATCAACAACAATGGCTGTATAGGTGAGACAGTTTGCCTGGAAGCAAGCGAATCTGAGTTTTATACGCATAAGTTTACTTACGGAGATTATCGAATTAATAAAATAAAATTGAATCCAAAAGAAACAAAAGATGTTAATATTGAGCTAAGAATCGATAAAGATTGCACTCCGGGAGAATATAATTTTTCTGTAAATGCTTCCGGCAGGTCATCAGCTGTTTTAATTTTCCCTTTCATTGTGGAAGAGAATTCCAGCAAATCCATTGAAAAGCTTGCTATCCAGTTATCTAAAATCTATGTTTCAGGCAAGAGCGGATCTGAAATTGTCATACCTGTAAGGATCTTCAATTCCGGTGATGTGGACCTGAAGGATATCGGACTTGATATCAAATCCCCAATGGATAGCTGGGAAATCCATGTTTCAGAGAAAAAAATCGATCTCATAAAGTCAAAAGAATATGAGACCGTAGACCTGACAATCCGTATACCCTCCGAAACCGAAAACGGGGATTATTTTGTGGATCTAAAAGGAGTGGCTGATAATGTAGAGACTGAAGAAACGAAGTTAAGAGTTAACGTAAAATCGCAATCAAATTCAGCCTGGATTGGAATAATAATCATTGTTTTAGTAATCGCAGGTTTGTTTTTCGTATTCAAAAAGTATGGGAGAAGATAAACATGGAGAAAGTTCTTGAGATCGACAATCTCACCAAGAGATATGGGGACCTGACGGCGGTGGACAACGTATCACTTGATATTTACGAAGGTGACCTGATCGGGCTTTTAGGCCATAACGGGGCAGGTAAAACAACGCTTCTTGTAATGCTTGCAGGGCTGACTATGCAGACCTCGGGAAGTATAAAAATTTGTGGTAAGGATATTGAAAAAAATATGATGGATTTAAAAAAGAATATAAGTTTTCTTCCGGACAACACTGTTTATTATGAAAATTTAACCGCAAAACAAAACCTCGAATATTTTTCTGAGCTTGCGGATGCCGATAAATCCAAAGTGCCGGAACTTCTTGAACTTGTCGGTATGGGCAAATGGGCAGATAAGAAGGTTGGTGAATTCTCCAAAGGAATGATACAAAGAATAGGTTTTGCACAGGCTCTTGTTAAAGACCCCAAAGTAATCTTTCTTGACGAGCCTACATCAGGGCTCGACCCCAAAGCCCGAATAGAGATGAACATGCTTTTAAAAAGCTTAAACGACAGGGGAATTGCAATAGTAATCTCTTCTCATGTTTTGTCCGAGATTAAAGGTATCTGCTCGAAAATTGCTATTATGAAGCAGGGGAAATTAGCAGCATATGACACATTTGAGAACCTTTGCAAGCAAGAAAAAAGTAATTGCATACTCCTTGAGACTAAAAACGTTGAAAAAACAGCATCAATTCTCAAATCAAGAAAAGAGATCTCATTTTTTCAACAGGGTAGTGTGTTTAAAATCACGTCTGATACAGACATCAGGGAATCTCTTGATTCTATGATGAATGAAAATAATGTTCCTGTTCTGACTCTTGAGTATGAGAAGGAAGATCTGTACGATATTTTTGAGAAATATTACCAGGTGGCTTAAATGGTAAATAATAAAATCGCTGTAATTGCAAAAAAGGAGTTTTTTGATAGTTTAAAGAGTAAAACATTCCTGATTATATTCGGAATATTTTTGGTGCTGATGCTGGTATCTTCTATTACGGGCATCAATAATTATGACAAACAACTTGACAGGTATCAAAAACTTCAGGCTGACACTCAGGGTCTCGAAGAAAACGATGTTTTCACTTATTTCCCCGAACCTAAGCTGACAGCAGTAGTATTTCGGGAAATGGTGTCAAATATAGGGATAATAGGGGCAATAATGGCGATAATCCTCGGATATAATACAGTTTCAGGAGAAAAAGAAAGAGGTAACTTGAAATTACTTTTGTCCTATCCTCTGTACCGGGAAGATGTTATTAACGGTAAATTTCTTGGGAAGATTGGGGTATTAGTATTAACACTTGCCATCACATCCATACTTTTAATCGCCTGCGCACTAATTATGGGAGTGACCTTAACCGGATCTGACTTTGTTGCTGTAATCTTATTTATGATAATATCAATGCTCTATCTCATTACTTTTTTAGGAATAAGCATATTCTTCTCAACTGTTTCTGAAAACGGAACAAACTCTATACTTTACTCATTCATGTTCTGGGTCTTAAGTACAATGATAATAACTTCCTTTGCAGGCATAGTTTCAGATGCAATGGTTCCAATAGACGATGCGGTGTTTTACGGTAACACAGTTACTTCCGATTCTTTCACCGTTGTAGTTAGCGAAGAAGAAAGCTCATTTGCTAAATATCAAAAAAAATGGAAGATCCAAAATACGATAGAATCTTTCCTATCACCGACTCAAAATTATGAACAGATTTCCAGCGCCATTTTAGGAGACGATCCCCAGGGTGAAACCGATATGTTCGAAATTCTATCGGGCAAGATAAGCAATATTATCTCAATGCTTGTGTGGGCGATAGTTTCGCTTGTAGCAACATATCTGTTTTTCATGAGACAGGATATCAGATGAGTTTAATACAAAAATGAATGGCACTGCAGGCTCTGGAACTATTCAAACTTTGCAGAATTATTATATCTTTTAAGGAGGTGATTAATGGCGAAATATACACAGGTATTTTTTTGATATTTCTTATCGGGCAGATATATATTTTTAACTGATGTATATAATTATAAGAGTTGAGCTTGTTTATAAACCGTTACGACATTTAAAACCTGAGAGATGATTTCGTTATGAAAGCATATAAAACTAGTGCGGTAGTCTTTTTGCTGGCAATATGCATAATTGCTATTGCACTTGGTTATGCAGGTAGTAAAAGCCTTCCTGAGGAAAACAGTACGTTTGTTGTGATAGAAGCAAACCCTACTGGAATGATTATTCCACGGTATCTCATCACCGATGAAGTGGAAAATGTATTGTCGGAGATTAAGCGTGAATATCCTGACAATGTTTTATTTGATGATGAGGTAACACTGATAGGTTCCGAAACAGTAGATTCCTTTGAAAATTCCATAAATGAAAACAACATCGATTTTGATTGGACTTCCGTATATCCATTCTATCAGCTAGAAGCCTCGCTTGTTACGCCTGGTCCCTATATAGTATACTCTTCAGCATCATCTAATTCGGTAACTATCTCGTATGATGAACTGGAAAAGATATTAAACGGCGACAATGAAACGGTTTCATACTACAGAGAACTTTTGAATAACAGTAACCGTGAAAATAACAGCGAATACAGTATTTGTGTAGAAGGCGAGAATGCTTCCGTACTCTCTGTAGTCATAACGGATAAAGATAATTCATCTCTCCGGCATCGCGGAGTTATAGCCATTGGTTCATCGGGGAATTACAGTGAATAAGAAAGAACTGGCATATGCAATAATTCTTGCAGCTTCATTGTTTTCTCTATCTTTACTTCTTTTTTCCCAGGGAATCACAAGTCTTTCTGTTTCTCTGAGCGATGAACAGCCTTTTGCCGTTGCTGTCCCAAAAATGTTCACGATGAATAAAGTAATTATTATGCTTGTTCTAACTTCTATGGGAACTTATAGCCTGACCATGCTCACTACAAGCATGGAAGTAGCTCAAAAAATAACAACCCCGGAAGTTACAGAAACAGTAATCGGAAACCAAATTTCACTTTATCATGATGAAGATTATGCAAATAAAGTAGACTCTAACAGAGTAGACTATAACAAAGTGAACTGTAACAATGCAGTTGGTAATGATATTGCTCAAGAAGAAATTGAAACTCCTGAAGAATCAGAACTTGACTTTGAAAAGGCAGTATCATTGACATATAAAGCTGATAAATTTCCATTTCATGAAACCGGCCAGTTCTCGTTCAATAAAGCCGAACACAAAAGGAAAATTGCGTCTGACCTTCTTGAAGGAGATGAAAAAAAAATATATTTAATCGTTTACGAAAAAAAACAGATACTGCAAAGCGAACTTGTACTTGAGTCCGGTCTTTCAAAAGTAAAGGTAAGCAGATTGTTACAAAAACTGGAAAACAAATCGCTCCTTATAAGAAAACCTTATGGTAATACTAATAAGGTAATAATTATTGAATAAACTTGAACAATAGCAAAGTTTGAAATTTGTATATTGTTGGAAAAATTGGGTGATTGCAAATCATGAAAGTTCTGGTTATCATGGGTAGCCCTCGAAAATGCAATACTTATCAGGCGGCAAAAAAGATAGAAGAGTTCATGCAGCCTATGGGTGGCGTTGAATTCGAGTATCTGATGCTCAAAGATGCAATTTTTTCCCAATGTCGTGGTTGCCTTGTCTGTTTTTCTGAAGGCGAGGATCATTGTCCATGTAAAGACGACACTCCTATTATTGAACAGAAAATGCATGCAGCTGACGGAGTAATCTTTGCTACGCCTGTATATGGCATGAATGTTTCTGCGCTCATGAAAACATTCATCGATCGTTTCTCATATATTTTTCATCGCCCGCGTTTCTTCTATAAAAAATCCCTCTTCTCTCTACTGCCGGAGTTATTATCCTTAAGGAGGTTCTCGATTACCTGGAACTGGTAGCTGGGTTATGGGGTTTTGAGGTATCTTCAAGTGTTGGTATAGTAACTCGAGAACCAATTTCCAAAAAGAAGAAACAGGAGAATAACCGGAAGCTTGAGGAAGCTGCATCTCTTTTTTATAATTCCCTCAAGAAAGAGCGCCGATTCCCGGGACTTCAGGATATACTGATTTTCCGTACTCAGAAGGCAAACTTTGGTGAACTTTCCCAGATTTCCCCTGCTGATTATACATACTGGAAAGAGAGAGGCTGGCTTAGTCCGGGAACAAAATATTACGTGGATATGCCGGTAAATCCTGTTTACAGTGCTATCGGCTGGATGTATGAACAGATATTCAGAAGAAAAATGCGAAAGGAACTGGCTGAAATGTAAAAAATAAGTCTTTTCTACGTCTTAGTTGACCAATTCAAAAAAGTAGTATAGTCCTGAGCGGATTCGAACCGCTGTCCCGGGCTCCAAAGGCCCGAAGGATTGACCACTACCCTACAGGACTGCACGTGAAAGCTTTTACTTATAGCTTAATTCATGTACTTAATTTTTGTGCCATTTTCGGACTTTTTTGTGGTATTTATAGTTCTACTTTCAATTATTTAAAATGTAGTTTGTTGGCATTGAAAAATTTTGCCTGCCTCTATTTTTTGTTTGAGAAGAATTTTTCATATAATTAATTTAAAGTATCTTACATTCTTAGTTATAAGTGGAGCTGGAAGACATAGGGACGATCGAATAGCGAAGTATTAGGCGGATTGTTAAAGAATTGCCCGGAGTTGCCTGTTCCTGCTCTGGTAGTATGTTTGATGGGAATATATTTTCAGAGCTGCTGTGTTGGGGGATGCGGTAAGGGATAAATGGGACACCGGGCTTCTTCTTATGTTCAATATTTGTTTTCAGTGCTTTCGAACATGTTTATGTTCTATTTTTGTATTCAATTTTTGGTCGCTTTCTTCCTATTTTTGCATACTTTCAATCTGTTTTTGCTATTGTCAATACTCATTTGCTTTTCTACGAACACTTTTGCTGAGTATTTCTGGTTAAAAATTAGAATTAGAGAATAATTTATGCTGGCTTTGAAACTTTTTATAACACAAAATACTTTGTAACAGAACAATTTTTGATATAATTAATTTAAAATAATTTCCGCTATTAGTATATACTGGAGTTTGGAAGTAAGATGGGATAATCTACCGATACAATCTGCCACCTAAAAAAACCGCCTGGAGGCGTTGGTTCTGCTCTGAACAGTTATGTTTGGGGGAACATATCTTCAGGGTTGCTGTGTTGAGGGAGCAGCAAACGGACGCAGCATCTCCGGGCTTCTCTGAAACTATTTTTTCTTCCGTCTTTTTCCTCTGTTCTCTACTTCATTTTTTCACTTTTTTTATACTCTTTGTTTCTCTATTTTCTTGTTCTTTGTCGCAGTCTACTGATTTTGAAGGGTGAAGCACAGAGTCTGACAGCTGAATTTTTCTCCTTAAATCTTTATTTTACTTTGAATATTTCAAAGCTAAATTAATTTTTGTTTAAAAACAAAATTTTGGATAATTAATTTAAAATAGCCAATGGTATAATGTTATATTCGTGGAGTTGGGAAGTGAGTAGGGTATAATATAAACAGAAATGCTTGGGGGCCATTGATCCTGCTCTGGATCAATATGCTTGGGGGAGCATATCTTCAGGGCTTGCTGTGTTGGGGGACTCAGCAAAAGTGGATATCAGTGCCTCCGGGCTTCTTCTCACAATGTTTTCACGGCATTTTTTTCTCTCGGAAATCTTTTCCTGCCACTTTA
Organism: Methanosarcina acetivorans C2A; assembly: GCF_000007345.1. Classification (NCBI taxonomy): domain Archaea; kingdom Methanobacteriati; phylum Methanobacteriota; class Methanomicrobia; order Methanosarcinales; family Methanosarcinaceae; genus Methanosarcina; species Methanosarcina acetivorans. The sequence goes on along the minus strand of NC_003552.1, from coordinate 5,369,010 downwards.
AAAGTTGTCAGAAACGGGCGTTTGATCGGAAGGTCGATGTTCTCTTTTTCTATATGAAGTTCAACTGCTTCTTTCAGGTTCGAAACCGCTTCTTCAATCGTTTTACCCTAACTTGATATTTCCAGTTCCAGGCATGAAGATACGTACTGCTCATTCTCTTTTTTTACCATTGCAGAAAATGTAAACATTTTTGTCATTTTTTGTAATACCCCAGGTTTTTGTCTCATTTTAGTCCAATACTTCGCAGCTATTACTTTTTAACTCGAAAGTTTACAGGATTTCCAGGTAAGAACGGATCTCATTCATTCTGACTTTCTTTCAGTCTTCCTTTATTTCGTCCATTGATTCTTAATCCTGCATGATTCTAATGGGATCTGAAGGAAATAACATAAGGTAAATATTTCGGCATATGGCCGGACTTAAAATATGGTTAAGTAGACGTATTTTCTCATTTCTTATGTATTTTTTTATATTTTTTGAAGATGCTGTTTTAAAATACTCCTGGCTCCTATTTCAGGCTTAAAATCTAAAATTCTGAGTATTGTCTGAGAATTTCTCCGGAGACAACGGAGACGGGCAACTCGATGAAAACAAGTATTTGCTGGATATGACCGATTCTTCAAACTGAAAACAAGTATTTGCTGGATATGACCGATTCTTCAAACCCTGTACTGAGAATCGGGGCTATTTTATGGGGTTGTCTCATCAATGAAGTCTCCAAACGGGTGAAAAAGCCGTATTGAAATTTCAGGAACCCTGAAAAAACGAATTTTTTTCTTTTACTTCTTTTTTATTCATTTTTTTATTCATTTTACTCTTCTTGCCCTCTTTATGGGCTGAATATGGTCGAATTTCTCTCCTCTGGTTTTTTCTTTTTCATGATATCTGGGTGGTATTTATAAAACTACTTTTATAGTGATATCTGGAAGCTTAAAAAAAGGAGATCTCTTATGGAAGCGGAAATGACCTCAAGGGAGCGTTTTATTAACGCACTCGAAGGAAAAGGTGTTGACAGAGTCCCATACGGCTACCTGTGGTTCGGGGCCGGGCATGAGGTACTGGAGCGGATGGGCACAAGCCTCAGGGATGCTTACGGTTCTGCAGAGGGAATTGCAAAGGCGCAGATCCTTGCCCGGGAGATGTACCACCACGACAATGTGATGTCTCCCTGGGGCTGCCTTCTGGTGGAAGCCGAGGCACTCGGGACGAAGGTAACTATAAAGGAAAATGCCTATCCTGCGGTTGAGAAATATGCTCTCAAATCCGCAGCCGAGCATGAACTGATAAACCCCGATAATATCGAGAGGTCCGGGAGAGTGAAGACCATTGCCGGATCGGTTGAAATTCTCTTGAAGGAAATCGGGGATGAGGCACTTATCATTGGGGCAACCATGTCTCCCCTGATGCTCGCATCTCAGGTCATGGGTGGGAGCAGGCTCTGCATTGACATGCTGAAGGACAGGGACAGTTTCCATTCCCTGCTGGAAAAACTCACTGAAAGCTGCATCCTTTTTGCCGATACCCTGCTTGAAGCCGGAGCAGACGGTATTTTTGTTGAAAACGGGGAGAGTACAGGGGATCTTTTCAGTCCTCAAATGGCTGAAGAATTCATGCTGCCCTATACGAAGGAACTCTATGACCATATCAAAGCCGAAGGAGGATACGTAATATCCCATAACTGCGCAGCTCATGCCTTTTATGACCTTGAAATGAAACTTGAACCCCATGCCCTTAACTTTTCCTTCGGGGATGTCAGGCTGCTCGGCAAGAAGTACGGGGTCGAATGTAAAAAGCTCCATAACCACAACAACATCGGGTGCGGGCCGAGGCACTGCTTCAAGGAGTTTAAGGAATTCTCCGATGCCGGTATCTGCCTTATGGGAAACATTATCCCGGATGCCCCTCTCACCGGTTCAAGGGCTGAGATCGAGCACGAAGTAAAAAGCTGCCTCTCCGCAGCCCCGGAAAAAGGTTTTATCCTTGCTACAGGCTGTGAAATCCCTCTGAACACGCCGCTTGAAAAGATGGAAATGCTCTGGGATGCGGTAAAAGCCGGGATTTGAAGCCTTTTTTCAGGCTTTTGTTTTCAGAATTTTTCCGAAAAATAAGCCTTAGCGGCACAAAAGTTAAGTTATTCCGTAGTACGCAATTATTAATAACAGGATTAATTCAGCAACACGGTTGTCCAGTACTACACGGTTATCCGGTGTTGCACAGTTTTTAAAAAGCTCCGGGAAAGTTCTTCTCGGAATTTTTCATTCTATTTTTTCCCCGTTTTCAATGACTTATTTACTTTTTTCACTTATTAATTCTAATGATAGATGAGGGGAGGGATATAGACGGGTATTTTGCCAGATTCAAGATACTGCAAAATAGGGTTATATAGCTGTACTTTTCCAGCATTGTCTATCGTCCAATATATATTTTATATGTGAAAAATTCAAATACAGCTGGCTTCCTCCTCAAATATGAGATCTAAATTCTGAGTATGGCCTGACATGCAAGCCTGCTCTTTAAAATCTGCTCTCAGTTCGAGGAATTTTCATGGAAAGCAAGGAAACAAATATTTTGCTAACTTTTTCCATCATAGGGCTTCTGCTGCTTGGAAACGTCGGTTCTGCAGTAGCTGTGAAAGGCAATTTGAATAACAATGCCGATTTCAACGATTCCGTTAACTGCAAACCTGTTGCAGGGTCGGAAGCCAAAGTAAAAAACGTTATTGTCATGGTCCCCGACGGGTGCTCTCAGAGTGTAGAGACTCTTGCCAGGTGGTATAGCGGAGAACCCCTGCAGCTTGATGAAATGTTAGCAGGAGCGGTATCCACTTACAGCGCCGACTCGGTAATTACGGACTCTTCTTCTGCCGCAACGGCATTTGCTACCGGGTTCAAGACAACTAACGGTTTCGTAAGTGTTGGTCCCAGAAACGATACTCTTCTGACTACACTGGATGAGGAGTCAATGGTTGCACCTTACAGCCCGCTCGCAACAGTCCTTGAGGGCTCAAAACTAGAAGGCAAAGCTACCGGGCTTGTTGCGACCTCCAGGGTGACTCATGCAACACCTGCCGCTTTTGCATCCCACGTTGATAACAGGAACAATGAAAGCGAAATTATGGAACAGATGGTGTACGAAGACATCGATGTGGTCTTCGGCGGCGGTTCGCAGTACCTCCTCCCAAAAGCCGACGGCGGCAAGAGGACTGACGGGGAAAACCTTACTGAAGTCCTTCTCGGCAGAGGTTACCAGTACGTTGACAACGAGACCGAGATGCTCGCCCTGAGTTCCGGGAAGGCATGGGGGCTCTTCGCCGGCAGCCATATGCAGCCGGACATCGACCGCGCTGAGTTTGCCCCGGAGGAACCTTCTCTTTGCAATATGACTGAAAAAGCCATCGAACTTCTATCTGAGGACAAAGATGGCTTTTTCCTGATGGTGGAAGGCAGCCAGGTAGACTGGGCAGGGCATGCCAACGATCCGATTTACGAAGTAACCGATTTCCTGGCCTTTGACGAAGCTGTCAAAGTCGCGGTCGACTTCGCCGAAGCAGACGGGCACACCCTTGTTATTATATTCCCTGACCACAATACCGGCGGGATGACCATAGGGAGTTATTATGACTCGGAATATGATGATACTAGCGTAGAAGACGTGGTAAACCCTCTTGAAGGCATGAATATCACTGCGGCGGGAGTGGCTAATAAAATCGGAGAGGATCTTTCTTCCGATAACATCAAATCCCAGTTGAAAACCTGGTGGGGCATTGATGCCACAGATGAGGACGTAGACGAAATCCTTTCCCTCAAAAACAACGGGACCTCTCTTGACTACGCAATCAGCGAGGTCATTAGCCGGAATTACACCGTAATCGGCTGGACAACCCACGGGCACTGCGGAGAAGACGTCCCTCTCTGGGCTTATGGTCCCGATTCCCCTGCAGGGTACATGGATAATACCGAAATTGCTGAATATATTGCTGACAAACTTAGATTCGACCTGGCCGAGACAAATGAGCAACTCTTTGTTGAGGTTGGAAATGTATTCTCCGCAGATGAGTACCAGCTTAACACAATCGACCCTGAAAACCCTGTGCTCAAGATCGGAGATGCCGAACTTCCGGTAAACAAGAATATTCTTGTCAAGGGCGGCGTAACCCATGAGCTCGAGGGAATAGTTGTCTACGCTCCAGCAACTGATAAGGTCTATATTCCCACTGAAGCGCTTTCGCTGATAAATGAGACAAAAATTAATGGAAAATTAAAATATGACAGTAATGGAAAGTCAAAATATGACCGCAGGTAAGGGTATCAGAAGCTGTCTGATAATATGAAAACCCACAAAAATCAGTAATACACAATTTTCGAAAAGCCCTGGGGAAGTTCTTCTCCCAGGAATTTTTCAACCTCTTTTTTCAGGTTTTCAACGGCTTCTTCTACAGTTTCTCCTCTACAGATTACATCCGCTTCGGGGCAGATTGAAACATAAGAATTCTCTTCCTCCCGGATGGTTGCAGAGAACGGAAACCATATCGTCATATTCTGAAATATTGTTCAGTCCATTTTAAGCGTTTCGTATCCCGCTAGCTGCCTGTCAGGAATGTACTCTCCCTTGCTCCCATGAACTACTTTTTCATGAGCCTGCATGTGCGAGCGCAGGTAATTAATACTTGCAAATATATCACATTTGAAGTTTATACAAATAGAATTTCGAAACTTATGTCGATCAGCTTGCGGGATTTATGGCAGCAGAGTCTTTGATATCCTCTTTGTGTCTTCACCCGACCTTTCGGTGCTCGTCCTCCTTGGTGTCCTCTCCCTTACCGCTCTTCTGCAGGTCGGGTCTTTAAGGCTGCAGACCTGGCAGGTTATGACCCTCGGGGCTCTCCTGGTGCTATTGCTCGGAGAAATCTCGCCTCAGGAAGCTCTCCATCAATTAACCTGGACGTGCTCCTCTTTTTATTCGGGGCCTTTTGTGTGGGGGAAGCGCTTAACAGGAGCGGATATCTTGCCTGGCCTGGGAGCCGGATTGTTTCAAGGGCGAAGAATACGGATCAACTGACCCTGCTTGTGATATTTTCTACAGGGCTGCTCTCCGCAGTCCTCATGAATGACACCCTTGCTATTATGGGTACCCCGCTTGTTCTATGTTTTTCCCGGAAATACGAGGTCTCTCCCAAACTCATGATCTTTGCCCTGGATTTCGGAATAACCACTGGAAGCGTCATGAGCCCTATCGGAAACCCGCAGAACCTTCTGATCGCAATTGACGGAAATCTGGAATCTCCTTTGTGGCTTTTTTGAGCTCACTTGCTCTGCCTACTCTTATAAACCTTGCACTTGCTTACGCAGTACTCAGGTTTTTTTTCAGCCGGGAATTCGGAAAACCTTCCCTGGTCCATTCTGAAGTGGTCATTTTCGATCCCGAACTTGCCGAAATCTCAAAAAAAGCTCTTTCCCTCCTGCTGGCTCTTATTGCCTGTAGTATCCTGCTTGTGGAATTTTTGCCTTCCCGGGATTTCAGTTTGAGCTGGATTGCCCTTCTTTCAGCTTCTCCATTGCTGCTCAGTAAAAGGCGAACCGAAGTTGTAAAGAACATTGACTGGACAACTCTGGTCTTCTTTGTTTCGATGTTCGTGCTTATGGAAAGTGTTTGGATTTCCGGAACCTGCCAGGAACTTCTCGGCAGAATGTCCCCGCAATTAGGCTCGGTTCTTATGATCCTGGCTCTCAGCATAGGACTCAGCCAGCTTATTTCTAATGTACCCTTTGTTGCGCTCTATCTTCCTGCAATGGGAACCGGGGTCTCTCAGGGGCAGCTGATGGCACTTGCCGCTGGAAGTACAATTGCGGGGAATCTTCTAATCCTGGGCGTTGCAAGCAATGTTATAATTCTTCAGAATGCTGAGAAAGAAGGTGAAACATTTTTTTATCAAATTCGCCAGAATTAGCCTTTTAATTTAATTTTCAGATCTTATTATTTACTTTATATTCTTTTAACCTTTAAAAACAATAATATTTCTCCAAATAAAGATAAAACACCTATTATATCTCTAAATATCCTTTCAAATCCTATTAATCCTTAAATAAATCCAGTTCGATAACTCTATCAGTATATAAAGGGTATTCAACCCTCAGATAAACTTGATATACTGAAAGCACATACACTTTTTTCTGGAAGATATCAGATCATGACCCAGAATACTACCGATTCAAATCCCAGGCGCAAACGCGCTAAAGGTACCGTACAGACGAAAACCCTCGGTCCCGTTGATGACCTTGAACCTCATGTCCGATCCGACTGGTGGCAGACTCTTTTTAACTCACTTTACCTCAAGACCGATGCTGATCTTCTGGATGATATGGAAGTTACAAGGAAAGAGGCGGATCTTCTTGTCTCCATTCTCGGACTAGACCCTGAAGACATGGTTCTTGACCTTTGCTGCGGCCAGGGCAGGCATGTCCTGGAACTGGCAAGAAGGGGGTTTTCAAACGTTGAAGGCTATGACAGGTCCCAGTACCTTATCCGGAAAGCCCGAACAAGGGCTCAGAAGGAAAACCTGCAGGTCAGGTTCAGGGAAGGGGACGCCAGAAAACTGCCTTACCCATCTGATACTTTCTCTGTGGTAACCATCCTTGGAAACAGCTTCGGATATTTCGATTCCACTCTGCATGACCGAAAAGTGCTTGAGGAGGTTTTCAGAGTACTGAAGTCCGGGGGCAGGGTTTTTATTGATGCCGTAGATGGGGACCATATGAAAAAGAATTTCCAGCCAAGATCATGGGAATGGCTGGATAGGAAGTACTTCGTATGCAGGGAAAGAGCCCTTTCTTCTGATGGTGACCGCCTTATATGCAGGGAGGTTATATGTCGCAACGACCGGGGAATAATTGCGGATCAGTTTTATGCTGAGAGGCTGTACAACAGGGAAAGCCTTTTTGAGCTGCTTACCGCATCAGGTTTTAGCATCCCGACCTTTCACACAACCTTCAGCCCGGTATCAACAGGGACCCAGGATGCAGGAATGATGGGACAGAGAATCCTGCTTTCGGCAACTGTTGAGAAAGCCTGGCCGTCGCTATCTTCTTCTCTTCAGAATGCTGAGAGTAAAAAGCCCCTTAATGTTGTTGTGGTGCTCGGAGACCCGAGAAAGGAAGACCAGGTCAAGCCTGCGTGCGTATTTGACGATGACGATTTAGAAACCGTTAACAGGATGAAACAGGCACTTTCCGAGATTCCTTACATGAAATTCACTTTCCTGGACAGGCACGAGACCCTGCTCGAAGACCTCAAAAAGAGGGCAGGAAAAACTGACCTTGTACTCAACCTCTGCGATGAAGGTTTTAACAACGACCCCATAAAAGAGCTCCATGTTCCTGCCCTGCTTGAGCAGTTCAACATCCCTTATACGGGGGCGGGGCCTCAGTGCCTTTCTTTCTGCTATGATAAGTCTCTTGTAAGGGGAGCCGCCCGAGAAATGCGGATTCCTGTGGCAAAAGGAGTTCTCGTTACCGGGGATTCTGATGTTTCGAGTTTTTCCCTCTCTTTTCCCTTGCTGGTAAAACCCAACTCAGGAGACTCAAGTTACGGGATCACACAGAAAAGCATTGTCCACAGCAGGGAAGAAATATTCGATATTATGAAGGAGACGAGGGAAAAAATAGGGGCAGACAAGCCTTTCCTGCTGGAAGAGTTCCTTCCCGGGAAAGACATCAGTGTCGGAATCATCGGAAACCCGCCTTTCTGTACCGTGCTGCCTATCACGGAAGAAGACTATTCTGCAGTCCCTGAAGACCTCCCCAGGATCTGCGGGTACGAAGCCAAATGGCTCCCTGACTCTCCCTACTGGAAAATCAAATCAGTGCCGGCCGGCCTTCCTGAAAAGACCGAAAAGGAAATTGTGAGGTGCTGTCTTGCTCTCTTCACAAGGCTGGGCTGCCGTGACTATGCCCGCTTTGACTGGAGGCTTGACGCCGAAGGCAGGCCAAAACTGCTTGAAGTAAACCCGAACCCCGGCTGGTGCTGGGATGGGCACCTCGCAAAAATGGCAGCTTATGCGAATATTTCTTACTCCGGAATGCTGGCAGCTATTCTTGAAGCTGCAAAGAAAAGGTGTGGTATCGGAACGAGTGTAAAGATTGAGCTTCAAAGAAAAGCCTCTGAACGGTCCCCAAGGAAAAGCCCGGATGAATATGCTGCGGAATTCGAGGAGGAAGTCGAAGCTAAGGGTCCGATTGAATCCGAGAACGACAGAAAGAGAAATGTTTTTTCCGGCAATTCGCAAACAATGCAGGCTCTTTAAGAGTGTATAAACTCGAAAAGATCGGCAAAATCAAAAAATTGGCAAAATTAAAAAGATCAGTTAAAAATAGGTTAGATTTGAAAAAAAATAGTTCGAAAAAATCATTTGAATAAAATAGTATTCAAAAAATCGTGTTCAAAAAACCATAGTACGCGAAAGCTTGATTTCTTCCTTTTTCTTTCCTTTCGCTTTCCTTTTTCTTTCCTTTCGCTTTTCTTTTTCTTTTACTTCTGGTGATTACTTACTTCTGGTGATTACTTACTTCTGGTGATTACTTTACTTCTGGCGACCATTTATTTCTGGATAATTATCATAAGGATGTCTTCATCCTCCATGATATGCTCAAGTCCTACTCTCTGCCCGGGGTGTTTTGCAGACGGGCCCCAGACCTGAGCATAACGGAACTTCCTGCGGAAATCACGGTGCAGGCGGTCGCAAATCTGGCCTATGTTTGTCCCGCTCATTACTATAAGAGGCTCTTCCATATCTGCGGGTTGTCCCTGAGGTTTGAGGTAGACCCGGATAAAACCCAGGCAGTCGTAGATTGAGTCCTTGAGATTCTCGATATTAATGCCTTCATGAGCCGAGATAAAAATCGACTTGGGATACAATTTCCGGCATTCTTCTATCAGTTGAGGGTAGGCAAGGTCTACTTTGTTGACCACTGTCAGGGAGCGGACATAACTTCTGTTGCCCAGGACTACATCGATAAGCTGGTCCACAGTGATATTTTCCCTTATAAGGACATGGGCATTGTGGATTTTGTATTCGTCCAGCACGGCTTTTATGGTTTCTTCATCGAGGTCAAGGTCGATTGTCGAGTTTATCTCGATTCCTCCCCTGTCCTTTCTCTTGATGGTGACGTCAGGGGGCACCTCATCCACCCGGATTCCTGCCTGATAAAGTTCGTCCATGAGCACTTCATAGTGCTTGGGCTGGAAAACATCGAGCAAAAAGATAACCATGTCGGAGTTTCTTATGACCGAAATTACTTCTTTCCCGCGGCCGCGCCCGGACGATGCGCCTTTTACAAGTCCTGGAACGTCGAGGAACTGGATGGTTGCGCCTTTGTGTTCAAGCACGCCAGGCACGACGGTAAGGGTGGTGAATTCGTATGCTCCTACCTCTGATTTTGCTCCCGTAACCTTATTCAGAAGGGTAGATTTCCCTACCGAGGGGAAGCCCACGAGAGTTACGGTACCGTCTCCCGATTTCTTGACCGAGTACCCTTCTCCTCCACCCTTTGAAGAGGCTTTCTTCTCAATTTCGTCCCGCATACGGGCTATCTTGGCTTTCAGCCTACCTATATGGTGAGAAGTTGCCTTGTTGTACTGGGTCTTTCGGATTTCGTCTTCTACTTCCTGTATTTGCTCCTGTATGCTGCTCATCTGGAACCTGCCGATTTCGGGACTGAAGAAATGATCTTTTGTATGTGAAAAATAAACCGCACCCAAACGGTCTCTACAAACCTTTTTTGATCCAAAACAGATCCGTTATCTGGATATTTTATCCTGAATAGTTGGATGGAATATATATAACTATGGAATGGTTTTATTTACTGGTTCGGGAATCGGAAAAATATTCCGGTAGAAATATCCTTATATATTTGTATGTCTTTATAATTATAATAATATTTAAAGGTTGTTGAAAAAGAGTTCCTCATGAGTATCGCAAGCAGGACTTACGTGATCGAATTAAGAATGAATAATCTCTCTGAATAATCTCTCTGAATAATCGCTCCCATGCAAACCATGGAATCAAAAATCTATGGTAGGAACTATTGATGGGCAAAGTCCGTGCATAGCAGTGAATTCACTCCGGTTGTTTCCATTTATATAGTCTACTTTATGTTGTCACTTTAGTTTCACGGCTTGCCGGTGTAACGGAAAACCAGCGTACGCTTCGAAGTGGAATATGTCGGTTTCTTCCATCGGTCAATTCCATCCACAGAAGGTCCAGACCAAATCTAACTTCTGTACAATCGAATGACTCATAATAACCATCGATCCACCTAACATTTACTTTAACACTGTCCATATATCGAGTCCCCCTTATCAAATTCTTTTCTCGATTTTTGGTTCCCTTTCTCGATTCTTAGTTCTCTTTTTTGCTGTCTTTCTTCTTTTTTACTGTTTTCTGAACTTTTTCATTCCTCTGGCTGTATTTGTGACTTAACCCTATAACCGGGCAGTACTTCCCTGTAAAGTCAGTGTCCGGTATCCTTCGGAAAAGCCTGTACTCGATTGTTTTTCTTGGATACAACTCCTGAATCCTGCTAATTAAAATTCCGGAGCTTTTTCCGCAATATTTTTTTATAAATTCAATGAATAAAAAGACGGATATATTTTTGGAAATTAAGTTTCTGAGAAAAGGTTTACCATAACCGGGTTTTGCTCCAGGGCAGTTTTATTTTCTTTGAAGTTCTGACAGCCTGCCGGAATTATGATACCTCTGGAATGCAAGGAAGAACATGGGAGTATGTTCTCAAAAAAGAAAGGAATGAACCGGGAAGCCCGTTTAATTTTTAGATTTGGCAGACAGTTCCCTCAGTAGGAAATAATCTCCCCGGTTCTCTCATAGACCTGCAGCCCTGCCGGAAGCTTTGAGGCAAATTCTGCGGAGCTGAGAGTTTTCAGGAATTTTCGCACTTCAGGGACGTCAAGAACCTCTTTTCTGATAAGGAAGTCGTATTCTTCTTCTGCAAATTTCACGAATTTCAGGCCGTTTCTTTCCGCACAGTTCCTTAAGCCCACTCCGGCATCAACCTTTCCTGAAAGCACAGCCTCGCAGACCGAAACTTCGGATTTCGCTCCGGAACCGTATCCAGGGATTGAGTCCGTAAACTCCTTTTTGCTTATCCCTTTTTTCTCTGCCAGTTCCTCTATTTTCAGCTCAAGAAGAGCTCTTGTGCCCGAACCCCTATTTCGATTGATCAGCCTTTTGCCGGGCAGGGCTTCAAGTCCGGAAACCGGGCTGTCCTGCTGAACAAGGAGCCCCATTTCTCGCCTGTATCCTTTGACAAGCACGACTTCCGAAAGCCCCATATTCTCTATCGTCGGAGCATTGTACCGGATTTCACCTGGAAGGCTTTCTCTCCGGTTTTCCGGGCGCTTTGAGGGCATATTCACGCCTGCGATATCTGCCGTGCCTGCGGCAATTGCACTGAAACCCCCGCTTGAGCCGGTGTAAAGGGTCCTGAACCGAAGTCCGCTAAGGTCTTCCAGGACGTCAAGCCCTGGGCAGAACCCTCCTGCTATGAGCAGGTCTGGCTTTTCAACCTCTCCAAAAAGGGTCACTTCCACGGCCGTTCCGGCTTCCATATACTCGGTCTCAGGTGGGATTTCTATAAAGCCGTCGGCTTCGGAAAGAGAGGTTATGGCCCCTGAACCCCGGTCTGCAGGATAAACCCGTCCCCGGACCAGGCCTACGGGAAGGAGCTGCTGCCTCCCTTCGGAGCGGAGGACCGTACCCAGAATCCCAGTTTCCGTTCTTCGTACTCCTGCCTCTGCTCCGAGGGCTTTTCTCAGAAAAGGTGCCACAAATTCATTGAAGATCATTAAGGCAGATGAAGGGTTTCCGGGAAGCCCGATAATCGGGACTCCTTTTATAATGCCTATGACCACGGGTTTTCCCGGTTTTATGTTGATCCCGTGAGCAAGGGTTTCTCCGACTTCGTCTATTATCCGGTACATCACATCCCCTGTCCCGGAGGACGTGCTGCCTGAAGTCAGGATCAGGGCACACTCCGAAACTGCAGTTTCAAGTGCCTTCCTTATCCCGGTTTCGTCGTCCTTCACGACCCCGTAAAGCAGGGAGAAAGCTCCGCATTCCTGAACTCCTGTGTAGAGGGTATAAGAATTTGCGTCGTATACTTTTCCTGGAGCCAGATTTCCTCCAGGACTGACGAGCTCGTTCCCCGTTGAAATTATCCCGACAGGCAGCCTGAGTACGGGGACTTCTTTTTTTCCTATGGAGGCTAGGACACCTATTTCTCTTGTGCCCAGTTTCCTTCCCCTGCGCAGCACTCTTCCTCCTTTCAGGATATCTGAGCCTGCTTTCATGACATTTTCGCCCCCGGCTACAGGTCTGAAGATGAGCACAGTCCCGTTTTCTTCGGAGCTGTACTCGACCATAACCACAGCATCAGCCCCTTCAGGGATCGGGGCTCCTGTCGCAATTTCTACAATTTCTCCTGCCGAGACCTTGAAGCTGACGTCCGAGCCCGCAGGGATATTTCCAAGCAGTTTCAGCTTTACAGGCTCCGTTTCACTGCAGGCATACGTATCTTCTGCCCGGACCGCATAGCCATCCATTGTTGCCCTGGAGAAGGGGGGGACATTAATTTCGGTAACAATATCCTCTGCAAGGATTTTTCCATAAGCGTTTTCAAGGGCCGAGTTTTCTTTCTCAGGCCGGATCTGAAGGCGGTTTATTATTCTCCGCGCCTCCTCCACAGGGACAAGTTCCCGAAATTCTTTGCGTTTCATGAGAGTCAAACCTGTAATCTTATCGGTTTTCAGATGGAATTTTCCCCTTAATAGAATTTTCCGGTGCATATCAATCTGTTCTTGCATCCGCAATCACTCTCACAGTCTGAATTTTTGCCGGAGAGTGCAGGAGAAAAGTGTACGTGGTTGACCGAAAGGTTTGGCCTGAAACATCGAAATAATGGACCATGGTCCTCGAAAGAAATAGATCCCGGTGGGGCTGATTGAGAAAGGTTCTGGTCAAAAAAGATTTTGGCGGGAAATCCCGCAGTTTTCGTTTTTTACCTTGGGTTGCGCTCTTTTCTTGAGCAGACACTTTTATTTATAAATTTGTGTTCCCGTGCTCTGGGTTATTTTCGCAAAGGCTTCAACCATTTTCATTGTGAGAGGCCCGGGTTTGCCTGTACCTATGACTCTTCCGTCAAGTCTGGTCACGGGGGCCGATTCGGCTGCAGTTCCTGTGACAAAGATCTCATCTGCTGTGTAAAGGTCAAACAGGCCGAGGTTTGATTCGATAACCTTGTATCCCATTTCGTCCAGAAGTTCGATGGCTGTGGCCCTTGTTATACCTTTCAGGTTGCTTATTGTGAAGGGGGTCAGGACCCTGTCGTCCTTGACGACGAAGATGTTGTCTCCCGAGCCCTCGCAGACAAACCCGTTATGGTCAAGGAAAATAGCTTCGTCTCCTCCCTTCTCGTTGGCTTCTATCTTTGCGAGGATGTTGTTGAGATAGTTCAGGGACTTGATGTTCGGGGACAGGGCATCCGGGGCATTTCTCCGGACACAGACGCTAACTCCGGTAAGCCCTACTTCGTAAAGGTCTCCGTACATGGCCCCCCAGCCCTGGGCAATAACGATGACACTTGGTTTCCCGCACTTACGGGGGTCAAGCCCGAGGTCGCCGATTCCTCTTGAGACGATGGGACGGATGTAAGCATCTTTGAGGTTGTTTTTCCTGAGGGCCTCAAGGATTATTTCGGTCATTTCCTCTCTTGTGACGGGTATGTCCATTGCGATTGCTTTTGCCGAGTCATAAAGCCTGTCAACGTGCTCCTTTAACTTGAAGACACGTCCGTTGTATGCCCTTATGCCTTCGAACACACCGTCTCCGTAAAGGAAGCCGTGGTCATAGACCGAAACTTTGGCTTCGTCTTTGGGGACAAATTTCCCGTTTAAATAAATCAGTAAATCACTCATTTGCAAATCATCCTTTCAATTTTTGATTGCCTGTTGAATACTTAACTGGCGCTTTCGATCCAGTACAGTCTTTAATCTACAAGCGAATAGCCCATTTTACTTTTTCACTCTTCGCGGTATGTAAGCTCTATACAGAGCATTTAAATATACTCCTAACTCAGGGAGAGTTGCCATACTGAGATTTTTAAAAAACACTCCAAGTAAAGCGGGTAGGTATTGAATATATATTACAATTCCGCTTCCACATAAATATTTTAAGATTTTATACCGCCCCAAGTAATACGTTCATACAAAAGGCTTTTATCTTAGAAGACGCATTTCGTATTCCGCAGTAGAATAAGCAACCAGGGCTCGTGGCTTAGCCAGGATATAGCGCTGGGCTTCTAACCCAGACGTCGGGGGTTCAAATCCCTTCGAGCCCGCTTTATTCCTCTTGCCTACTTTTGACTAATCTTTGGTAAATTAATCCTGACTTTCTTCCTAAAGTTCCTGTACTTTTTATTGAAATTCCCACAACTTTCAATCATATTTGTTCCTTTTTCAGCAATTGTTCCCTTCGTCGCTACCGCTTTTTCCCGAAGTCTGTGCTGCACTTCTCTTTAAAATAATGTCTCTTTAAACAACGTATGCCTTACTGAACCGCCAACGAAAATCATACCTATAGTCCGGCTTATTCTCGTATTTTTATGCTGTCGCCAGGTCAACCCAGGTGGGCTGCTCAGACAAGGAGCTGCTTCAGCCGGGCAAGGCTTAGATTGGAACAGTCCTGCCTCTAAATCCCGGCGGGGTGAAATAGCATACGATAAACCGATGGGAAATTACTCAATACCATGGGAATAAGACTGGCAAATAATAAACAAACACAACCTCCAGGGTGCTTCCGGTATCTTCATAAAGTTATGCCGCTAATAAGCCGATTCCCACAAAAAACCAACTGCGACCGCAATGGTTAATCTCACCATCCAAGAACCCGGCAGTGTCGAAACCTCTACTTATTCACAAAAAGGAAACAAGCAACCCGGCATAAATCAGCAGAGGAAGCAGTGTTCAGACGGGCAATACAAAACGATCCCGGCGCAGTAACATACGGAGAACAACTCCCATACCAGTGAAGTTGCTTTCTTTCATCTTCACCTTGAAGTGCTTCCTTTGATTCATCGCCGTAATGACGCATAGACAATTCTTCCAGGGTAGCTGGCTCCGCTTTCAGGGATTTCAGATCAAAGGGGTCAGGGTGCGTATAACCTTCTCCATAGCACTGGCGCCCACTGAAAATCTCCATTTTTCTCCTTTCTTATATATCGTATACATCAGGCGGCATATACAAATCAATATTTTAATTAGCAAAATCTGCAGTAACCGTAGTTCGGGTTAAATGCCGTAAATCTTCTAATGTTCCTGATTCTACAATTCCTTTTGTTAATAATTCACAGGAAAAGCCTTCATTACAGCCAATTTCATGATTTTTTGGTTATATTCTGAAATTCGGATAGCAGGTAAAGTTATTATGATAATGACGCTAAATTATCAAGGCGTACCCAACAACCCGGCCGTTTTCAAATCAAACATGGAGTCACTTTTGGTTGCATAATAAGCCGATTCCATAATCTTCAATGTCTTTTTTGATTATACTTCATTGTAAAAAACGGTTTTAAAAACGGGTTTCAGAAGTAAGGAAAATCGCGACTGCTGATACTATAAAGGTGGTTAAATATGCGGGTATTTACGAGGATTTTACTGATAATTTCAGGTCTTTTTGTTTTATTGCAAATTGCAATAAGAATTATAAAAAGATTTTATAAACTTTCACCCCCACCATTTATGGGACGTTTCTTAGATAGCGATTTTAGACGAAAATTGCAGTCCCCTGATAAATTGATAGATCGAAGTGGGATAAAAGAAGGAATGCATGTTCTGGAGGTTGGATGCGGAAGTGGAGCGTTTACAACTTTCGTTGCAAGGACTGTTGGAATTAAAGGAGAAGTATATGCTCTTGATATTCAACCAGGAATGTTAATGCAGTTAAAGGAGAAACTATCAAGACCAGAAAACAGAGATATCAGGAACATCAAGCTTATAAAAGGAGATGCGCATAATCTGCCTTTTGATGATAACTCATTCGATCTGGTATATGCAATAACAGTTATTCAGGAAATTCCTGATAAGAATAAGGTTTTAAAGGAGATAAAAAGAGTTCTGAAACCTGGTGGAATTCTTGCAGTAACTGAATTTTTACCTGATCCTGATTACCCTTTAAAGTCTACTACTATCAGGTTAGGCGAAGAAGCTGGCCTTATCCTGGATAAAGTTGAAGGAAACCTCTGGCACTATACTGTCAGATTTAAGACAAAGAAAAAATAATCTGCCGGAACTGAAGATATATAAATTCCCGGCATAATGTAGTCTCTCAAAATGCTGTTTTCCATTCTTTTGTCTGAGTCTTTTCCTTAGCTGCTCTTCCGAGTTTCGGGCACCATCTGAACGCTCTCTTCCGAGGGCATGATTATTGCCAGAATAATATATAGGACGATTCCGATCCCGTTTACAAAGGCAAGGAGCACAAAGAGTAGCCTTACAAAAGTCGGGTCAATCCCGAAGTACTTCCCAAGCCCGCCGCAGACTCCAAAGAGCATGCGGTCGCTCTTACTTTTTGTCAGGCGCTTTTTCATTGTATAAACCGTGCGTTCTTCCTCGCCGGTCTCTTTTCCTGCTTCTTCTCCAGTCTCTTTTCCTGCTTCTTTTTCTTCCTCTGTTTTCTCAGGTTTTTCCCATGATTTCTCCGTATAGCCGGTTTCAAGTTCTCCCGGAGCCTTGAAATCGCTTTCTTTCGGTTCTATTCTTTCCTGGGGAGTAGGCTCTATGCCGGCTTCTTTTTCTTCCATTGTTTTTTCAGGTTTTTCCCATGATTTCTCCGTATAGCCGGTTTCAAGTTCCCCTGGGGCCTTGAAATCACTCTCTTTCGGTTCCTTTTTTTCCTCAAACTCGGGATTTTCCTGCATAATGATATATTCTATTTCTGAGGATTTATATTATTCTGGTACTTATCCTGCATTTTTCATTATTTTCTCTTCGATTTCTTTCCGTTATCTCCTTTTAATGGCATTCTGTACAGCCGCACTCTTGCCCCCTGCGGAAGCTTCCGTACAGCATTAGAGGGAGCAGGAAGGCTGCAAAACCGATCTTGATGCCTTCAGGAAGTAATTCTCCTGCACTTCCCAGCGTTGCAGTTGCACTGACTCCCAGCTTAAGGTAAAGCCAGTCAAGCAGGATTCCTGCTCCAAGGGCGCACAGGGAGATCACTCCGAGGTAGAGGGCTGCCGAGCGTTTTCCGAGGAACCGGACGACCATGGTTATGGTTGCCGCATTGGTTGCAGGGCCTGCAAGGAGGAAAACAAAAGCTGTGCCAGGGCTCATCCCTTTGGCTACGAGGCTTGCGGCAAGAGGGGTCGAAGCTGTAGCGCAGATATAAAGTGGAATGCCCACTACAAGCATGACCAGCATTGACCCTAGCCCTCCCCCCAGGTATTCCTGAATCAGGGTTTCCGGGACAGCATAGGAAATTGTCCCTGCAAGCAGGATTCCAATCAGCATCCACTTCGCGATGTCTCCGGGAAGTTCGATGTAGGCATATTTCAGCCCTCTCAGAACATGCTCTTTTAATGACCTTTTACTTCTTCCCTCAGAGCCTGTTTCCTTTTTCTCCTGCCCGCAGTGTCCGCAGCTGCATAAAGAAGTTTTACTTTCAGGTGCCTGTGTTGCCGGGGAGGGGGTGAGAGGTAGGGCACCCTTCACAGATTCTGCCTTCAATTCCAGAGGCATGGCTTTTGAAGGCACAGTATTCAGGGCAGACAGCTCTTTTTTTCCTGTTACCGGGGCTTCAGCTGCGTTACAGCCACAGGAAGAGGAGCTGCATTTGCTTCCGGCTGCCGATACCCCCACGAGGGTCGAAACTGCAACTATTTCTGTTTTTTTTCCAGCATTTTCCTGTTTTTTGCTTCCTTTTTTCTCGATTTCTTCACCTATCAGGAGATTGTCGGCAAGTCCTGCAAGAAGGGCAGTTATAAGAGTTGCAAGCGGACGAAAAATAGTCATCAGAGGGTCGAGGAGAGCATAGGTGATCGCAATGGAATCCACTCCGGTCTGAGGAGTCGAAATCAGAAAGGACAGGGTTGCGCCTCTGTTTGCTCCCCTTTTCCTTATCGACATGGCTGCAGGGATCACCCCGCAGGAACAGAGGGGAAGGGGTAACCCTGCCAGGGAGGCGTTGATAACGGAACGGACTTTTCCTGCCGAGCTTCCGAGGTAGTCCACAATTTTCTGGTCAGGCACAATTACATTGAGGACTCCTGCAGCGCCGAAACCGAAAATGAGGTAAGGGGCAGCTTCCACAAAAATTTTCCAGGAGGCTATGAGAATTCCCGAAAAAAGGGTAGGGATGACGTTGAGGAATTCGAAGCTCATATTTTTTCCTCCACATGTTCAAGGCACATCTCGATGAGGGTGCGCACATGTTCGTCTGCGATATAGTAAACCGTAAATTTTCCTTCCCGCCTGACTCTCACGAGGTCAAGCTGCCTGAGGGTTCGAAGCCCATGCGAAACTGCAGACTGCGTGACTTCAAGGGCCTGCTCGAGTTCGCAGACGCACATCTCTTTTTGCCTCAGCAAAAAAAGGATTTTCAGACGGGTATCCGATTGCAGCGCCTGAAAAACTGCAGACATCCGGGTAATATATTCGGGATCAGGGACTTTCTGCAGCAGGTTTTCGATCTGCTCGGGGTTGACACGATCGCATTTTTCTTGCATTAATGTATGAACAGTTGTTCATATATTAATCTCTTTCTAAAGACCTATCCGAAAAGTCAATAATGTCATGTTGTAGAAGTTACAATAGGTCATAATATCGAGTATCAGTTAAGTTGTGCATATTGCCAATTGTAAAAGTTACAGCAGGTCACAACACTTTTCGGATAGGCTCTGAGAACTGCTCTGGTCTGCAATGGCGAAATATGAAAGATAATAGCAGGATGAAGTTAGCAGAATAAAGTTAGCAGGGTAAGATTAGCGGGACAAAGTTCGCAGCGTAAGGTTAGCAGGATAAAAAAAGAGGTAGAAAGCGGAAAAGTGCAAAAAAATAAACAGAAAAATGAGCTTCGGACATCTGCAGAGAAAAATTGTTTGAAAAATATTTTCTATGTCTCTACTTTAGCCTTTAATTTATGCCTTTGATTATGTCTTTATTTTCGGTCTTTAAAATTTCAGGATAAAGGCTGCAAAGAATACAAGAGCTAAAAGGGTTGTCCAGTCTCTTTTCTGCATTGACAGCTCATGTATCGAAGTCCTGCGAGTTCCCTGATATCCTCTGCTTTCCATTGCCAGAGCCAGTTCTTCCGCATCTCTTGCCACTCCCCTTATCAGGGGTATGACAAGGGCAGGGATTGAGTGAAAGGGATTTTTCCCGAAATACATGCCTCTTGAAGCCTGAGCAGCTTTCGTCCGCTCAACCCTCTCAAAGAGCAGGGGGAGAAAGGCTATGGAGAGGTTCATCATTGTCGCAAGCTCAAAGGAACTTACTCCCAGCCAGCGGAGGGGCAGAGGGCGCAGTATTCTCTCTATTCCGCAGGTAATTGCCGAGGGGTCAGTGGTGGCTGTCATAAGGGCGGCAAAAAGCAGGAGGAGTATAAACCTTGCAGAAAGCCTGAGCCCGTCTTGAAGCCCCTCGAGACTCGGGTGCAGGACCCAGAACGAAGCCAGCACTCTTCCTTCGGTGAAGAATAGCTGTGCAAGAAAGATAAACGTGATAAACAGTAGCATAGGCCTGACTGCCCGGAAAAATACTATGGCTGGCAGCCCGGAGCACGATGTAAGGGCAAGAAAGAACGCAAAGAGCATTCCAAACCCGAAAAAACTTTCAGTCCTGAAGGTGAGAATGCCCAGCAGCATCACGGCTGCAAGTTTTGTCCTGGGGTCGAGCTTATGCAGAAAGGAAGCCCCTGGAACGTAACTGAAAACAGGTTCTTGCATGCTTTTTTCTCGTTTCTCCTATTTTTTTATTTTTATATTTTTTCAGGATTTTTTAGTCTATTTTCCGGACAACTTTTCAATCTATCTTTCAGATTTTTCCCACTCTATTTTTTCTACTCTATTTTTTTCTCAATCCATTTTTTTTCGATACGTTTTTTAGTCCGTTTCAGACCATTTTTCAGTTTTTTCTTTTTCAAGTCTCGATTTTACTCTCAGGATCTCTTCAAGCGCTTCTTCAACCGTGAATATGGCCGGGTTTACCGGCAAGCCCCTTGCTTTAAGCTCCCGCATCATGGACGTGACTGGGGGGAGGGGCACATTCTTGGCTTCAAGGTACTCTTCTCTGCTGCCTTGAAAACTGATCCTGCCTTCCCGGACAAGCACTATCTTCTCCAGAAGAGGAAAAAACCCTTTAAGATTGTGGGTCACGGTTATAACCGCAGTCCCCTGGTCTTTTATCTTTTTGAGGGTCTCAAGAATTTCTTTTTTCCCGGCAGGGTCCAGCCCTGTTATGGGCTCGTCCAGCACAAGGTAGTCCGGCCTTAGGGCAAGGGCTCCTGCAAGGGCTACTCGTTGCATCTCTCCCCCACTCAGGCTGAAAGGGTCTCGAAGCAGCATTGAGCGGTCGAAGGAAACTGCTTCGAGGGCTTCAAAGACCCTTTCTTCGGTTTCTTTTTTCGAGTACCCGAAGTTCCTGGGTCCGAATGCTATCTCCTCATGCACTGTCCTGCAAAAGAGCTGGTCTGCAGCCTGCTGAAAAAGCATACCCACCTTTCTTTTAACTTCTTTTGAAAAAGGAGAAAGCCCGTCAACAGTTACTTTTCCAGATTCCGGGCGCAGAAGCCCGTTGAACAGTTTTATAAGCGTGGATTTTCCTGCCCCTTTTTCTCCCAGGATCCCTACGAATTCCCCTTTTTCGATGCGCAGGTTCACATCTTTTAAGGCCGCTGTTTCAAGTGGGGTATTTTTCGAGTAGAAGAAACTCACGTTTTCAAGAATAATCGGCATATCTCCTCCGCAAAGCTGGAAGGGGAAGAAGTCTTTTCCCAGGGAACCGCAACTCCGTGGTTTTTCAGGCGCTCTGCAAGTTCTATCAGGGAAGGGGGAGTAAGCCCGAGGTACCTGAGAGAAAGGTCCGAAAGTACGTTTTCGGGTGTCCCTTCAAGCACTATTTTCCCTCTATCCATTACGATAATTCGATCTGCGGCTTGAAGCTCTTCAAGGTTATGTGTGATATATACTATGGTTTTTCCTTTTTCATGCAGCCGTTTTACACGTTCGAGGACAGCTTTTCCAGAATCAGGGTCAAGCATGGATGTTACTTCATCAAAAATAAGGCAATCGGGCTCCATGGTAAGGATCCCTGCAAGAGCCACACACTGTCCCTGCCCCCCGCTAAGGGTCTTTGGGGAACGGTACCTGTATTTTCCAAGCCCTATTTCGGCAAGGGCTCTATCCACCCTCTTACGGATTTCTATCGGGGGCAGGCAGAGGTTTTCGGGCCCGAATGCAAGGTCTTCTTCTACGGTCCTGCCGACAAACTGGGTTTCAGGGTTCTGGAATACGATTCCTACAAGTTTCCTGATCCCCTGGAGCTTTGAAAAATCTCCGGTATCCATGCCCCTTACCAGGACCTTCCCTTTTTGAGGCCTCAGGAGCCCGTTAAGGTGAAGGGCAAGCGTAGATTTGCCGCTTCCATTTTTGCCTGTTATCCCTATGTATTCCCCTTTTTTAATTCCAATATTTATGTTTCGGAGGGCAGGGGTCCCATCAGGGTAATTGTAACTTACATTTTCGAGCCTTATCATGCTGAATCGAATTCTTTTTTTTAAATTTCCATGGAAATTTTAGAGTCTGGGGCTTTAAAGCTTATGACTGATTTAGATTTTATGGTTTGAAGCGATATATGCGGCAGCTGCAGTTTTTACCACTTCTCCCGGCAGGAAGGGAAGGGCTCCGAGGGTAAGAGCTGCCCGTGGTCCCATTTCGGCTACCAGCATCAGCTGGGAAACCCCAAGGGCATATATGACCAGAACTCCTGCTCCCATATTAAGGGCGTTAACTGCAAATCCTGATTTTCCGGCACTCTCCGCCCTTTCGGAAAATTTGCCTATAAGGTAGGCAGCCAGTATGAATCCGAAAATGTACCCTCCGGTGGGTCCGAGAAGCACTCCTATTCCGGAACTGCCCCCTGCAAAGACCGGAAGCCCGGCAACGCCGAGCAGGGTATATACTATCATGCTCAGGCTTCCCCATTTGCTCTTCAACAGGCTTCCTGCAAGCAGGACAAAGAACACCTGCAGGGTGACAGGAACAGGCGAAAAGGGTATGGGAATCTGTATATAGGCCCCCACAGCAGTCAGGGCCGCAAAGAGGGAGGCAAAGACCATTTTTCGGAGTTCGGGAGTATGGAAGGGATAAGAATGATCATGTCTCATGTGCATACTTTTTTCCTTTTTTGGTTTTATCTTTTTACCCGGGTTTCTGTCAGCTTTTTATTGTTTATCGGTATTGTTTATTCGAATTCTTCTGCCTGAAAAAGCGCCAGGTAGCCTTTTTAACGGGGGCGAATGGGAATTAGGCAAATTCAATGCTTCTGAGGGTATATTCAGAGCAAATGCTTCTGAGGGTATATTCAGAGCATCCTGTGTATTGTTAACTTCTTTTTCAGTTAATTTCTGAGGACGAAGTAACTCCTTATGTTCATAAATTCATTGTTAACCTTCTCTGAAGTCATGGTTTACATTTAATTTAAAACTTTCCCGAGGCATCTGTTTATATCTGCGTTTTCTGGCTTCCTGTGCTCCGGAGCGATAATTAAATATATATCTTATGCCGGTATTATGGATACTTCACCTGAAATGCGGTTTTAGCATACTGTTGCATGCTGTATTTCTGAAATTACGTTGTGGGCGCGTGGCCTAGCCCGGATATGGCGGCAGCCTCCTAAGCTGTAAATCGGGGGTTCAAATCCCTTCGCGCCCGTCAATTTCTATCTCTTTTTCACGGCATCTTTTTATCCAAGTTTCATTTTACCGGTTTCATTCTGTCCGCTTCTCTTGATCTGTTTCACTTTGTCTGTTTCATTCTTTCCTCTTCATCTGATCTGTTCCACTTTGTCTGTTTCATTCTTTCCTCTTCACTTTCTCTGTTTCACTTCATTTGTTCTATTCTGCCTGTTTTGTACCTGTTTTGTCTGCAATTTTTGAAAACTTGTTTTGAAAACTTGTTTTGAAAACTTGCCTTATGGGACAGGTCCCAGGTATGGATAATTTCTTATCCAGAAGTACAGTATTGCCTAGTTGGAATGAGGCAAATGCTTATAATTCCGCAGAATTTCTATTGCAAAACATAATTACCGCTTCAGAGGAAACAGGAATTGATCAGAAAAGCCAGGATAAGTGATGTTGTTGAGATGAAACAGATCATCAACACCTACTCTAAGGATGAGCTCATGCTCGCTCGTTCCCTGAGTGAAATCTACGAGAACATAAGGGACTATTATGTCTGCGAGATAGAAGGCGAGATTGTCGGATGTTGTGCCCTGCATGTGGTCTGGGAAGACCTTGCAGAAATCCTTGCTCTCGCAGTCCGGCCCGATTGTGCAAGAAAAGGAGTAGGTTCGAAGCTTGTTTTAGCCTGTCTTGGGGACGCTAAAGAACTAGGCATGAAGGAAGTCTTTGCTCTTACTTACGTGCCCGATTTTTTTGAAACCCTGGAATTCAATATCGTGGATAAAAACAGCCTTCCCCGGAAAATCTGGTCTGGCTGCATCAGATGCCCCAAATTCCCAGACTGTAATGAGATTGCAGTCCTCAGGTCTATCGACACTTGAGCCTTTCAGGAACCTTCAGGACTTCCTGGACTTCAGGACTCCTGAATCCCAGGCTCTTATTACAAGGCTTCCGAATCTGTTATTTTATTTTTTTCATGCCGACATTCGGGGGAGAAAACCCTCTGTTTTTAAACCTTTTTCAATCTGATTTTATTTAAACAGGTAAAAACCAAAAGTTATTTATTTATCGATCATTCTTTTTAGGTTGTCCTAATTATCAGTCCTGAAAAGTTTCGGGCATGTGTTAGCGGGATGGTGTTAATGCATACGGATCGAATTGAAGAGTACTTAGAAACTATTCTTTATCTTATTACGAAAAACCAGGGTCCTGCAAAAACCAAACAAATTGCGGAAGAACTGAATGTATCTTCACCCAGTGTGACGGAAATGATCAAAAAGTTGCATTCTATGGGGTTCGTTGAGTATAAACCCTATCAAGGGGTCGAATTGACCGAAAAGGGGGCTGAAGAAGCTGTCCGAATTAAGAGGAAACACCAGGTGCTTGAGACTTTCCTGGCTGATGTCCTCGATTTTGACAGAAAGGAAGCTCACAGGGAGGCCTGCGAGCTTGAACATGCGGTTTCAGACTCGGTGCTTGAGAGACTTTACGATTTTTTGGGTAATCCGGAGTACTGCCCTGACGGGCACCCGATCAATATCGATAAATGCAACCTGCAGCGCGAAGAAAAATTCATCCCTCTCGATGAAATGAAAGAGGGAAGTTCGGGCACGGTTGCAAGGGTAACCCTCCCGAGGGAAACAAAAGAGCGTTTAACCTCACTTGGCATCCTCACCGGAGAAGATATTGAAGTCCGGCGCAAGCAAAAACAGGGTTGTATCTCTGTAATGGCTGTCGGGTCTGAGATTGCTCTTGGAAGGGATATTGCAAAGAAAATTTTCATCACTCCAAAAGGCAAAGTTGCGTAAATTCGGGAAAATGATGGTACTTTACGGGAAAAACTAACGGAGGCATGATAGGGATTTCCAGCTCATGCTGTACCCCTGGCAATAAAAGTCAAAAAGATTCTCCTTATGATGTGACGCTGGCCTTCATAGGTAATCCGAGCGTCGGAAAAAGTGTTTTTTTCAGCAGGCTTACAGGGGTCGGGGTTGAGGTGTCCAATTACCCCGGCACTACGGTTGCGCTTATAAGAGGAAGTGTAAAAGCCAGGGGAAAAACTGTTGAAGTAGTTGACCTGCCGGGAATTTATTCTCTCGGGGTGGCAAACGAAGACGAAAAAGTAACGAAAAGATTTCTTATTGAAGACCGGCCGGATGTCATAGTCAACATCCTTGATGCAAGCAGGCTTGAGAGAAACCTCTATCTGACCCTGCAGCTTCTGGAACTCGATATCCCTATGGTTATTGCCTTAAACCAGGTGGATCTGGCCGCCGAGCTCGGGATTCTTATTGATGCGGACAGACTTTCAGAACTCCTTGGCCTGCCTGTAGTCCCCACCGTTGCAACGTGGGGGGTAGGGCTTGACGAGGTAATACTCCAGGCGCTCGAAGAGAAAGAAAAAGTCCAGGCGCACCACAGGGTAAAGTACAGCCAGTGGATCCTCCAGGCTCTATCCAGTCTTGACCATGCTTTTCCGGATACATCCCAGAGTGTTAAAATTGCAGCTCTACTGAACGATGCCGAGTTTGTGGAACTCTGCTGCATGCCTCCTGAAGCCAATGCCATTCTCTCTTCTGCCCGGCGCTTGCGACAGAACCTTGAGATTGATCACGGGATTTCGGTCCCGGATACCGTTGCAAGAGACCTGTACGGAGAATCCGGATATATAGTGGATAGTGTGGTCTCGTCGTTTGAGCCGAAAAAAAGGTTTCGTGACAGGGTGGATAGGGTTCTCACCTCCCCTCACTTCGGGATTTTGGTACTCATATCTGCCCTGCTCTTTACTTTTCTTCTCGTCTTCAGGGTAGGGGGCTTCCTTGAGACCTGGATTGTGGACGACCTTTTTGAGCCTCATATAATCCAGCCCGTCGAAGAAATGACTCTTGGCATGTCCCCTCTCTTCAGAAACCTGATCCTTTATTCCCTGAGGGGGGTGGAAGCCGGATTTGCAATTGCAATCCCGTATATTGCAGTTTTCTATGCCATTTTGTCCATATTCGAGGACTCGGGCTACCTGACAAGGGCAGCTTTTCTCCTGGACAACCTGACCCATAAGCTGGGGCTTCACGGGCGAGCCGTTATCCCCCTGGTTCTGGGGTTTGGCTGTAACGTCCCTGCAATTATGGCAGTGCACGCCCTTGGCACCCGAAGGGAAAAGCGGATAGCTTCGGTTCTCATCTCTCTTATCCCCTGCTCTGCAAGGACCGTTATTATTCTGGGACTTGTGGGGACGTTTGTTGGGTTCTGGCCCGCGGTCTCAATCTATGTGATGGAGGTTTTCATCATTGCAGCAATGGGCTGGGTTCTTGGAAGAACCCTTCCGGGCGAGAGGAGCGGCTTTATCATGGAAATGACCCCTCTCCGAAAACCCGAACTGAAATCCACCCTCCGAAAAACCTGGATGAAAAGCCGGGAATTTTTGTACATCGCTTTTCCACTGCTGCTGGTAGGGAGCGCAGCCCTGGGAATTGCCGACGCCCTTGGACTTCTTTCTATCTTCCAGAACTTTGTGGAACCCATATCAGTCGGTCTTCTGGGCCTTCCGGCTTTTGCCGCAACAGCTCTGGTCTTCGGGATTCTCCGAAAGGAAATGGCCCTCCAGATCCTGGCAGTACTTGCAGGTACAGCCAACTTCGCAGCCGTAATGACCCCCCTTCAAATGTACCAGTTTGCAGTAATTACAACTATCTATGTCCCTTGCGTGGCAACGATTGCAGTACTTAAACACGAGCTCGGAACGAAGGATACTGCTGCAATTGTTATCTTTACAATACTCCTTGCTCTTGTGGTCGGGGTCTTGATTCGGGTTTTCGGGCCTCTCTTCCTGTAATGCCCGAATTGCGATTCGGGAGCCCGCAGTCCTTTTCGCTTCGCTCAAGAGGACTAATCTATGTAATCTATGGGTGAGTAACGTTATTTCTTCTCTTCACCAAGGGACTAAATTATTATAGATCTATCTAATCCATACATCGTTATTCGCTGTATCTTGTCGTTTTTGCCCTGCTTGACGCAGGAGAGCGGTCTTTCCCAAAAACAAAAAGGAAGGGAAAAACCCGAAAGTGAAGGCAACTGATGGGCTTGTGAGTTCAAAAGAGAACACACCCGGGCAAAAAAACAGAAACTTTGGTTTTATTTCTCTTTCAAGTCTGTTTTTCTGTCTTTTTTTCAGGGCTTCAAGACAGGCTGGTGAAAGCGTTTTAATTCGATGGATTCTAAATATCGCTCCCTGTATTATGGAAATAATTTATCTGGGTGGATAGCGGTCTCAGCCTTTTACAGTGCAGGGTAAGATCACTGAAATAATCTCTCCTGAATTCCGGAATATGTTTCTCAATTAATCGGGAACCGACATTCTGTTTCTATATTCTTTCTATATACTACACATTTGAGGTCATTAAGGAAGGGGGAGACGCTTGAGTTTCTTTAAATGGGGTAAAAAATGAGTATTTATGGAGAAAATTAATCTATTTATTTGTTTAGTCACTGGATTAAAAAGCAGATAACTTCTTTTTGTTCTGCCTGGCTTTCTCCTGGAAAATCGGGTTCTGTAAGCTGAGCACAATATTTATATATTAATAAACTAGTTTACTACTCTTTCATCTTATTTTTCCGTTCCCGTAAATTATTAATACTACATGCATCCTGTTTATTCCCGATGACTCGGATTACCGATCACTTACACAAAAACGTGTTTAGTGTTATTATGGATATCTTCGAAATGGATCATTTCCGAGAGCCAGAGGTTGAAGAGGTTCAACTTTTCCTCGAAAGCACAGGAACCCATGGTTCTATTGTTAACGAGACCGCTCTGGAGGTGGATTGTAGTACATCCCCCAAAATTCAGGCAAGGCAGAGTGTACTACTCAATTTCGATGAGTCTCTCCCGTCCATTAAGTAACACTTTCCCCTAAAATATTTCCAACCCTCGATTGAAATCCAACTTTTTAACTCTTTTCCCTTGGAGTTAACTTTTGGGTTTCATTATCTATTTTGTAAAAATTCCTGGTTGAATCGCTGTTTTGTATATGTGAGACTTTATCATCGACACTTCCGGCTTTCTGGACTCTTCTCTTATTTTTAGCTCCTTTTTTGTGTTTTTTTCTCCGGCTTCCAGGGAGTGCTTCATTCCGGATGGGGAATTTCGCACAATTCTCTTATTTAAACTTTTTTATACCGATAATTCCAAAAAATATTTATCCTATATTTCAGTCCCTGTGCGCTTCAAGATCTTTCTTGTCTTCAGGGGCTTGCTGAATGCCGGATTTTAGTCTTGCCTGTCTGGAGGTGAGGCATTTTAACATCCGTATAATTCTTTACAGAGAAAACTGTAGCAAACAGTCCCGGCTTTCTCAAAGCATTTTTCCCTCTTCCTCCCCCGTTTTCAGGCTTTTCTCCCGTTTATATCTTCTTCCTTTGGAAATTTCATATTTTATTCAATTTCTTCTGTTATGTTAAATGGTTTCTGAGGCTGTTTTCAGAAAAGTTAATAAAGTAATCTTATTATAATATAATCTAAAGTTATTTCGAGTCGACTGAATACTATCGATTACCATATATATATAAAGTAAGATTACATGTACTCTATACACATTATTTAAATTTGTCAAATCAAATCAAATTATATTATACTGATGTTTCATGCTAGCAAAATTACAGACATAAGGATACCTGGGACCCAAATTTATTGTTAGAGGTATTTTTCATGAGAACTGGACAGAGGGACTTGCACAACACACCTAAAAGGCGACTGTCAATAACTTATGAGGAGCTCGAGACTCTCAAAAAATCAATCAAGATTTCGGTTCTCAATGAACTGCAGGCCGAAATGGAAAACAGTTCTGAGCTGGACTCTTTTAAGGATCAGATCCTTTCCGAAATCAGGGCCGAAATGACGGAGCTTCACGATTCTTCAGCACTCAAAACTTCAATCCTCGGCGAATTGCGAGCCGAAATAAATTCCGGAAAGGAAAATGATTCTACGATGGCAGAACGGCGGCTGAAAGAAATGGCAGGAATTCAAGACGGACTTGTCAGGGAGCTGCTTGACCAGAAAGTGCTTATAAAAAAGCTGGAATCTGATGTTGAAAAGCTCTCGGCGGCTCTGGGAAACATGCAAAATACCGTATCTCCAGCTCCTCCTCCTGTTTCTCTTCCGGTCCTCGAGGACCCCCTTGACCTTCCTCCTCTCTCCAGAAAGCCAAAGAGCAGGTTTGAGTTCAGGAAAGAGAAACCTGCCGGGCGTGAAATGATTGGTTTCAGGGAAGGTCCTGCCTCTCTGCCGGGTACAAATGCAAAAGTCCAGTTGAAGATCAAGGAAGTTGAGCCAAAAGAACTCGACGAACGGGAAATTGTTGAAACAAAGTGTGAATATATCATTGCCGAGAGCGGGGATAGAAAACGATTTAGAGGCAATCCGAGGCAGTCAACTCCTGTAAACCAGACCGGAAAGGCGTCCTCTTTAAGCCTGCGATCTTCTCTAAGGTCCCAATCTCCTGTGAAGGCAGATTCTGTAAAAACCCGGCCTGCTGAAGATTATAAATGCGAGTACATAATCGCCGAAAAGGTCCCGAAAAAACAGATAGTTGATGAATCCGTGGACGTCAGGGATAATGAAGATGCTGAGCTTATAACCTGCAGCCGGAAAGATCCCCGGGCGTAATGAGGCTGAAAAAAAGAATACTTCTTCAAAAACGCAAAACCTCAGAGGCATTCCGTGTACATAAAAGAAATTGAGTTCGTTAATTTCAAATCTTTCGGAAAAAAAGTAAAGATTTCCTTTTACAATGACTTTACCACTATTTCCGGTCCTAATGGGAGTGGGAAGTCGAACATCATAGACGGGATTCTCTTTGCACTCGGGCTTACAAGCTCCAGAACCCTCCGGGCTGAAAAACTCACGGACCTCATTTACAATGGAGACGAGGCAAAAAAGCCCGATTTTGCCCAGGTTACGATCCGTTTTGACAATACTGACCGCAAGTTGCCGTTAGAGCTTGATGAGATTGTGGTCTCAAGAAAGGTCAGGCGTACAAAAAGTGCGTATTACAGCTATTTTTACTTTAACGGAAAAGCCGTGAGTCTGGGAGAAATCCATTCCCAGCTTTCAAAGGCGGGTGTAACACCCGAAGGTTACAATGTGGTGATGCAGGGAGACGTCACCCAGATCATCTCCATGACCTCGGTGGAAAGGCGAAAGATTATTGACGAGATTGCCGGGGTTGCGGAGTTTGACGAACGTAAGCAAAAGGCACTCGGAGAACTGGAGGTCGTCCGGCAGCAGGTCGAACGCGTAGACATCATCCTTGAGGAAGTACGTACCCAGCTTGGAAAACTCTCCGGGGAACGAGACCAGGCTCTGAAATACCAGGCTCTGAAAACTGAAAAAATCAAATTTGAAGGTTATGTCCTGCTCTCCAAGCTCAAGGATGCCAGAACCGAACTGGAAAACGTGGACAAAGAACTTGCAGGCAAAGAAGAGCATCTTGAAAAAGTCCAGGTTCTGCTGGACGAGAGGGTGAAGGAATTAGAAGCCCTTGAACAGGTCCTTGAACAAATTTCCCTTGAAATCAGGAAAAAAGGGGAAGATGAACAGCTCCAGGTCAAAAAGGAAATCGAAGAGACCAAAGGGGAAATTTCCCGCTGTGTGGACAGCATCGAACTTTCGGAATCCGAACTCGAGGACGCTGATGCAAAGCGCAGAAAAGCGTTTGTTGATATCGACGCCACAAAGGGCAAGGTGGCGGAGTTAGAAGAGAAAATCGAAGCTGAAAACGTGAGAAAAGAAAGCATCTCTTCCGAGCTATCCGAGAGAAAAACCGAGCGTATGCTGCTTCAGAGCAGGATTGCGGATGTGGATGCCAAGTTTGCAGCAACAAGAGACGAGCTCATGGCTGCCCGCAAGAAACTTGAGGACGTTAAAAACGAGAAAAACGAGCTTATCCGCAATGAGGATCGGCTTCTTGATACCTTAAGGAGAAAATCTTCGGAACTGAGGGATATCGAAAACCAGATCAAGGATGCCGAAGCTGCAGTTACTGCCTCTGACAGCGATACCCTTTCTGTCCGGTATGAGATCGAGAAACTTACGGGAAATCTGGAGTCCCTTATAAAAGACCGGGATGATATTGAGAGCAGCCATTTCAGGATCAAGGAAGACATAAGGAAACTTGAGAGCAGGTTGCACAGCCTCCAGCAGGAATATGCAATCGCCGAAGCAAGGGTTCGGGCTTCGGAACAGGGAGGCGGATATTCAAGGGCTGTGGAAATGGTAATCGGGGCTTCCGGGCAAAATGAACTTTTCGGAATTCACGGGACGATTGCCCAGCTCGGAAAAGTAGACCGCAGGTATGCGGCTGCCCTTGAGGTCGCTGCAGGGAACAGGATGCAGGCAGTTGTTGTGGACAATGACGGAGATGCTGCCGAAGCAATCGAGTTCCTTAAGAGGAGAAAGGGCGGAAGGGCTACTTTCCTGCCGCTTAACAAAATGAGAGATTCAAGGCGGCTTGGAAGCCTCAGTTATGAAAACGGTGTAATAGGGTACGCAATCGATCTTATTGAATTTGACCCCGAGTTCGAACCCGCTTTCTGGTATGTTTTTCAGGACACCCTTGTTATGGAAGACCTTGCCAGTGCCCGCCGCCTGATGGGGAAGGCAAGAATGGTCACCCTTGAAGGCGAACTCCTTGAAAAGAGCGGGGCAATGGTTGGAGGGTCCCTTTCTTCAAAATCGGGGATCTCTTTTGCAGCCGCAGAAAAAGACAAACTTCTTGAACTTGCAGAAGAGATTAAATCACTTGACGCGAGCCGGAATGCAGCGATCAGTAAACAGGACAGCATTGAAAGCCATGTTTTTGAGCTGAGCCGGAAAATCCGCGACTGTGAAGCCAGTATTTCCAGAAAAGAACTCGAGCTTCAGGAAATTGCCGGCAGGGAAGCCAAACTTGCCGAACTCCTTGAAGCCAAACAGGCAGACCTGAGGGCAATTGAAGAGGCAAGGACGGAACTCAGGGCTGAAATGGACAGGGTAATTGCGGAAAAGGCTGAAAAAGAGGCTGTTGCCTCCGAACTTGAGGATCAGGTTGCCGAACTTGAAGCAAAACTGGCTGATTCTCCTCTCCCCGAGATCAACAAAAAAGCCGAGTTTGTGGACGAGGAAATCCGGAGGCTTGAAGGCAGGATCAGGGATACCGAAGCCAGCCTGAATGCCCTGCAGCTTGAAAAAGAGTATGCTGAACAGAAGATTGCCGAGGCCAAGGAACTTATCAGGGAACTTGATGAAAAGAAAGCTTCAA
Source organism: Methanosarcina acetivorans C2A (assembly GCF_000007345.1). Taxonomy (NCBI): domain Archaea; kingdom Methanobacteriati; phylum Methanobacteriota; class Methanomicrobia; order Methanosarcinales; family Methanosarcinaceae; genus Methanosarcina; species Methanosarcina acetivorans. Next base: position 5,336,757 of record NC_003552.1, on the reverse strand, counting down.
GGCGGGAAAAAGTGGATTCCCTTAAGGCAAAGATAGCGGAACTTGAAGCACGGCTTGAGGAAAAACAGAACCGGGAACTTCAGCTTTCCGATGAGCTAATAGGGCTCCAGAAAGAAAGGGAAAATGTTCAGGCTGAATACAGTGCGGTAAAGCGCAGGGTCAATACAGCTTCAACCACCCTTGAAAAGGCAAAGCAGCAGGTTCTCACGCTCACAGCTACGAAAAGTGCCCTTTTCGACCAGGAAAAGCAGCTGCTTGAAGAGATAGAGAGGAGAGGCATAGAAGAAAGCTCCGAGGTCCCGAGTTACGAAACCGTTTACATGAGGATTCAGGCAATCGAAGAAGCCATGCGCAGGCTTGAGCCTGTAAACATGCGGGCAATCGATGAGTATAAAGAGGTGGAACTAAGGCTTTCCGACCTGCAGGGCAAACGCGATACGCTCTTTACCGAAAGGGAACAGCTCCTTGAACGCATTGACCAGTACGAACAGCTCAAGCGGGATGCCTTTATGGAGGCTTATATAAGCATAAATTCCAATTTCAAGGAGATTTTTTACGAGCTTTCCGACGGCATGGGCGAACTCTTGCTGGAAAACCCCGACGACCCCTTTGCAGGAGGAATGACCCTCAGGGCTCAGCCAAAAGAAAAGACCCTCCAGCGCATAGAAGCCATGTCCGGAGGAGAAAAGAGTCTTACGGCACTTGCTTTCATCTTTGCAATCCAGCAATATCGCCCTGCTCCTTTCTACGCCTTTGACGAAATCGACATGTTCCTTGACGGCTGGAATGTAGAGAGGGTCTCAAGGAGGGTTAAAACCTCAGGCTCAAAAGTCCAGTTCATCGTTGTTTCCCTAAGAAAACCCATGATTCAGGCTGCAAGCCGGACTATAGGGGTTACAATGCAGGAGAATAATATCACGAGTATTACCGGAGTGAAGCTTAATGGCTGAACTTATAGATCATGCAGATCATGCGGCACTCAACATTTCCGGCCTTCCCTCCTCACGCGAATCCGGGGAAAAGGACTCTCTTTTTTCAGACCCCGACTTTTTCGGGCTTCCGACAACTCTCTCATACCTCGGCGTTGATTGGGCTCTGCTCGACCTTTCGGAGTTTAATACCTATGAGCCCCTGGGTATCCTGGTCGAACTTGCAAAAGACGGGAAGATTGACCCCTGGGATATCGATGTTGTGCAGCTAACCGACAGTTTTCTGCAGAGGGTAGAAGAGCTCCAGAAAATGGACCTGAGGATATCTTCCCGGACCCTCCTTTATTCCGCTATCCTCCTCCGCATGAAATCTTCAGTAATCCTCGAGGTGGAAGAAGAGGAAGCCGAGGATTTTGACCCTGACTTTTTTGATGACGAATATCTCCCCGAACCTGATGAGTTCCCCATCCCGAAGCTGCCTATTCGCCGCCATTCCACAAGACCTGTCACCCTGAATGAACTTATTCTGGAGCTCAAAAAAGCTGAAAGGACATTCTCAAGGAAAAATGAAAAGAAAGCCCGGCTGGCTGCAGAAGAACCTGATATCCCTGATGCTCCCCTGGCTACCGGAGATGCGCTCGGGATCGCCCACGATGAGGCCATAAGTTCGAGGCTTGCCCTAATCTGGGCGAGGCTTGTTGAACTCTTTATGAAGCAGCCTGTGGTTGAGTTTTCCGAACTCCTTCGGATGAGTGAAGACCGGGTCATGGACTACCTCTCCCTCCTCTTTCTTGCTTCGAGCAGAAAGGTCTGGCTTTTCCAGAGTGAAATGTTCGGGGAGCTGTACATTTATCCAGGAGAAGAATCAGGATTTTCTACTGAAGGCAACCCTCCTCTCTTCCATCAGATGAAACAGGGCTTAATAGAAGATGTTTCCGCGCCTGAACTTTCCCGAAGGGAAAAGTTTGCAGGCAGCAAGCCTCAGGTTGAGGGTATGGACAGAGCGCCTGATGAAGCCGTATATCCTGAGGTTCTTTCTTTTGAACCGGAACATATAGATATAAATTCTCCTGTAGACTCTCCTGAAGAAACACGTTAACCCAACCGAAGTATAACCTTATCCTCTTTTCTGGTCGTGAAACTTATGAGTGAGCTTGAAATCATCGAAGCGGCTCTTTTTGCTGCGGGCAGGGCAGTAAGCCTTGAAAAACTTATGAAAATTACCGGAAAGCCAAAAAAGAATGTCTCTCTGGCAGTGCAGGAGCTGATGGAGGTTTACTCTTCGCGGGATTCGGGCATCGAAATCCTGGACCTTGGCGAACGTTATGTTATGCAGGTCAAGCCCGAGTACTCCGAACTCATGCGGGAGGTTGCCCCAAAGGAACTATCAGCTCCCAAACTCCGGACCCTTTCCATGATTGCCTATCACCAGCCCCTGCTCCAGTCCGACCTGATAGAAATGAGGGGCAGTGGAGCTTATGACCACATAAAAGACCTGATTGAGAGGGGTTTTGTCGATTCCGTGCCCTGCGGGAGGAGCAGGCAGCTTTCCACAACCCCGCTGTTTGCGGATTACTTCGGGCTCAAAAGAAACGACCCTGGAGCCATAAAGGAGAAAATAATTGAGCTCTTAAAGTCTCAGGGAGGGCAGAGCGAGATCAACCTCTGGGTAGGGAAAAAGACCATTGCTGTAACTCCAATGTATGAATCCCTTATGGGCATGTGCGGGATTAAGGACTATTTTGTTGCAAATGCCTACCGCCCCTCCAAAGAGGAAATTTCCCGCCTGCTTGAGGCGGATGTGCTTGTGGTAACCGCAGGCTACCTTGATACCGTGAAACAGCACTGTGACGGCGAAATCCTTGAGGTGCGGTCAACGACCTTTGATGACCTTATCGAAGCCGTCTCTCTTCTCGCCGAGGAACTTCCCGATGAAGTAAACCCGAAAACCGTGGAAAAAACTCTACAAAAGATCAGGGAGACTCGGGAAAAGTATGTGTCTTCGGCTTTACTCGTAGAGAGGAAGGTAAAGCCTGCAACTGATATGGTCTCAAGGATCGTAAACGACCTCAATATAAGGATTTCTACGGACGGCGTTCTTGTTGCTCCGGACTACGGGACTTCAGGTAAGGGAGTGACCATCGGTAAAGGGGCAAAAATCCTGGTGCCCACCCATCGCACTGTAGAGGGAGACCTTCTCGAAAGAATCTGTAAAAAATATGATTCCATTCTTGAAGGCTTGAAAAACTTTGAAGAATAAGGTGCCTTAAAGCCGATGCGGAGGCCCAATTCGATTCCAATTTTTTTGAATTTACTGGCGCCCATAATTTAAGCTTTTCTGTTGTATTTATATTCTTTATATATAGTATTTATATAGTATACAAGGCATTTAACTATAGCTTTATATACTGGTTAGAGGATATTACTCTTGCTTTATATACTGAGGGTTGACGAATGAGCGAATCTAGCATTAAAATTGAAAACGTGGTTGCATCCACCAAACTCGCTGAAGAGTTTGATTTAACTGTGATTGAATCCGAGTTCGAAGGCGCCGAGTACAACAAGCAGAAGTTCCCGGGGCTCGTCTATAGAGTTTCGGACCCCAAAGCTGCTTTCCTGGTCTTTACTTCCGGAAAGGTTGTCTGCACAGGAGCAAAGAATGTTGCTGACGTACACACAGTTATCGGCAATATGGCAAAAAAGTTGAACAGTATCGGGATCAAGACAATGGAAAACCCGCAGATTACTGTCCAGAATATAGTTGCCTCAGCAGACCTGCACACCATCCTTAACCTCAATGCAATTGCCATCGGGCTTGGGCTTGAAAATATCGAATATGAACCCGAGCAGTTCCCGGGGCTTGTGTACAGGATCGATGAGCCCAAGGTAGTTGTCCTTATTTTCAGTTCCGGAAAACTGGTAGTTACAGGCGGAAAATCCCCCGAAGACTGTGAGAGGGGTGTGGAAGTAGTCCGTCAGCAGCTTGATAACATGGGACTTTTATAAGAACCCTCAATCTTTCTATCCATTATCTCAATTGTGATCTGTCTCCTGCGGAAAGGGCACGGATAGTACCCGAATAAAAACGGATTCTGCGATATGCGTAGAGGCTCCAACAAAGGATATGTGTGAAACGTGAACAACGCAGATGTTTGTATTCTTATTCCCACACTTAACGAGGCTGCAACGATAGGGGAGCTCATTAAAGATTTCAAAAAAGAAGGCTTTTCCAACATTTTCGTAATCGATGGAAACAGCAGGGATGGGACAGCGCGGATTGCAGAGGCAGAAGGCGCAAAGGTTGTCCTGCAGACCGGAAGAGGCAAAGGACAGGCCATGATCCAGGCTTTCGAGCTTATCGAGAGCCCCTATGTAATAATGGTCGATGGTGACGGGACATATCTTGCCAGAGAAGCTCCTTCTCTTCTTGAGCCTATCCTGGAAGGTAGAGCTGACCATGTTATAGGTAACCGGTTGGAAAAGTATTCTCCCGGAGCTTTCACAAAGCTCAACCTTGTGGGGAACCGCCTTATAAATATTCTTTTTGACATCGCTTATAGTGTACAGTTAAGGGACATTCTCTCAGGCTACCGGGCATTTACTCTCGAAAGTATAAGGGAACTGGAACTCAACAAAACAGGCTTTGAAATTGAGACCGAGGTCTCTGTGGAATGCGTCCTGAAAAAACAGAGAGTCGAAGAGGTTCCTATCACTTATCTCCCCCGAAGCAAACAGGGCGCAACCAAGCTAAACCCTGTAAAAGACGGGATCAAAATCGGATCTACCATTTACAGGCTTGCAAAGGTGCATAATCCTATGTTTTATTTCGGGATCATAGGTTTCGTCTTTATTCTGGCAGGTATGCTTACGGGAACCTATGTGGTAGTTGAGTGGTTCAGTGATATCACCCATGTTCTCCTTTCGGTTCTCACGACCTTGTTTATTATATTCGGACTTCAGATGTTTATCTTCGGGATGCTTAGCGACCTTATAGTAACTCTCCACAGGCAAACTGTAAGCTTGATTCAGGAGAAAAACAGGCAGAATAAATAATCTAAAATCAGAGATTTTTTCTGGTCTCTGCTATTTTTGTCCAGATTCATTTTTGTCCAGATTCATTTTTGTCCAGATTCATTTTTGTCCAGATTCATTTTTGTCCAGATTCATTTTTGTCCTGTTTATTCATTTTAAACTTCATCTTATTTTTCATCTCATTTTTTTCTAATTTTTCAGAAATAACTCTTCTTTAAATCAACTTTACTTGTCTTTTTCTCAATTCAAATTTAAAAGCTCTTTATAAAAATTATATTTTAATTCTTTGTTGTATATTTTCGTCATCTGTAACCACTGAAGTCAAGTAAATTTGATTAAGATTAAAGTTTATTTTTTAAATAGTGTTATATATAATTACTTTCTTTTTATGTTCTAATTCACAATCCCTTTACTTACGTATTAATCCTGCATGATAATCTTACAGACAAATTGAAAGCTTGAGGTAATAAAGATGACAATCGTAGAAGATGCAAAAAAAGGAATTATCACCGAAGAGATGAAGATCGTTGCAAAGGATGAGGGGCTTGACCCTGAATTCATCCGTAGGGGTATTGCAGCCGGTAGAATAGTTATTCCAACCTCCCCCTACAGGCAGGTAAAGATCTGTGGTCTTGGAGAAGGGCTCAGGACCAAGGTCAACGCCTCCATCGGGGTATCCTCGGACATCGTTGATGTAAATATGGAAGTCCAAAAGGCAATCGCTGCAGAAAAAGCAGGTGCTGACACTCTCATGGAGCTCGGAACCGGCGGAGACTTCCTCGGGATCAGGAAGAAAGTCATTGACAGCATCTCCCTTTCAGTCGGTTCGGTGCCTCTTTACCAGGCCTTCATCGAAGCTGCCAGAAAGTACGGTTCAATCGTGCACATGACAGAAGACGAGCTCTTCAACGCAACCGAAGCCCAGGCAAAGCTCGGGACTAACTTTATGGCGATTCATACCGGAATCAACAACATCACCCTTGACAGGCTTAAAGCCCACGGCAGGTATGGCGGGCTCTGCTCCCGCGGCGGCGCTTTCATGAGCTCCTGGATGCTCCACAACGAAAAGGAAAACCCTCTTTACGCAAACTTCGACTACCTCGTTGAAATCCTCAAGGAACACGAAGTCGTCCTTTCTACAGGAAACGGAATGCGTGCAGGTGCGGTCCACGATGCAACCGACCGTGCCCAGATCCAGGAATTGATCATTAACTCCGAAGTGGCTGAGAAGGCACACCAGCAGGGCCTTCAGGTAATTGTCGAAGGTCCGGGTCACGTCCCTCTCGACCAGATCGCAACCAACGTGAAGCTCATGAAGGAAATGAGCGGCCACAAGCCCTTCTACATGCTCGGTCCTCTCGTAACCGACATCGCCCCAGGCTACGACCACATCGTAACCGCAATCGGTGCATCCGTTTCTGCCTCCTACGGCTGTGACTTCCTCTGCTACGTGACTCCTGCAGAACACCTTGCACTCCCGAACCTCGAAGACGTCATCACCGGGGTCAAGACCTCCAGAATTGCAGCCCACGTCGGCGACATGATAAAATACCCCGAAAGAGCAAGACAGTGGGATCTTGACATGGGCAGAGCCAGGAGAGAACTCGATTGGGAAAAGATGTACTCCCTTGCAATCGACCCAGAACACGCAAGAGCAGTCAGGAACAGCAGGGCACCCGAAGACACCGACGCATGCACAATGTGCGGTAACTTCTGCGCTCTAAAGATCGTCAACCAGAACTACAACCTTGCAAAATAAAGTTAAAAAAGTGAAGTAAGGCCTAAGGGCTTTACTTTCTCACCTTTTCTTTCATCTTCACTCTTTCTGTTTTTGTTTGGCCTTTTGTTTTACTCTCTGTTTTTGTTCGGCTTCTTGTTTTTACTCTCTGTTTTTATTCTGTGCTTTTTCCTGTGTCTTTTCCTGTGTCTTTTCCTATGTTTTTTCCGCTAATTTGCGTACCTTGCACATGCAGATTTATACTTCTCAAATCGATTCTGCAATTTTCAGCAATTCGTCTTTTTCGATGTAGGCCAAGATGTTCAGTTCAATGTCCCCTATTTTCCAGCTTAACCGCTTCGTCCCCCTCTCAGGATCTCTCGGCTCTTCAAAATATTTCCCTTCTTTCCCGTTGATAGTGACATTTTCGCCCTCTTCCGGAAGGGATTCCCTTAGTTCTCCTTCGTTCACGGTTTCTGTAAGTACCAGGGGTTTTTCTTCTTCCCAATTAACATATGTCAGGGTGACAATTTCGTAAACCTGCCCGTCAGGTGCTGCTTCCCCCTTATTCCTTGACATTGAATGGCTGAAGGCATAGCCTTCGGGCAGATATTCCGGGACAAGGGGTTCAAAACCGGCATGCTCTTCAATCTCTTCTATGGGAACTTCCCCCGGTTTTTCAAAATCCCCGGGAAGCGTTACCGGGGCCGATTCCATGGTTATTACTTCTGCCCCTTCGGGGACCTCAAATTCAAATTCGGAATCAGGAATCCCGGTATTGATTTTCAGGTCGAGGATTTCGGTTTTCTGAATAAGGTTTCCTTTACTGTCATATGTTTCATATTTTAGAGGCATCCATAGTTCTTTATCCACCCAGATTTTTGTCGGGCCAGGGGATAGCTCTTCATCTTCATCTTCATCATCTTCAGTTGCTTCCCCGCCTCCCAATTTTGGGACTGCCTCAAGGAGGTAAACAGACCTGCCGGCAAGTTCCTCTTCCCTCAGCAGCGTGACCTCTGTCTGATTAAGGAAATACTCTATGACGCTCATGTAGTCGGATTTCGTCTGTTCTTCATACTCCGGGAGTTTTACTTTTGAAACCGTGTTTATTCCAGGCGTGTAACTCCAGCTGAATTCCCCGTCCGAGACCGTAAGCTGTTCACTACCTCCCCCTCCAATATTTTTTGAATGGGTTTTCATCATCCCCGGTTTTTTATACATAATTTCTATCTGGCCTTCCCACTTGTCTTCCCATATCTCTGCTCCGGCGCAGGAAGTGATATACATGGTATACGAGTAATCTTCAATGCCAGCGTCTTTTTCCTGCATCTGTTCCGCGATATCTTCTACATCGAGTTCCTGTTCCTGACATCCGGAAACAAAAAGAGTCAGAGTTATGAGAAGCATTATGACCAGTGATTTTTTGCCTTTCATTTTCTTCATCACCTGACTTTCATGATTTTTTCCTAACTTTCTTATTTTTCAGGGAGTTTTTCAGGCATTTTCCCGTATTGATTCTGCAATTTTCAACAATTCGGCTTTTTCCAGGGAACCGGTAAGACTCAGGTCAGTATTCCCTAACTCCCATCGCAGGGTCTTCATGTCCCCGAAGGCAAGGTATTTTCCATCCTTCCCGTTAATGGTAATATCTTCTGCAGTATTCATTATTGCAACTTCCGGGGCCTGGCCTTCGTATACGGTTTCCGTAATAATTATGCTTTCATCTCCTTTTTCGTAAGTCAGGATGACCGTTTCGGCGGCCTGGTCTTCAGGGGATGTTTCGCTGGTGTTGTAGGCTGTAGCATAGCTGAACTCGTAACCTTCCGGCAGGTACTCTGGGATCAGTACTTCAAACCCGACACGTCCCTCAGCTTCTTCGAGGCTTAACTCTTCAGGGAGTTCGACCTCTCCGGGGTCCATGGTCTTTACAGTCGCCCCCTCAGGGATTTTAAACTCAAATTCGGAGGCCGGAATCCCGGTGTTTACTTTCAGATCCCGGATTTCTACTTTTGAAAGCAGGGTCTCGTTGCTGTCGTACATTTCGTATCCGAGGAACATCCAGGTTTCTTTGTCCACCCGGACTATCATGCTGTATGCAGGGGTATCTTCTCCCGTCTCTTTCGGAGTAGCTTCCAGCAGATAGGCTTCTCTTCCTTCAATCTCTTCTGTTTTCAGAAGGGATACGTTCGTATCGTTGAGGGTAATTCCTATAATGGAGAGATAGTCATCCTCGGTTAACTCCGGGGTTTCGGGGATCTTCGTCTTCATGACCGTGTTTGTCCCCGGGGCATAGGTCCACCTGAATTCCCCATCCGAGAGCACGAGCGTTTCTTCTTCCCCTCCTGGCTCTTCAATGAAGTTCTTTATCATGTGTGGTTTTTTGTAAATCGTCTTAAATTCGTTTTCTACAACCTTTTCCCCGATGTAGTAGGTCATGTGCATTGTGTACGAGTAATCTTCAATGCTGTTCTGCTTCTCCAGCATCCGGGCTGCAATCTCTTCGGCGTTTGGTTGTTTTTCCGTGCAGCCCGATGCGAAAAGAGCCAGAATTACGAGGGCCAGCAGGAATATCACTTTCTTTGTTGCCATATTCATCACCTTTTTCGGTTTCAACTGATATTTAACGAGGTTTTCAGGCAGTTTCCTGCAAGGACTCAGCAATTCTCAACACTTCGTCTTTTTCCAGGGAAGTGGTAAGGATCAGATCTATATCCTCTATCTCCCATCTCAGGATCTTCATGTCCCCGAAGGCAAGGTATTTTCCGTCTATCCCGTTAATGGTAACGTTTTCGGCATAATTTGTGATTGCAGCTTCCGAGTCTTCCGGAATCTCCTTTTCGTATACGGTTTCCGAAAGGGAAATTATATTTCCCTTATCGTTTTCGTATCTCAGGATGACCGTCTCCAGGGTCTGCTCTTCAGGGACTGTCAAGCTTTCGTTGGAGACCATCGAATAGTTGAAGGCATAACCTTCGGGGAGGTATTCCGGGACCAGGAATTCAAATCCCGCAGCTTCTCTTGCCTCTTCGAGGGTAATTTCTTCGGGGAGTTCAAATGAGCCAAGGTCTATGGTCTTTACGGTTGCCCCTTCCGGCACCTCTAATACAAATTCAGAGTCCGGTATGTCTGTATTAATTTCCAGGTCACGGATTTCAAGTTCCATCATCGGGTCTCCGCCGCTGTCATATATTTCATACCTGAGAGGCATCCATGTCTCTTTGTCCACCCATAGTTTCATCCCATCTGTAAACCGGAAACCCTCTTCCTCATCTTTCAGGCTGGTCTCAAGCAGGTATGCGGACCTACCGTCTATTTCCTCCATACCTAGCAAGGAGACGTCCGTTTCGTTCAGCAAATCGCTAATAATTCCTACATAATCTGTTTCCCCCTGTGTTGGGGTTTCCGGCATTTCCATTTTTGTAACCGTATTTGTTTTCGGGTCATAGGTCCAGATAAATTCTCCATCCGAAACCACAATGGTGCCGGCTTCTTCTTCAGGTTTTAGTGTAACTGTTTTCATCTTATCTGGTTTCTTTTGCAGGAACTGGATCTCACTTTCCTGTGTCTGATTTCCAAAGTGTGAAGTCATTTGCATCGTATACGAGTAATCCTGGATGTTGGCTTCTTTTTCCTGCATCTGTTCTGCTATTTCTTCCGCACTGAGGTCCCCGGTACAGCCCGATGCGAAAAGAACCAGAATTATGAAGGTCAGCAGGAATAGAATTTTCTTTGTTGCCATATTCCTCACCTTTTTCGGTTTCAACTGATATTTAACGGGTTTTTCAGGTATTCTCCCGTACGGACTCCGCAATTCTCAGCATTTCGTCTTTCTCAAGGGAAGCGGTAAGGCTCAGGTCGATATCCCCTATCTCCCAGCTCAGGATCTTCATGTCCCCGAAGACAAGGTATTTTCCGTCTCTTCCGTTAATGTCAATGTCTTCTGCAGAGTCCATGATTGCAGCATCCGGGGCCTGGCTTTCATATACGGTTTCCGAAAGGTAAATGCTATCTTCCTCCTCGTTTTCGTATGTCAGGGAAACAGTCTCGAAGGCCTGCCCTTCAGGAGCTATCCAGCTGTTGTTGGAGACCGTCGAATAGTTAAAGGTATACCCTTCGGGGATGTATTCCGGGACCAGGATTTCAAATCCCGCAGATTCTCTGGCTTCTTCAAGGGTCATCTCTTCCGGAAGTTCGAACGAGTCGAGGTCCACAGTCTTTACGGTTGCCCCTTCCGGCACTTCGAATACAAACTCGGAGTCCGGGATGCCTGTATTAATTTCCAGGTTGCGGAGCTCGATTTCCATCACCAGGTCTCCATCGCTGTCATACATTTCATACCTGAGAGGCATCCATGTCTCTTTATCTACCCAGATTTTCATCCCGTCTGCAAGCTTGAATCCTTCTTCCTCCTCTTTCGGGCTGGTCTCAAGCAGGTATGCGGGCCTTCCGTCGATTTCCTTCACACCAAGCAGGGAAACATCCGTTTCGTTCAGGAATTCGTCAATAATTTCGGTGTAATCTATTTCCCCCAATATCGGAGTCTCCGGCATTTCCATTTTCATGACCGTATTTGTTTTCGGGTCATAGGTCCAGATAAATTCTCCATCCGAAACCACAATGGTGCCGGCTTCTTCTTCAGGTTCTATTGAAATGGTTTTTGATTTGTTCGGTTTCTTTTGCAGGACCTGGACCTCACTTTCCTGTGTCTGATTTCCAAGGTGTGAAGTCATTTGCATCGTATACGAATAATCCTGAATGCTATCTTCTTTTTCCTGCATCTGTTCTGCTATTTCTTCCGCACTGAGTTCTTCGGTACAGCCCGATACAAAAAGGACCGGAACCAGCAGAACCAGTAATATAAATGCTGTAAGTGTTTTCCTGGTTGTCATTTTTTCACCGCTCTATTTCCCGGATTTTTCCGAATTCTCCGGTTTCTATCGTTACCCTTTCAGGGATCTGAATTCTTTTTCCGGGATGTTCTCTTCAAACAATAAGTTGAAATGTACAAAAAACTCACATGAAATAAGTTCAAGTGTACTGTACATGAGTAATCTTCGATAGGGCTCTCTTTTGCCGTATCTGTTCCATGATTAAGCTTCATTTCTTCTGCGAAGTCCCGAAGGAGTCTGATTTCTTTCCTTTACTTCTCGCAATATCCTCATTCTCCTTCGCATTCTTACCAGAACTGCATTCGATGTTTTGTTAAAACTTCCACCTGATGGAAGGAATGTAAGTAAACATCTAAATGTTGACTACTTATATCTTTCTCTTCCCGGAATTTCTTTGGAGCTTTTTTGAGAATATTTTTTGTAAGTGGGGGAATCCCGATGTTTTCTCAGGAATTGTTCGATGATCTGGCCATAAAAGATATATGTATGGTTTATACTTACTTCAAATCTGAATATTTATTCTCTATTATAAAATTAAATATTATAACTAGGTGTTATAAAATGAAACGTGGTGATTAAATGAATTGTTAATGCTAAATACGAGAACAATTCAAAAAAACATTGAGTCATGTTTTTTCAAGAACATCTCTCCCAACTGGTGAAAAATTTCTCCAATTACTCGGTCCCAAAATCTTTCGTAGAAATATTTCTCCTTCCAGCCCATGATCACGGAATTCGAACATAAGGCCCATCGGCTCTGTGCTGAAAAAGGCTATGAAAACGGAACTATCAGCGGAGCAGAACTCAACGCCCTCTGGACCGAATTGTATAAAGACTACAGGAGCGACTCCATCGAATACTATGCTGAAGATTCTGCGGAATGGATCTATATCCACCACATCTTCCTGACAAATAACTACTACACCTTCAACTACGCAGTTTCGAAAGCAATAACCCTTTCTCTCTTCAAGCAGTACAGGGCGGATCCGGAGACCTTTAATGAAAACTACATAGCCTACCTTTCAGCAGGTTCCACAATGACGCCCGAAGAAAAGCTCAAGAAATATTTCGGGATTGAGATTAACAGACAAATCTTTGAAGAAGTTATGGCTGTCATGGAGCTCAGGATCCGGCAGCTTGAGGAGCTGGAAAAGGAGAGAAACAGGCCGAAATTTGAGTCTGCCGTAGAAAGCCTGAACATCTATTCAGGTTCCTTCTGGAATACACCTCTGGGGGATTGATCGATCGAAAATTGATCGACCGGAGATTATAGATTGGAGGGTCAATGAATTAAAAACTCCAGGGTACCTGAGACATTTAACTGTCCTCCCCTTCCAATTTCTTTCCGCTATTTTTACCTCTGTCTGTTCCGGTAGACTTAAGCGGGCAAACCAATTTCTATTGGCAAGAGGCATTCAACTTTTTGAAGACAGCGAACTTTCATTCATTTGCCAGTTCAGGAAAAATCCATTTTTAAAAGCGCAGTTTTCAATGGACTAAGCTTATTCTCTATAATATCCCAGACTATTTTGAGATTCACTCCTGAATATTAATGGATCAGAACATTTCTCAAACCTACAATTTTTCTCCATTCAATGTCTGGATATTTTTCCCTCACATCAGGGGGATACGACCTGCAGCCTCCCCGATCATCTCCGGATTGCGCAGGACGGCATCAATCCTCATTTCATCATGAGATAATTCTTCAAACGAAAGGCTTTCTACATACGTTTGAATCTTTTTATGGAAACAAGAATGTCTTCGATAAAAACAGTAAAATCTTCAGGCATACACTGCGTCTCCCATGATATTGTCTTTTATCCCGGGCTTGATCGAGGATTCGATAACCAGGTCAACTTCCCTTTTGAAAAAGTCTTCAAGATAGAATTTGAGATCCATGTAATCATCAAAAGTGATTTTTGTTTCATCAAATTCTACAAGAACGTCAATATCGCTTCCGGCTTTTTCTTCCCCTCTGGCAAAAGACCCGAATATGCCTATATATCCTTTTGACCCCGATTTTTTCTTTAATCAAAATTTCGTGTTCCTTCAGAATTTGAAGCACGCTCATAATTATTAGTTGGTTCCAAAGGTTAGGTTCCAAAGGTTATATTTGTTGTTGCATCTTTTATTGAGTTTGTCGATCCTAATCTCATAAAATTTGGACTTTTCATTAATCTGATATATAAATACCATCTGCTAAAAAGTAGGAGAGAATCGCCAGATTTTTTGCCGAAAGATACAAAACCCCGGGAAATAAGGAAAATTAATGGAAAAACCAGGGAGAGAAAACTATGTATTACGCAATATTCGAATCCCCAATCGGTCCCATACTCCTTGCAGGAGACGAAGAAGGGCTGAAATATGTAAATTTCATGAAAGGCAAAAAGAAAATCGAAGTTCCGGATAGCTGGGTAGAAAATGAGGAGTTTTTCAGGGAAGCTTCCAGGCAGCTTGAAGCTTATTTTGCAGGAGAACTCAAATCCTTTGATGTAAAACTTGCTCCTGAAGGCACGGAGTTTCAGAAATCCGTCTGGAATGCCCTGAAAGAAATCCCTTATGGGGAAACCAGGACTTACGGGGAGATTGCAAAAAACATTGGAAATCCGAAGGCTTCCCGGGCTGTGGGGCTTGCAAATAACCGGAATCCGATTGCAATAATCGTGCCCTGTCACAGGGTCATCGGGGCAAACGGGAAACTTACCGGCTATGCAAGCGGGCTGGATATCAAGGAATTTTTATTGAAACTTGAAGGCAGTTGCTGAAAACTTCTTTTATGGTATTACAATGTATTATAAATAAGAAACGAATTAATATTCTTAACATCTATTATGTCCTGTAGTGTAACAGTCTAAAAGGCAAATAAGTCAAACAAAGTAAGAAATACAAAAAGGCAAAGGATGCCAGAAAGGTAAAATGGTTGCGAATGATACCCAAGGAAGTATAATTTTTCCAGCACTTTAAGACGGCCGGTGATACTCTGGACAAGGCGATAGTTGTTGAAAATTTGTCTAAAAAATATGGTGATTTCGAAGCTGTGAGAAATATTTCTTTCAGTGTCAAAAAAGGGACCATATTCGGACTTCTGGGCCCAAACGGGGCAGGGAAATCCACTACCATTAAGATTCTTACCTGTCAGTTTTCTCCTACTTCAGGATCTGTATATATTGGTGGATTCAACACTGAGGTAGATGCAGCAGAGATTAAAAAGAGAGTAGGGGTTGTTTTTGAGTCACAGAACCTTTATGAAGATTTGACTGTCTATGAAAACCTTCATTTTTTCCGTCAATTATATGGGGTTCCAAAGGAAATAATTTATGAGGTGCTGGGACTTGTGGGTATGAAAGAGTACCAGAAACACAAAATAAAAGCTCTTTCAAAAGGGATGAGGCAGAAGATAATGATCGCCAGGGCCTTAATTAACGATCCCGATATTTTGTTTCTGGATGAACCCGGGAGCGGGCTGGACCCACATTCGGCAAGGGAAATAAGGAAAATGATTCTTGATCTTAAAAATAGGGGTAAAACGATCCTCCTTACAACACATAACATGGAGGAAGCGGATTTTTTATGTGATTGTCTGGCTATCATACATAAAGGCTCCATAATAGCTATGGATACACCTGGGAATCTGAAAAAGAAGTATGGAGCAGACGTTCTCAGGATTGAGACCGTAACAGGAGATATTTACGAATCACCGCTGAATACGCAGGCAAGCAGTGATATGTTTAAAAAACTCTCGGATGATAGTCAAATATTCCTTGTACATTCAAAAGAGGCTACAATTGAAGACGTTTTTATAAAACTAACCGGGGAGAGGTTGACTGATGAATCTTAATGTTATTCTGGCTATTTTCAGAAAGGACTTAATATCCTCGGTTAAAAGCAAAAACATATTGATAATATTACTAACTCCGGTCTTTTTGTCGATCCTTTTTAACTCTACAGTCTCCCTGACTGATAACATCGTAGTCCCCATTGCGGTGTATGATGGAGGTTCCAGCACAGATTTTGTTGAGTATCTCAGCTCTACAGGGAGTTATGATATAATCATTACGGGTTCTGCCGATAAAGCCGAAGAATTGCTTTACACTGAAAAAGTTGCGGCTATGGTGTTTGTTCCGGAAGGCTTCAGTATCGATCTTGAAAATAGTTTCACTCCTTCCCTTAATATTACGGTCAACCCTTATGATGCAAAATCGGTTGTATTTTTACAAACTTACAAAGATGTAATTATGGATTTTGCAGGACAGGATTACCCGGTAGATATTTCTTTAAATACTCTCCCCTCGGACTTGCAGTCCCGGGTTAACGTCCCAATCTGGGTTATGTTTACGGTAATATTTGTTGGGATGATGGTTTTGCCCAACACGCTGACTATCGAGAAAGAGAAAAAAACCCTTGATGCAATACTTGTATCCCCGGCCTCAGTAAAAGATGTGATTTACGGCAAGTCTTTTTTTGGTTTATTCCTTACAATATTCATATCTCTGCTTATAATTTTTATTAATGGTGGATTCGCTGGTAACTTCCCTGTGGTCCTGTTTTTCATAGTCCTTGGTTCTACAGCGTTCACAGGCCTCGGGCTTCTGATTGCTAGCTATACCGAAAATTATTCTTCGGCATCTCTGCTTTCCACTATTTGCATGGCTCCCCTGATTTTACCGGCCCTGCTGGCCGATTTATCTGGAGAGATAAGGTATGCCTCATATCTCGTACCGAGCACCTATGTGCTTAACGGCATAAAAGATGCCATGTTGAATAATTCCGGGGTCTCTGACCTGTATCCTGAGCTTGGAGTTCTTGTTATATTTAATCTGGTGGTGTACGCGCTGGCATCTCATGTTCTCAAAAACAGGATGCATATATAACTTTCAGTCAGGTTTTACAGAAAGTTTTTGTAATACCTGCTTGAAATACCGGTTTTGTCAGCTTTTCTTTAATTTATATAATCTTTAAAAGAAAAGAATAGATTATCATTATAGAAAACTTGAAGAAAACAATTCGAAATAAGAAAATCACAAAGCTTCTATTTCAATTCCCTCTGGAAAACCTGTTTATTTCTCTTTGAATACTGTCAATTTTTTCCGATTGCTCGCTTTGAATGTTGTAAATTTTTCCCAATTTATATACCATTTTCAAAAACAGCAATAGTATTATAATATAAATTACCACAAAAGTGACCATTATTACTTCAGTAGTTCCTATTATCATTACAAATCCCCTCACTTTACTATGATTTTAAACCTATTTGATACTTTGTAAAAATGTTAATTTATCGGAGAAACCAGTATGGAGTTCAAAGACAAGATCGAGAGTATTATCAAAGAAGCAGCCGCAAATCCTGGCACTGAAATCCGATATCGTGAACCTCTTGTTGGCTATGCTTCAGCTGACGACCCTATTTTTGATGAAATGAAAGAAATCATAGGTCCTCACCACTTGCATCCGAAAGAGGTCTTTCCCGGGGCAAAAACCGTGGTATCATTTTTCCTGCCGTTTGACAAAAAACTTGTGGAACTGAACTGGCGGTCTCCAGATCCGATAAAGGAATGGATTCAGGCCAAGAGTGAGACCGATAATCTGATAGGGAAAATCAACGAAAAACTGAAGGCTGCGCTGGCAGAAGAAGGTATAGAGGCAGTTGTGCCCGGTGTTGTTTTTGATTATACGAGTAAGGGCTTTGACGTTGCCTGGTCCCACAAGAGCGCTGCTTATGCTGCGGGCCTGGGCACTTTCGGGGTCCACCAGATGCTTATCACGAAAGCCGGGTGTGCAGGTCGCTTTGGGACTCTTCTGATCTCGGCTGAAATTCCTCCTACTCCGCGTCCGACCGAAGAGTTCTGCCGTTATAAAAAGGGAGAAAAATGCCTTGTCTGTGTGGACCGGTGTCCGGCCGGAGCTCTCAGTATAAGAGGTCTTGATAAAGAAAAGTGCTACAGGCAGCTCCGGGAAAACTCAAAAGCTTTCCCCGAACTTAATCAGTTTGCCTGTGGGAAATGTGCAACCGGACCCTGTGCGTTGAGATCTCGCTGAAGCCGCCGGAGTTTAATTTTTCATTTTCAGTTTTTCATGCTTTCTCCACGCTTTCCCATCTTTTTTGATTTTAGACTTTATCCTCCCCAACATCTTAATTTTATTTTTCAATTCTACATAGTGTAAAATAGCAAAAAAGCCGAATATTATTCATGTCCGTAATTTCCCTTACCACTGATTTTGGAGACCTGTATCCTGCATCCATGAAGGCCGTAATCCTTGGAATTAATCCCGAAGTACGGATAGTTGATATCACTCATTCCATCCGGCAGGCAGGAATCAGGGAAGGCGCTTTTGCTCTCTATTCCCTTGTCCCGTATTTCTCGGCTAAAAGCGTACATGTTGGAGTTATCGATCCCGGAGTCGGGACTTCCCGCCGGGCCCTTGCCGTAAAAGCCGGCAGTAAAGGAGAAGAACAATTTTTCGTGGGCCCTGACAACGGGCTCCTGATTCCTGCCGCCCGCAGGCTGGGGGAGATGGAGGTGTATGAGATCACAAATAAGGACTTGATGCTTAAATCGGGGGTTTCGGCAACCTTCCACGGCAGAGATATTTTCGCACCTGTGGGAGCCCGGCTTTCAAAAGGTATGCCAATAGATGTTGTAGGGAATAGAATCTCGGATTTCGTGGATCTCGATTTCGGGAATTTCGGAGTTGACGGTCCTTTTCTTGTGGGGGAAGTCGTTTTTTCGGACGGTTTCGGAAACGTGATCACAAATATCCCGGAAGATGCCGTTCTGAAATTCTGCACCTTTGGCTCGAAGGTCGAGGTAAACGGGCGGAAAGTCTCCTTCGTCCGGACTTACGGTTTCGTCGGGCAGGAAGAGGCACTTGCCCTTATAGGTAGCCATGGCTTTCTCGAAATTGCGATAAATAAGGGGAACGCAGCTCTGCAGTTCGGGCTTAAAAGCGGAGACCAGGTCGTGATTAAGGTCTTATAACTGCCAGTCTTATAACTGGTAGTGTTATTATTTCCAGGATTTAATTATCCGAACTTATCAGGCGGGCGAATATTTTATATAACAATTTGAATACAAATTGCCTGTTCATATGAAATTAGCTGATTTTAAAACGTACAAACTGGAATTATTTTTCTTTTCTATTCTGGTTGTTCTGAGCTACGCTCTTTTTTCCGGGAATGATTCCGGAACCGGGACCGAAAGTATGAATAACTACTTCTGGGTTCCCTCAACGGTGATGCAGTCGATAGCTGCAGTTTACGCCGTGTTTATTGCCATTTTTGCGCTGTCCCTGCAGAGGAACCTGGACAGCATCCATTCTATTGCGAACCGGCTGAAGCCTCCTCTGAAAATCGTTTCTTACACGGCTGTCGGGAGTATATATCTCAACGGGCTGATGCTGATCATTTTCAGTCTGCATTCTCCCTCGGAATTGAAGATAGAGCTCATGCTTTTTACCTCTCTGCTTTCGTTAGTAGCTTCCCTCATCGCCATCGTTTATCTGTCTATGGAGATGTTAAGTGATGTTTCCGGACTGAAAACCTCCTCCGAGAAATTTACCTACCTCACGAACCTCCTCCGGGAGCTTGAGGGTTGGAGCTCTTCAGGGCAAATGGAGCTCAGCCCCGGGGATATGGAACTCTGCGTTCAGGGACTTGAAGACGAAAAACCTGAGGTCCGGATAGCTGCAGCCCAGCTTCTTGGCTGGCTGGGAGATGAACAGGCAGTAGATGCACTCTTGCGAAAACTGGCCGACAAAAATCCCCGGGTCAGGGAAGCTGCAGTTGAAGCTCTAGGCCGGGTAGGAGACGAAAATATTGTAGCTGAACTCATCGGATGCCTGGAAGACAAAAATAAGGGGCTCAGGCTGCAGGCAGTCCGCGCTCTTTCCAGACTTGGGGATGAAAGGGCAGTTGATCCCCTCGTCAAAAAGCTGGAGGACAAAGCCCCCGAAGTCCAGGCCGCTGCAGCCGAGGCTCTCGGAAACCTGAAAAGCCAGGATTCTATGGACGTCCTTCTCAAAAAACTGGAAGAAAGTCCGATGGCTGGCGCTCCCACAGAATTTCAGGTGCAGGTCCTGACAGCTCTCGGGAAAATCGGGGATGAAAAAGCTCTGGCCGCCATCCTCTCCAGATTGGATTCTCCCTACCCGGACATCCGAAAGCATGCTGCTGAAGCCCTTGGAAACCTCAGGGACGAAAAGGCGGTTCCTCATCTGGTCAAAAAACTGGCTGATATCAGCCCTGAAGTCAGAAACGCCTCTGTATACGCCCTTGGAAATCTTGGGGACGAACGGGCGGTTTCCCCTCTCCTCAGGATGCTTGAAGAACCCGACCCGGAACTCAGGATCACTGCCGTATACGCGCTCGGAAACCTCCGAGCTCCGCAGGCGATAAGTCCGCTTATCAATATGCTTGACGACGACAACCCCTGGGTGAGAAAATGCACAGCTGAAGCCCTCGGAAAAATAGGGGATATAAAAGCAACAGATCCCCTTGTTAAAAATCTGGATGATCCTGACTCGAATGTAAGGTGGGCTGCAGCCGAAGCTTTGAGAATGCTGGATAAACGGGACTTAAGGAAAGATTCCAATGGGAATCTCTAAACCGGAAAAAAGTTTTTAAAGCCCTTAATATAGTATTGCAAAATGCTTCAAACAAGAAATCTGGCTTTGAAAATTCAAATAATATAAAATATCCTTGAAAAACGAAGACTTTTATGAAAAACGGTGAAACCTTAAATTGGGAGGATTTGGGGCTCTCATAAAGAGCCCCTACTTTGTTTCCGCTTCGTTCGATTTATTTCAATGCTCAAGGAAGAGTCCAAGAAATCATTTTTCATACGGTGATGTTTCTGGGTTTGTGAAGTTGACATCGATTTTCAATGTCTTCCATATATCTCTTGATGTGGTAGTTATGCTCCGCGCTTTTCAGGCGGAGATAAACTTATATTCTTTAGGAGGTTTTGGAAGACATAAGCTTAACTTTTGCTCCATTATTTAACCGGAGATTACTGTAAGTTAAACTGGACGACATCTTTACTTCCAACCTCTATTTATCTGAGTCACTTGATATAAATATAACAAAAATGGTAACAAGTTTGAACTTTATAGATAACATTGAATTACAATAACTTTTTTAGAGTGTTGATTGTCTACGTTTGCGGAGGGTGCAGAGGCTATACAAACGTGCAAACCTACTGTTTTAATGCGACTACAGGCGAACCTGTCTGGTCAATTCCTTCAAAGACAGCAGATGATGGAGGAATCAGAGGCTGGACCTGTTCGGTAGCTGTCGCCGACAGGCTCGTTTATTCGGGAAGCGAAGATGACGGGTATTTCGGCTACGGAAGCCTCTATTCTCTGGATGCATTCACAGGTGATGTCGTCTGGTATGTTCCCTATGCCGGTTCATCTCCTGCACTAAAAGGCATCAGGGACCCTTTCCTGAACTCTTCGGGTTTCACAGGCTTTTCAGGCATTACCATAAGTGCTGACGATGTCGAGTTCAGCGGCTTTGAAATTCCGGGACCGAAGATTTGAGAAGCGGTATGATCAGGCAGGGAATTTTTTGGTTTGAGGATTTTCGAACCTTTGAAGGAAGCAGAACATGGCTGGACTTTGTTATTTCTGCATTTTATTTTCACGGATTTTTGAGCTTCCAGGATCAGCCGGTTTGAAGTATTTGGCTTTAAAATTCCGGTGATCAAACAGATGATAACAGCATTTAATAATCCGGAAAAATGTTGAATGAAAAACACGGTTCAAATTGAAAATTGAAAATGAGCTTTAAGTAAAAGGTAATTTATACCTTGTCTCGATTTTTGCTGAAGGGCATACCTGACTTTCAGTTCATATAAAACAAATTTCCGAAATCAATCCGTGTAAGAGCGTGTCTTAAAATTCAATTTGATTATACAATTGGGATAGGACTCATGTATTTGGACTAAAAAACGGTAGAATTGAACCGTTAAATGTCTAAAGTTTAAATTTTAACCATGATGTCTAATGCATTTGATATTATGCATCGAGCTAATATGTTAGATATAATTAATTTACTGAGTGACCTTAAGATCAACAATGCGTACTATCCAAATGTAGAAATGATTTGAATTTTAAGACAGCCTCTAAAGAAAAATAAGTGCTTTTTCTATCTAATTTTTTGAAGACCTCCTATATTTTTATGGGGTTGCCGGTTGGCCCGGGCGGTAGAATCTGGCCTCATTTCAAGTTTGTTGAAAAGGCAGATCAGGTTTCGGACCTTTTGAAACGCCGGACCAACAGGATTTTTTAAAGGTTTATTGGAAGTATGTTTAAAAATATTTAGATAGGAGAAAACAGCTCTATTCGGCTGCCTCCTCCAAGAAGGTTATTGTCTCTTTTTTGTTCCCGGAGCCAGCATAATCAGCTGGATACGAGAACTTTTTCTCTATCTTGCCTTCTTTCATTCTTTTTCCCATATTTTCCTTTCCTCAGATCATTCCAAACATCCGCACTACATCATCAAAGTCTATTCTTCCGTTCCCGTTGAAGTCAAAGTACTCCACCGGCATGTTTTCTTCTATCCAGTCCATATTGTGGAAGTACGCCACTATGTCTACAAAACTGAACTCCCCATTTCCGGTGAGGTCTTCATAGAGTCCGTCTCCGTCAAGGTCCTTAGGAGCATATTCCTGATCAGGAAGAGGAGAAAGCAGGGTTACTTCAATTGTCCCTGCCAGGAGAGCTGGTTCGATAGAGTCTCCGGAATCTTCCTCCAGACGTTTAACCCCTATCGAAAGGTTTGCAGATCCTTTCTCCTTTCCAGAAACAGTGAGAGTAGCAAGCACAACATCTGTTGCCCCTTCCTTAACGGCATCTTCCAGGTCAACAGTCTTCATGTAGATAGAAGTCGCTGGCAGGGTAGAGTTCTCAGAAATCAGAGCCCAGGTCGGGTACGCGATATCAACTATTTCGGCAACAACCGGGTCGTCGATAGCAACGGTCAGGTTGTAGCCTGAAAGGCCTGCAGGGAAATTACTGGCAACGATATTTATTTCAGTAGATTCGTTTTCTGAAACTGAGGAACTTTCAGGGTCGAAATAGAGAGTAACGGTTGATCCGGAAGTTTCGGAAACTTCTATGTAATTCGTTTTTAACTCAAAGTCCATCCCGGCAGCATTTTCCACAGTCAGGTTTACGGTGTAATTTCCGGCTGAAACGTATGTGTGAGAGGGGTTCTGCTCAGTTGAGTTTGCTCCATCCCCGAAGTCCCATGCCCAGGCAGTAGGTGAACCTGTGGACTGGTCAGTGAAATTCACAGTGAGAGGAGCAGTCCCGCCAGTTACATCAGCAGTGAAAGCAGCAACCGGTTCCGGTTCTACAGGTGTAGAAGATACAGTGATGTAATCAGTCTTTAGCTCGGAATCACTTCCCCCGGCATTTGAAACCGTAAGGCTAACTGTGTAGTTACCTGCCGATTCATATGTATGCGAGGGGTTCTGCTCGGTAGAGTCCACGTTTCCGTCGTTATCAAAGTCCCAGGAGTAGGACGAAACAATGCCTTCGGACTGGTCGGTGAAGTTGACTGTTAAAGGTGCATTTCCAGCAGTAGGTGTCGCAGTGAAGTTGGCAACCGGAGCTTCAGGTACTGGTTCGCTAACTACAATGTAATCAGTCTTTAGCTCGGAATCACTTCCTCCGGCATTTGAAACCGTAAGGCTAACTGTGTAGTTACCTGCCGATTCATATGTATACGAGGGGTTCTGCTCAATTGAGTCCACAGTTCCATCGTTATCAAAGTCCCACGAATAAGACGAAACAATGCCTTCGGACTGGTCGGTGAAGTTGACTGTTAACGGTTCCAGACCTGATGTCACGTCTGCGGAGAAATTGGCGACAGGTATTTCCGGAAGCACTGTTATATAACCAGCTTTCACATTTGGTGTCCAGCCATCATATGCTACAACCACATCGTAAGTGCCGGGTTCGGTGTAGGTATGGGTGATGTTGAAATTAGGTGAGTAATCATATGTTCCATCACCATCCACATCCCAGGCCCACATGTTCCAGTAATCAGGAGCCAGACCAGAAACGTTTCCCGTGAACTCTACAGTGAGAGGAACGGTTCCTTCAGTCACATTTGCTATGAAATCCGGAGATGGGTAAACTACACTGATATAATCGATCTTAAGCTCGGAGTCGTTTCCCTCTGAGTTGGTGACCGTAAGTTTCACGGAGTATGTGCCTTCACCAGTATAGATGAATTGTGGGTTCTGCTCCGTGGAATCCACGTTACCGTCATTGTTAAAGTCCCATTCCCAGGCAGTAGGCGAGCCGGTTGAGCTTTCTGTGAACTGCACTGCCAGAGGTCCGACCCCTGAAGTAATGTCTGCAGAGAAATTGGCAACCGGAGCTGAAGGTAGTGGTTCACTTACGGATATGTAATCGGTCTTCACCTCGGAATCGCTTCCAGCTGCATTGGCAACCGTAAGGTTGACCGTGTAATTTCCGGCTGAAGTATAGGTATACGAGGGATTCTGCTCGGTAGAGTTGGTACCGTCCCCGAAGTCCCAGAACCAGGAAGTTGGGGAACCTGTAGAGTCATCTGTGAAATTGACTGTCAGGGGTGAGTTTCCGGAAAGCGGAGCTGCATTGAAATCAGCAACGGGAATTTCGGACCCGTTTTGTACTCCTGCCAGCCCGAAAAGGTATCCTTTATCGTTCCCGTAGTACAGCCATCCCCCGACAAGCGCCACACCCTGAAGAGTGTACTGGTTCTTTGAATCTTCCGGCTGGAAATACCATTCTTCGGACGTCATATTAGTGTTAGTTGCATTGTCCTTCAGGCAGTAGAGCCGTGAGTATCTAGCGTTCGTTGTGAAGTATATGTAAACTTCCCCGTCCCCGTCATCGTAAGCTGTGGACACGACTGGTGAGGACTGGATGCCTCCGTTGGTACCTGTGAAGCGCCAGATCACGGAGAGATCTGTGCTGTTCAGGCAGAAAAAGGGAGATGAAGCCTGGAAATTGCCTGAGCCGAGATAAACTCTGCCGTTGTATATCACGGGTGTGGATGTGGACTGGGCATCAAAGGAAGCGCTTTGAACTTTTGAAGAGTCGTTGAAGGTGCCTTCAGGGTTCATTTCGATGCTGATGCAGTATCCGTTCTTGGTGGAGGTAAAGATGCGGTTGCTTTCTTCATCATAAACAAGGGTAGAGCGGATCTCACCTGCGCCAATATTTATCTCGTCAACTAGGGTACCGTTAACCTTATAGAGCGAGGTCAGGTATCCATCATCGCCTCCGAAAACCAGATAATCCCCTACCACGGTTGCGCCTGCCCAGTAGTAGCCTTTGTTACCATTGGTACAGTCCCTGTTCCAGACTTCGGTTCCGTCTTCTGTGTAGCAGTAGTACTTGCCGGCATAGTTGGCAGGAATCCACTGCCCGAAGTATATCCTTCCGTTGTCGTAGACCACGGGGGTGTTCAGCTGATGATAGAGACTGCTGGATGAAGGTTTATTGCTTTCTACAGAGTCGTTCCAGAGCTCAGTTCCGGTCCAGGCGTCAAAGGCAAAGATCCTCGAATCTGCCGTGGGCACGAATATTTTCCCGTTGCCGTATGCAGGGTTCCCGAGCTGGAAACCGGAACAATCGGGTATGGGAGTTTCCCAGTTGAGAGCGCCCGTGGTCCGGTTGATAGCCCTGACATACCCGTCCGTGGAGACCACATAAACGGACCCGTTCACAACCACAGGCACCGTATCGATGCCCGCCATCCCTGTGCCATGGGTATAAACGTCCCACGAGACTTCTTCATCCGGGGCCGTGATGGGTCCACGATCGGATGTCAGACCGGTATTGTGGATATCTTTCTGGAAAGAGGGCCAGTCTTCCCCGGGTTCTGCAGGTATATAAGATTTAGATACAGTTATATAGTCAGGCTTCATCTCGGAATTGCTTCCGCCGGCACTGGTAACTGTTAAGCTGACGGTATAGTTTCCTTCGGCAACATAGGTGTGGACCGGGTTCTGCTCGGTAGAGTCCACGTTTCCGTCGTTATCAAAGTCCCATGCATAGGAAGAGACAGTACCGGTTGATGCATCGGTGAAGTTCACTGTCAGTGGGGCGTTTCCAGAAGTAGGTGTCGCAGTGAAGTTGGCAACCGGATCTTCAGGAAGTGATTCGCTAACTACAATATATGCGTCCTTTACTTCCGAGTCGCTTCCGCCTGCATTGGTCACGGTGAGGTTGACAGTGTAGTTACCGGCTGCATTATAGGTATACGAGGGGTTCTGCTCGGTAGAGTCCACGTTTCCGTCGTTATCAAAGTCCCAGTCCCAGGCTGTAGGTGAACCCGTAGAAAGGTCGGTGAACTGGACTGCCAGAGGCGCATGTCCTGAAAGTGGGACTGCACTGAAGTTAGCTACAGGTGTATCCTGCGGTTCGTTCGGGTGCAGATAGTTTTCGTAGCCTGCTATCAGCGGTGCGTAGTCAGTGCCGAGGCCGTCGGGTAAGGTATAGGGCGTGTCCCCGATGCCGTCGCCGTCAGCGTCGGTGCCTGTGTAGGCAGAGCCCCAGAAGTTGCCCAGGTGACCGGAGTAGGTTGCACCGTTGTAGGTGTAGTCTATCGGTTCGGTGGAGTTCCAGTAGGTAAGTGCCGGGACTGCCGTGCCGGAAGTTGTCGCGGTCACACCGTTGCCAATGAAGTTGTTGAGATATACCTTATTGCCTTCTCCTGCACTATAGAACTCGATACCGGCATAACCATTGGAGGTAAAGTTATTGTATGCGATTATATTCCCGTCAGCCTGAACGCACACGGTGAACCCTGCACCGGAATTATCTGTAAATGTATTATTCAGAATTGAGCTGTTATGACAATAAATGGACATTGCAGAGTACATCCCGGTTGAATTAATGAGACGATTATTCTCAAAAAGACAGTTGTCTGCGCCATCTGTCATCAGGGTGCCATCAGAATAAGTCATCCCATCAAACACACAATCCCTGACGGTATGGTTTGATGTATCTAAACGTATACCGAATTTGCTGTTTACAACTTTAACCCCTTCAACAACACATCCTGTATAAATGGACACTGCAATTCCAGCATTCTTGTTATTGCAATCTATGGTTACAACATCTGCCCCTTCTCCTACCAGCATAGTATTCGATTTATAAAACTGAACAATATCATTACTTTCATTATTATATGTTCCATTGTAAACAAATACTTCGTCTCCGACTGATGTAGCATGTAAGGCAGCATTTATAGTCGTGAAGTCATAGCCGCCATCATCGTCAACATAGTAGGTCGTAGCCGAAGCCGGTATCACTACCAGTACTGCACTCAGCAGTACGATCAGAATATAATTTATTTTCCTCATGTATATACCACCATTGTCTTATCCACCCGCTATTAGCCATACCGCCTGCGGGAGATATGGATCTCATATTTTGTTGACACCGTTACACGCAGGTGGTTTCCCGCGTAAAAGTGTCCAAAAAAAAGAAAAAAGGATTATGTTATGGTGTTACCACCAGTTTGACATAATCCGTTGCGATATGGGATGCTTTACCATCTCTGCTATGCTCACCCTTCTGCACAACCAGTACGGTTACGACTCCTGAATTGATGTAATTGCCCGTGCTGGAGATGATCTCACCGCTCAGGGTAGCATCCGTCCCGATACTGTTGTTGGCCAATTCCTCATATGCTCCGGAATTGGAATTCCAGATGTAAAGGTATGTTCCGTTATTGGAACCGGTGTCATGCCATCCTTTGCCGTTCCATGAAACGTTCAGCTTGCCCGGCGATGTCTCATCAATGCTGAAGTTGAAGCGCTGGGCTGCATATTTTCCTGAAGTTGTCGTAGAATAGTCTTCGTATGAGCCGTCGTCAGCAGTGATGGCGGAACTTGAGGGTATGTTGGTTGTCGGGACAGTACAGTCTGGCGAAGAGTCTATCTCTCCTTCATACGCAAAGTGGTCGGTCCCGGCCCCGATGGTGAAGTCGTACGTCTTCTTTCCAAAGGCGTATACTTTGCCGTCGTCTCCGATGGTGAAGACCATGCCGTCTGCAACGATAGGGGAACAGCCTCCGCCTTCATAGCTCCAGATGATATTGCCGTTGGATGCGTTCAGGGCGTATGTGCCGTCACATCCCATGGCGTAATACGGTGCTCCCCACGGTCCCCATTCGGTAGTGGGCTTTCCTACGAACACCTTACCATCTGCAACAGCAACTGAACAGGTCCAGTCGCCGATCTGGTCCGAAGCCGTGGTGTTCCACATCTTGGTCCCGTTCGGAGCGAAACAGTATGTCATCATATCGCTGTATCCGCGGCATCCTCCGCAAACATAGATGTATCCATTATCATCGATTGCAGGCGTAGAATCCGTCCTCATAATGGACCTGTTCCAGTACTCGGTCCCATTGTCCATGTACAGGGCGTAAAGGTCCCCATCGTCGCCGAAGTTGTAGGTGGTCACGTAAAGGATTCCGCTAGAGGTGTTAAGGCTCGCTGAGCCGCAGCAATCGAGCGGAATATCCTTATGCCATTTCTGTGTGCCGTTGTTCACATACACACAATACACATGACCGTTACCTGAACCGTTGTAGGCATAGCCCCAGCTCGTCAGATAGACTTCGCCGCCATAATAAGCCGGTGTTCCCTGTGCATACCCGCTTACCGTAAAATTCCAGAATTCGTCGGAGGTATCTTCGCCATGGTTATAACCGCTTTCATTGTAGCAATAATAATGATTACCGTCCCAGTCGCTCTGGAAGATCTTTCCATCCGCTGCCATGGGGCCGCCGTTACAGGCGTCCGTTCTTGCGCGATATACGCTTCCGTTGTAGTAACACGGAGATGCCCATGAATCAAGGCCGTTATCGCCGGGTCCATTTACTTTAAGTCCTTCGTTTTTCCCGGTGTACATATTCAGGGCAGTTACATTTTCATTGCCACAGTTGACATAGATCAGACCATCAGCAACCACAAGCGATGAACTCGGCTGTGCACCTATATACTCGCTTATCCATGCTGTAAAGTTCGTATCCGGAGCTGTGGAGTCCGAATATCCGGTATGCTGAGCGTTCATGTGGAACTGTGCCCAGTCAGAACCCAGCGCCGGCTGAGCAGCCGCCATCAGGAGCAAGGTTATAAAAATAAACAATATTTTCAGTGTATATTTATTCATATTTTCATTTCTCCTATTTTGTCATAGGGGTTCAGTCCACCTGCGCGGAAATGTCCGGCCTCCCAAAAATTTGAGAAGCGGTTTGATAGGACTGGAAATTGTTTTTGGTTCAAAGATTTTCGGACCTTTGAAGAAGGCAGGAAACGACTGGATTTTGTTTTTCTGTTTTTTATTCTCAAGGATTTTTGAGATTCTATGATCAGCCGGGTTTGAAATATTTGCTCTGGAAGTTTCCGGTGATCGAACAGAGGATAACGGCATCCAAAAATCCGGAAAAATGCTGAATGAAAAACACGGTTCGAATTGAAAATTAAAAATGAGCCCTTAAGTAAAGATACTTCTATACTCATCTAAATTTTCGCTGAAGGGCATACCTGAGTTTCCAGTTTTAAGGAACAAATTCAGGCATCGAACCGTGTAAAGAAAAACAAGCGCTGTCAGACCTAATATTTTTTATAACCTCCTGTATTTTCATAGGGTTGCCGGTTGGTCTGAGCGGAAGAGTCTGTCTGCATTTCGAATTGTATAATGCAGTAAGATCAGGTTTCGGACCTTTTTGAAGTGTCAGAACAACTGGAGTTTTAAAAGTTTATCCGGAACATATGCTGCGGAAATTTTGATATTTCCTGAAATAATTGATTGAACTAATTGTATCTGATTGAACTAATTGATTATTTTTGAGTTCTACAGATAAAAATCTTTGGCTAATTATTCTTATCCCATTGACTAACAATTCCCCTCTTCCCTCTTTTAGTATAAATTCTGGACTTTTTTGTCCTGAAGTTTAATCCAAAAAAGAAGGAAGGAAAACAGCCTTATTAGGCTGCCTCCACCCGGAAGATTATTGTCCCTTTTTTGTTTCCGGAACCAGCATAATCAGCTAAATATGAGAACGTTTTTCTCTATTTAGTCTTCTTTAATTCTTTTTTCTCTACTTTACTATTTTTTTCTTCCTTTTTCTCATATCATTGCAAACATATCCACTACATCATCAAAGTCTATCCTTCCGTTTCCGTTGAAGTCGAAGTACTCCACCGGCATGTTTTCCTCTATCCAGTCCATGTTGTGGAAGTACGCCACTATATCTACAAAACTGAACTCCCCGTTCCCGGTAAGGTCTTCATAGAGTCCGTCTCCGTCAAGGTCCTTAGGAGCATATTCCTGATCAGGAAGAGGAGAAAGCAGGGTCACTTCAATTTTCCCTGTCAAAAGAGCTGGCCCGATGACATTTCCTGAATCATCATCCAGACGGTCAACTCCTATGGATAGGTTCGCAGATCCTTTCTCCTTTCCAGAAACCGTAAGAGTTGCAAGTACAACATCTACTGCTCCTGCCTGCACGGTATCTTCCCCGTCAACAGCCTTCAGGTAGATAGAAGTCCCTGGCAGGGTAGAGTTCTCAGTAATCAGAGCCCAGGAAGGATACTCAATATCCACGATCTCGGCAACAGTCGGGTCGTCAAAAGCAACGGTCAGGTTGTAGCCTGAGAACCCTGCAGGGAAATTACTGGCAACGATATTTATTTCAGTAGATTCGTTTTCTGCAACTGAGGAACTTTCAGGGTCGAAGTATAAAGTAACGGTTGACCCTGAAGTTTCGGAAACTTTTATGTAATCCGTTTTTAACTCGAAATCCATGCCAGCTTCATTTTCCACAGTCAGATTTACGGTGTAATTTCCGGCTGCATTATAAGTGTAGCTCGGGTTCTGTTCGCTTGAGTCCACGTTTCCGTCATTGTCAAAGTCCCATTCCCAGGCAGTAGGTGTGCCTGTTGACTGGTCAGTGAAATTCACAGTGAGAGGAGCAGTCCCGCCAGTTACATCAGCAGTGAAAGCAGCAACCGGTTCAGGTTCTACAGGTGTAGAAGATACAGTGATGTAATCAGTCTTTAGCTCGGAATCGCTTCCTTCTGCATTTGCAACCGTAAGGTTGACAGTATAAGTACCGGCTGAAGTATAGGTATGCGAGGGATTCTGTTCAGTTGAGTCCACAGTTCCGTCGGAATCAAAGTCCCACGCATAGGACGAAGCAGTGCCTGTGGAAATGTCAGTAAAGTTGACAGTTAACGGAGCATTGCCTGAAGTAATGTCTGCAGAGAAGTTAGCAACAGGCGAAGTGAGGGAGTCCTTGAAGGCATAGACTTTCTGGTCCGCTCCTATGCTGAAAAGCATACCCTCCGAAATTGCCGGGGTCGATCCCGCATGGGGGATGTGCCAGACCACTTCTCCCGTAAAGGCGTCCAGGGCATAGAGGTCATTGTAACCGAAATATCCGTTGCCTTCGGTCCCGACGTAGGCAAGCCCGTCAGCTACCGCAACCGAACATGTCCAGCCTCCTATTCCCCCGTCCTCTCCTGTCAGGGAAGGGGTTTCCCAGACTTTTTCTCCTGTACTTGCGTTGAAACAGTAGGTCTGCACATTGGAAAAGCCTTCGCAGCCTCCGCAAACATAGATGTTTCCGTAGGCAAAAGCCGGAGTTGAATCCGTCCTCTGGATGGTCTGCTGCCAGATTATGCTCCCGTCAGCGGCGTCCAGGGCAAGAAGGTCTCCGTCTCCGTAGAAGTTGTAGGTTGTCAGGTAGAGAACCCCGTCTTTATATGCAGGGGACCCGCAGAAGTTCTGTTCGATATTATTAATGTGCCAGACCTGCTCCCCTGTTACTGCGTCCACGCAGTAAGCATGTCCTGCATAAGATGACCCATAGCCCCAGCTTGTCAGGTAGAACTTTCCGTCCGCGTAGGCGGGTACGGACTGGCCGTCTCCTACAACTTCAAAACTCCAGAGCAGGTACCCTGTGTCCTCGTCAAGACAGTAATAATGGCTTCCGTCCCAATCGCTAAATATTACCATACCATCCGCAATAGCAGGTCCGCTGTTAACCGCACCCTGACTTCCCACAGTATCATTGAAACACCAGATTTTTTCTCCTGTTTCGGCGTCGTAACATCCAAGTTCGGGGCCTGTGGCCGTAAAGACCATGCCGTTATCATAAGCAGGGGAAGCCCAGGAACCGTATACGGCTTTCGGAATGCTGACGTTCCAGATTATGTCTCCGTTAAATTCGTCCAGGGCTACTAGCTGGGGAATATCATCCGTGCTCTCTTCCATTCCTCCGGCCCCGCATATCACAAAGACTTTTCCTCCGGCCACAACAGGGGAGGAACTGCTGATTGCATCAATGTCCTCACTTACCCACTCAGTCCGGTTGGTCTTTGGCCCGCTTTCGGAGTAGCCAAGGTGGTCAACCTTTCCGTGGAACTGGTACCAGGAATCCTCAGGAATGGACTCGTTTTCCTGCTCTTCAACGTAGTATGAATACGGCATCACAAGCGGGTACTGGTCGGTCCCTCCGTCAGCAGTGTAAGATACATCCCCGATTCCATCCCCGTCAGAGTTATTTCCGGTGTAGTCATCGTAATAATTACCCATGTACCCTGTCAGTTTTTCTCCTTCCCACAGGTATTCTACGGGCTCCGGGCTCTGGAAGAACGAACCTGACCCGCCTGAAATATGGTCGCTTGAACCGCCCATTTTCCTGCCATTGTTGTTGATGAAGGTGTTCTGATAGATCCGGTTGTCTCCCGTGCTGTCAAGCACGGCTGCAAAGTCCCAGCAGTTGGAAATATTATTCTGCCGGAGAATGTTTCCGGTCCCTGTGAACATCACGCCTTCAGCGCAGTTATCTATAAGGTTGTCCTCTATCAGTGCGTTCTTTGCATTGACGGTAATCGCAAAGCACATCTCTTCGGTTCCTGTAATTTCAAAGCCGTTGATCTCGACATCGTCAGCACTTATGGTTATTCCTGAAGAGCCTGTGAAACCCGAAGCATTCAGGACAGGGTCCCTGATGCCTTTTAGGGTCAGATTCTTATCGATGGTCAGGACTTCGTGGTACTCCCCTGGATAGACCTTGATGATGTCTCCTGAATCGGCCGAATTAATAGCTGCCTGGATAGACCCTCCGCTTTTAACCGGCCAGATGGTTGGGACTTTGACTGCGTAAATGTAATCTTCTACAACTTTGGTGTCCTCTCCATGGTTGTTTTCAACGGTAAGGGTTACGGTGTAGCTGCCTGCGGCAGTATAGGTGTGGACAGGATTTACCTCAGTTGAAGTATTTCCGTCCCCGAAGTCCCAGAAGAATTTGTTTGCGTTAAAAGACCTGTCTTTGAAAGAAACAGTCAATGGGAAGGAACCTGTCTGTTTGTCCGAACTGAAGTTTGCCTCCGGAGGAAGAGCTTCTCCCTGTCCGATGCAGTATAGGTATCCGTTATCGGTTCCATAGTAAACTTTATCGTCGGAAAGGGCTGCACCCTGCAGGGTGTATGCGGAATCCTCAGGGGGATTGTAGTGCCAGGCAAGGGTTCCGTCAGGGTTCAGGCAGTAAATCGAGCCGTCAACTATGGCTTCTGTGAAATAGATGTACGGGTTGCCATCTTCGACCGAAATAACAGGTGAGGACTTTACTCCCCCGCTGACCGGAGTCTCCCAGATTACAGTTCCATCGGAATCGTTCAGGCAGAACAGGGCTCCTGATTCTCCGTGTTCTCCATGTCCCACATAGACTCTTCCATCATACACAACAGGGGTCGATGTCGAAAATCCAATTGAGGCTGCCCAGCCGCTGTCAAGGAACTGGCCTGTATCAGGATTGAACCCTACTTTGAAGCAGTAACCTGTTTCCTGCCCTCTTTCGGAAGAAGTATACAGGGCACCATCGGCATAGGTTACGGATCCTCGGAACATCCCTGGATCGGTAAGTGCAAAGGAAACATCGGAACTCTTACTGAAGTCAACCTCGTCTACAAAAGTTCCTGTATCTTTGTTCAGGCAGACCATTTTACCTTCAAAGACCGGGTAGACCAGATAGTCTCCAACAACTACTGAACCGCTCCAGAGAAAACCTGACGTGTTAGCGTTTTCGTGCTGCCAGACAAGGTTTCCGCTGTCGTCGTAACAGTAGTAATATTTTGTCCCGGTTCCTCCTTCAAGCCCGTCTCCGATGTAGAGTTTGTGGTCAGAATAAGTGATTGGACACTCCAGGTTGCCGTCGGTTATGTGTGCTTTCCAGAGCTCGTTTCCGTTTTCCGGGTCAAAAGCATAGAGGTCTCCTTCCATGGTAGGGACAAAAAGTGTCCCGTTCCCGAGAGCGGGGGTCGAGGTCTGTGTCAGGTCTCCGCCAAGTTCCTTTGACCAGATAAGGTCTCCGGTCTCTTTGTTAAAGGCCCAGACCGAAGCGTTTCCGGCAGTTACGAAAACCGTATTTCCGGAAATCACTGATGGAACGTTGATGCCTCCGCTCCCGCAGGGTTCCTGTTCAGGAGAAGTCAGTTTCTGCCAGAGGAGTTCCGGGTCCTGGGTTGGGACAGAACTGAATGTGTATCCAGTGTGGGAGCTGTCTTTCTGGAACTGAGACCATCCGGATTCGGTAACCGTTTCGCTTACCGTAATATAGTTGGTTTTTGTTTCGGTGTCGGAACCCTCATCACCTGTGACTGTAAGGCTGACGGTGTAAGTTCCTGTGCTGTTATAGACATGGATCGGGTTCTGCTCGTTAGAGTCCACGGTTCCGTCGGAATCAAAGTCCCAGGCCCAGGAAGTTATTCCATCGCCTGAGGATAGGTCCGTGAACTGGACTGTCAGTGGTGCTGTACCGCTTGTCACATTCGCTGTGAAATTGGCAACTGGAGCTCCGGAAAGTGGTTCGCTTACGACGATGTACTCTGTCTTTACTTCAGAATCGCTTCCATCTGCATTTGCAACCGTAAGGTTGACGGTATAGTTACCGGCTGATGCATATACATGTGAGGGGTTCTGCTCGGTATCAGTCGAATTGTCTCCAAAGTCCCATAGCCAGGATGTAGGTGTATTTGTGGACTGGTCAGTAAAATTAACCGTGAGAGG
Source organism: Methanosarcina acetivorans C2A (assembly GCF_000007345.1). NCBI lineage: Archaea > Methanobacteriati > Methanobacteriota > Methanomicrobia > Methanosarcinales > Methanosarcinaceae > Methanosarcina > Methanosarcina acetivorans. The sequence goes on along the minus strand of NC_003552.1, from coordinate 5,302,105 downwards.
AGCATTGCCAGAAGTCGGTGTTGCTGAAAAGCCTGCAACTGGAGCTGAAGGCGTTTCGTGCGTTTCTGAACTCCCGTAGTTTTCATTTGTAGATATTAGCGGCGCGTAGTCAGTGCCGAAACTGGAGGGTACAGTATAAGAGATGTCACCGATTCCGTTTCCGTCACCATCAGATCCTGTGTAGGCAGTGCCCCAGAAATTGCCCAGGTATCCGGTGTGGGTTGTACCGTTGTAAGTGTATTCCATTGGTTCAGTTGAATTCCAATAGGTTATAGCTGGAGGTGTACCGGACATACCACCAGAAGTGTTCGCGAAATTGTTCAGGAATATTTTATTGCCATCACCCGCATTTTCGAAACGTATTGGAATTCCACTTGAAACTATATTATTTTGCATTATAATATTATTCTTAGCAGTTGTTTGATAAATTGTTATTACTTTATTAGTGTCGTTCAAAAACGTGTTGTTGACAACTGTACAGTTGGTGGATTCTCTTAACATAAGAGCACTGCCTTTAGTATTGTTTTTGAAAGTATTGTCTGCAACAGTTGTCATTGGTGCACTTCGGATGTATAGAGCCGCATTTGATCCCGCATTTGAACTCTCAAATTCATTGTTAATAACTTTGGCAGAATTTACTCCATTAATGTACATTATAATACTACTAGTTGAATCTTCAAAACTATTATTTTCAACAGTAGAATTAATACCGCTGTCTGTAACTGAAATACGACCTCCTTGCATGTTTTTGAACACACAATCCCTGACGATACAGTTTGGATAGGTTATATAAACTGATGTACTCTCAGATATATTAATTGTAAAACCATCGGCAATACATCCTAGTGCCTTTAACTTCAACGGGTTACCGGCGGATATCTCGAATAGTACAACATCTGCACCTTCTCCCTTCCATGTAACGTTCTCCACATCAATATCCATGGTGCCTAATACACCAGAATAGGTATAGGTTCCAGCGTGGAAGAAAAGTGTGTCACCCGGTTGGGCCTGCGTCTTCATTATGGTATATACAGTTCCTACAGGGTCTGTCGGGTATATATCAAAAGTCTTTGCTGATACCGGCGCAACTGCCAGCATCAGCAATAATATTATGCAAATAATAGGAACAGTCGTCAATTTTTTCATATATTTATTTCTCCTTTCTTGTCATGGGGTTCAACTTGCCTGCACAGAACTGTTCGGTCTCCTGAAGATTCAAAGGAATGTTTAATCAGGCAGAAAATTGTTTTTGGTTCAGGGATTTTCAGACCTTTGAAGCAAGTAGAACGCTACTGGATTTTGTGTATCTGTTTTATTCTCACGGATTCTGGTTTTAAGGATCAACCGATTTTTAAGCACCTGCCTTTGGAAGTTTCCGGTGATCGAACGGAAGAAACAGCATTTCAACACAAAGAAAACGCTGAAAATATGAAAAACGCGGATCTTTTTTTGAAAAAAATCGTGACCTTTCAGGTAAACAGGTTTAACATTTGTCAAGATTTTTGCTGAAAGGCATACCTGGATTTCCAGTTTTTTGGAAAAATTTCATGAAAGAACCGCGTAAAGAAAAATGAACACTATCGTTTTCTAGTCATTTTAAAAGCCTCCTATATTTTCATAGGGTTGTCGGTTAGTCTAATTTTGAGTTTTGGGATCAGCTCGAATTATAAATGAAAAAAAGATTCATTGGTCATCGGTTAAGGGATTTTCTTGCCTGAAAGCTATCTATTTCGTACCAGAAGCCGGCCTTAAATTTTAGCCTCTTTACATGAAATCGATACCACGTTCCAGTCCACAAAACATCTATTTTTTGGTAACAGTTGCGGAAATGGAGACAATTTATCACGATTCTTCACTTAACCGAAGACGCATGAAATAAGATTATGTTATGGTGTTGCCACCAGTTTAACATAATCCGTTTTAATAACTGAACTGTCTATATCCGTTGAACTCTTCTGGACAACCAGCAAAGTTACATTGTTCGAATTATCAATGTAATTATCAATGTTTTCTGTTACTTCCCCAGTCAAAAAAGCATCGCTGCCAACATCATTATCAGCCAATTGTTCATATTCCGAAGCTGTATTGTTCCAGATATACAAATGGGCACCGTTATTGTCTCCCTGGGCAATACCATTCCATGTTACATTGATTGAAGTAATCCATGGCTTCTCATTGTCATCAATTTTGAACACAAACCTCTGTGCAGCATATTCTCCATCATCAGCATAATATTCTGCGTAGTTTGTGTCATCATCGGTCTTGATGGCTGTATAATCAGTATTACTAAATTCTATCGCCGGATCCGTAGCAGTGCTGGGAGGTTTGTCATCTACTTGGTACTTGTAAGCCCACATATCCGCACTTCCGTTAAAGTCGTAGCGAGTATAGTTGGCACAGCCGCAGAGGTATCCACCGTCGTTACCGTAGAAGACCCAGCCGCCTGAAATTATGGCTCCGGCCAGACAGTAGCAATTAGTGCCCGGGGAAGTTTCACTCCAGACTGTAACCCCACTGCTGTTCACGCAGTAGATACCGCCGCTCCCGGAGTTCGTGGTGACGTAGATGTACTCATTGCCAGGGCCATAGAAGGTCGATATTGCGGGAGAGCTCTGTACCGGACCTACGGAATTGTTCCAGATTTCAGTTCCATCGGATGCGTTCAGGCACCAGAGTTTACCCGTAGAGAAGCCGTTGTTGTGACCCACGTAAACCCTGCCGTTGTAGTATGCAGGAGTGGAGGTACTGTATCCGATGGATTCGCTCCATTTGTTAGCCGTATCGAACTGGCCCGTGTTTGCATTAAAGCCCAGTGAATAGCAGTATCCTGCCAGGGAGGTGAAATAGATCCTGCCGGTCTCTTCACTGTAACAGATTGAGGAGCGGATCTCGTTTACGTTAAAGCCAAAGACCGTTGAGGCGTCGATTTCCTGAACAGTCTCTACTTCGTAGTTTGTGAAGTTCGTATAGTTTACCGAAACAAGGTGGCCGGCATCGTCACCATAGACTGCATAGTCCCCGATGATTGCCGCACCTGCCCAGTAGTATCCTTTTGCGGATGAACAGTCCCTTTCCCATTCCTTTACCATGTTGGTGGGGTCAGTTACGTTGTAACAGTAGTACTTTCCTCCGTCGCTCAGGTTCACAGGATCCACAGAACTCATGTTTACCGAACCGAAGAGAATGTGCTTGTTTCCGTTACTATCTTCTGCATAGGTAATCGGCGTAGAAAACTGGATGGAGGTTGAGGCAATTACAGACCCGCTATCAGAAATAGATCCAGTAGATGCATCGACAGCAATAAGGTCAGGGTCAGGATCACTACCATATCCGGTATTCACCACAAAGATATGCCCATTACCTGCAGCCGGTGCAGCATTCTGAAAACCTGGATTTCCGATGTCAACCGACCAGCCTCCGACCGAAGTCCCGTCTTTATAGTATTTGGCAAGATTACCGTCTGACGCAACCGCATATACATAGTCTCCGTACACAATTGGACTCGCATCAATTCCTACCCATCCGCTGCAGATATCATGTTGCCAGGACATAGTCGAGTTCGGGGTGGCTATTGGAGCACTGTCTCCTGTAATTCCACTATTTACTTTGTCTTTCTGGAACTGTGCCCAGTCGGAACCCAGTGCCGGCTGAGCGGCCGCTACCAGGAGCAAGATTAAACAAATTACAGATATTCCTAATGTAAATTTCTTCATATTTTCATTTCTCCTATCTGTTTCATATGGGTCTTGTCGTCCTGCGCGGAAATGTCCGGACTCCCGAATATTTGAAAAGCGGTTTGACCGGACAGGAAGTTGTTTTTGGTTTAAGGGTTTTCGGACCTTTGAAGAGCAGGAAGCGACTGGATTTTGTTTTTCTGTTTTTTATTCTCACGGATTTTTGAGCTTCCGGGATCAGCCGGTTTTGAAGTATTTGGCTTTAATATTCCGGGGATCAAACAGAAGATAACAGCATTCAAAATCCGGAAAAAATACTTATTTGAAAACACAGCCCGAATTAAAAATCTAGCACACTCTTTAGGTAAAATTTTGATGAATAACATAAAAATTTTGCTGAAGGACATGCCTGACTTTTCGGAATCCAGAAAAAAATCCAGACTAAAGCTGTGTAAAGAAAAATAAGTGCTTTCAATTTCTGATCCTTTTGAAGGCCTCCGATGTTTTTATGGGGGTTTTGTCGGTTGGTCTGAGCGGAAGAATCTGTCTGCATTTCGAATTCCGTATTGCAGAAAGATCAGGTTTCGGACCTTTTTGAAGTGTCAGAGCAACTGGAGTTTTTAAAGTTTATCCGGAACATATGCTGCGGAAATTTTGATATTTCCTGAAATAATTGATTGAACTAATTGTATCTGATTGAACTGATTGATTCTTTTTGACTTCTACAAATAAAAATCTTTGGCTAATTATTCTTAGCTTATTGACTAACGATTCCCTTGTTACCTATTTTAATATAAATCCTTGACTTTTTTGTCCTGAAGTTTATTTCAAAAAAAGAAAGGAGGAAAACAGCTCTATTCGGCTTTCTTTTTTTCTTTTTCTTATATCATTGCAAACATCCGCACTACATCATCAAAGTCTATCCTTTCATTCCCGTTGAAGTCGAAGTACTCCACCGGCATGTTTTCCTCTATCCAGTCCATGTTGTGGAAGTAAGCCACTATATCCACAAAACTGAACTCCCCGTTTCCGGTGAGGTCTTCATAGAGCCCGTCTCCGTCAAGGTCCTTAGGAGCATATTCCTGATCAGGCAGGAGAGACAGAAGGGCCACTTCAATTTTTCCGGTTAAAAACTCTGGCTCTATAGAGTCTCCGGAATCGTCCTCCAGACGTTCAACCCCTATAGAAAGATTCGCTGAACCAGATTCCTTTCCAGAAACAGTGAGAGTGGCAAGCACAACATCTGCTGCCCCTTCCTTAATGGAATCTTCCAGGTCAACAGTCTTCAGGTAGATAGAAGTCCCGGGCAAGGAAGAGTTCTGAGTAATCAGAGCCCAGGAAGGGTACTCTATGTCGACTATCTCGGCAACAGCCGGATCGTCGAGAGCAACGGTCAGGTTATAGCCTGAGAACCCTGCAGGGAAATTACTGGCAACGATATTTACTTCAGTAGATTCGTTTTCTGAAACTGAGGAACTTTCCGGATCGAAATAGAGAGTAATGGTTGCCACGGAATCCTCGGAAACTTCTATGTAATCCGTTTTTAACTCGAAGTCCGTGCCAGCGGAATTTTCCACAGTCAGATTTACGGTGTAATTTCCGGCTGATGTGTACGTATGTGAAGGGTTCTGCTCAGTTGAGTTTTCTCCATCTCCTAAGTCCCAGAGCCACGAAGTAGGGGAACCTGCGGACTGATCGGTGAAGTTGACTGTCAATGGTGCATTGCCTGATGTTATGTCTGCAGAGAAGTTGGCAACAGGTGAAGAGAGTGAGTCCTTGAAGGCATAGACTTTCTTATTGCTCCCTATACTGAAAAGCATACCGTCCGAAAGTGCGGGAGTACCGCCGCCATAAGGAGAATTCCAGACGACATCCCCCGTAAAGGCGTCCAGAGCATAACCTCCCACATAAGCGAGCCCATCGGCGACAGCTACCGACCAGGTCCAGTCTCCGATTGAGGGGATTGACCAGACAGGTTCGCCTGTAGTCGCATTAAAACAGTAGGTTTCCTTGTCACTAAAGCCACTGCATCCTCCGCTAACATAAACATTTCCATATGCAAGAGCCGGGGTCGAGTCCGTCCTCTGGACGGTCTGCTGCCAGATTATGCTCCCGTCCGTAGCGTTCAGGGCAAAGAGGTCACCGTCTCCAGAGAAGTTGTAGGTTGTCAGGTAGAGGACTCCGTCTTTATAGGCAGGGGACCCGCAGAAGCTGCGTTCGACATTAATGTTCCAGAGCTGTTCCCCGGTTGTCGCGTCCACGCAGTAAGCATACCCCTGCGTGTAAGTCCAGCCTGTCAGGTAGAACTTCCCGTCTGCATAGGCAGGTACGGACTGAGCGTCTCCTACCACTACAAAACTCCAGAGCAGGTATCCGGTGTCCTCGTCAAGGCAGTAATAATGGTGCCCGTCCCAGTCACTGAAGATAACCATCCCGTCCGCGATAGCAGGCCCGCCATTAACCGCACCCAGTGTTCCCACAGTATCATTGAAGCACCAGATTTTTTCTCCTGTTTCGGCGTTGTAACAGCCAAGTTCAGGGCCGGTTGCTGTAAAGACCATGCCGTCATCATAAGCAGGGGAAGCCCATGAACCGTATACGGTTTCCGGGATACTGGCATTCCAGGTTATGTCTCCGGTAGACTCGTTCAGGGCTACTAACTGAACGATGCCTGTCGTTTCTTCTTCCATTCCTGCTCCGCCGCAGATCACAAAGACCTTCCCTTCGGCAACTACAGGCGAGGAACTGCCGATAGCATCAGTAACATCCTCACTTATCCACTCTGTACGGTTGGCCTTGGGCCCGTTTTCGGAGTAACCGAGATGGCCAACCTTTCCGTGGAACTGGTACCAGGAGTCCTCAGGAGAGGCGGGTCTTTCCGGAGCAACCGTGATCATGTCCGGAATTTCCAGGACATCACTGCCGTTTCCATTGCTTGCGGTCAATTTGACGGTGTAGTTTCCTTCCGTGTAGTAGGTATAAAGCGGGTTCTGCTCGGTTGAGTCCACGTTTCCGTCGTTGTCAAAGTCCCAGGCCCAGTCAATGGTGTTTTCTGAACTGTCAGTGAATTTGACCGTGAAAGGTACTGCTCCGTCTCTGGAGCTGGCCGAAAAGCCTGCGGTCGGGAACGCGGGTTCGGCTTCTTCGCTTACGATGTAATCCGTCTTTACTTTGCTGTCGCTTCCGCCTGTTCCGGTAACGGTCAGGGTTACGGTGTAGTTGCCGATTTCACTGTAAGTAAAGGTGGGGTTCTGCTCTGTGGAATCCACAGTCCCGTCGGAATCAAAGTCCCAGCTCCAGCTGTCTATCCCTTCGCCTGTGGAAAGGTCAGTGAACCGGACTTCCAGGGGTACAGGTCCGGAAAGGGGTTCTGCGCTGAAGTCAGCGATGGGAGGCTCTGCCGGTTCTCTTACGGTGATATAGTCAGCCTTTGTTTTGCTGTCCGAACCCAGTTGGCCAGTGACCGACAGGCTGACGGTGTAAGCCCCTGTGCTGTTGTAAGTGTGGCTCGGGTTCTGCTCGGTTGAGTCCACGTTTCCGTCCCCGTCAAAGTCCCAGGCCCAGCTTGAAATCCCACTGCCTGTGGACTGGTCCGTGAACCGGACTTCCAGGGGTACATTTCCGGAAAGTGGGGCTGCATTGAAGTTGGCGACAGGGGTTTCCAGGATCTCGTAGTTCTCTTTTGGAGATATTAGTGGGGAATAGTCAGTGCCTAAACCGCCGGGTACTTCGTAAGGCGTATCCCCTATCCCGTTGCCGTCAGCGTCGGTGCCTGTGTAAGCAGCACCCCAGTAGTTGCCTGGGTAACCGGTGTAGGTCGCACCGTTGTAGGTGTACTCTATTGGCTCGGTGGAGTTCCAGTAGCTTACGGATGGTAATGGCCCGGCCCATTCGTTTGACACAATACTTTCACTGAAATTATTGAGCTGCCATACTATAGCTTCCCCGGGGTCATATATGAGAATATTTCCAGTTGACACCATGTCATTTCCAGAGACTAATGAGTTATCTGCGTAAACCAGATAAAAGGCATATGGATTATTCATGAAAAGGTTGTTTGAAACCGTTACGTTTTGAGCTTGAACACAAAGGGGGCCATAAGCATACTGATTATTTTTTATAACATTATTCTCGATGATCGAATTGGTGGCTAGAATACTGATCGCAAAATTTTCGGTCCCGGAGTTGTCAAATGTGCAGTTGCTTATAATAAGGCCACTACAATCTTCGGAGTTAGAGGATATAACTGCACAATCGCGAATATCGCGTAAAATTAAGTTTCTTAATGTACAGTCAGGAGAACGCACACTGATACCAAACACACCACTAGTAGATGTTATATCGCCTAGTAAGGTCATATTCTCAACTATGCATCCGGGTGCTGGTCCACCATTGCTACCTATAGTAATGAAATCATTGTCTCTAAGGAGGACTACTCCTTCTTTGCTCTCTCCTGTGAATGTGATATTTGACTTGTAAAGATAAAGGGTGCTTGTAAGCGTATAGTTTCCATTATGCACAAAAATTGTGTCACCTTCACCCGCATTTGCCGCTGCATTCTGCAATTCAGAAACCGTGCTTACATTCCAGGTCGTCGCCGATGCCGGTGCAACCGCCAGCATCATTGTGCTCAACAGTGCAACCATACAAACATAATGTATTTTTTTCATACCTTACTTCCTCACTTTTATTTCTTCTAACATCATATAATTTGGTACGAGTCCCAGCATATTGGTTGCTGGTATAGCCAAAATTTCAAGTATATGTAAACGTTATCAACTGATTTCAGTTAGAGATTATTAATTCAAAAACAGAATCAAGAAAAATGTTTAAATTATTATGTCGACATGCCGAATAAGGGTTGGATTTTGTTTTTTCTGTTTTTTATGCTCACGGATTTTTGAGCTTCCAGGATCAGCCGGTTTTGAAGTATTTGGCTTTAAAATTCCGTGGATCAAACAGAAGATAACAGCATTCAAAATCCGGAAAAAGTACTGATTTGAAAACACAGCCCCAATTAAAAATCTAGCATACTCTTTAGGTAAAATTTTTATGTTACTCATCAAAATTTTTGCTGAAGGGCATACCTAACTTTCCGGAATTCTGGAAAAATTCAGGCTAGAGCTGTGTAAAGAAAAATAAGTGCTTTCAATTTCTTATCTTTTTGAAGACCTCCTGTATTTTCATAGGGTTGCCGGTTGGTCTGAGCGGAAGAATCTGTCTGCATTTCGAATTCGATACTACAGTCAGATCAGGTTTCGGACCTTTTTGAAGTGTCAGGACAACTGGAGTTTTAAAGTTTATCTAGAACATATGCCTGCGGAAATTTTGATATTTCCTGACCTAATTGATTGAACTAATTGTATCTGATTGAACTAATTGATTATTTTAACTTCTACAGATAAAAATCTTTGGCTAATTATTCTTAGTTTATTGACTAACAATTCCCTTGTTACCTATTTTAATATATATCTTTGACTTTTTTGTCCTGAAGTTTATTTCAAAAAAAGAAAGGAGGAAAACAGCTCTATTCGGCTTTCTTTTTTCTTCCTTTTCTTATATCATTGCAAACATCCGCACTACATCATCAAAATCGATCCTTCCGTTTCCATTGAAGTCGAAGTACTCCACTGGCATGTTTTCCTCTATCCAGTCCATGTTGTGGAAGTAAGCTACTATATCTACGAAACTGAACTCCCCGTTTCCGGTGAGGTCTTCATAGAAGCCTTCTCCGTCGAGATCTCTAGGGGTATATTCCTGATCAGGCTGGGGCGACAGAAGGGTCACTTCAATTTTTCCGGTTAAAAACTCCAGTATAAAATTATATAAAAAAGAACGGGAAAGAAAAATCGTTTAAGAGTTTCTGTCTTTTTTTCCTTAGAAAAAGTTTGCCGATATGCCTGGAATCTTAATACGCATACCGGCATTAATTCTTCTTTTTGGCTCTCAAGCTCTTTTAAACCTCATCTGGCTCTGGACATATCAGTTTTCAACGTCTGTTTTATTTTTCTGGTTTTCTTCAGATTCTGGAACGTACCAGTCTGTGTCTTCATTAGTTTCATCAGTGTTCCTTCTGCCCCTCTCTGGAGGATGTATTGGTTACCTGCTGAGGAGTTTCGGTTACGTTTATGCTGGTATTGTTAGAATAGTTTCCTTCTTCTTCGTACCATCTTACAGGCAGAGAGTAGTTAAGGTCACTTCTGTATGTTTCGGGGATAAAGATGCGGGTTCCCCTGTTCTGAAGAGCTGTAACAAAGCCAGGGTCGATAGAATCAAGTTTTGTTTTACATGCCGAAGCATCTTCGTATTCCTTTATGCGGTAGTGTGCAAAACGCTTGTTATAAAGGACAGACGGTTCATTGGGGTTGATTGCAAGAGCGCTGTTATAAGAATTGATTGACTCATTAACCTCTCCCATTACATTGTATAGATACCCCCTATTGTACCACGCCGTTATACAGTCTGGTTTTAGCGTCACCACTTTATCAAAGCTTTCAACGGCAGCAATGTTGCTGCTTATCGCGAAGTTAGCGCATCCTTTGAAGTACCAGGCGGTGGCATTATTTGGGGCATACTCAATGGCTTTGTCATAGCTGGCAATTGCTTCCTGATATTTCTCCATTTTAGCGTAAGCAAAACCCTTGTTATTTATCGCATCGATATTTTTCGGGTCAAGCGCAAGAATCTGATCATAACAGGCGATTGCGGCTTCGAAATCTCCCATCGCTTCAAGTGCCTTACCCTGGCGGTACATTATCTCTCTGTTCTCAGGTGTAATCCGGAGAATCTCTCCATAGGTTGAAGCAGCTTCTTCATACCTGCCGAGTTCTTCAAACAAAGAAGCTTTCTCAGTCATTGCCTTTGAATTGGAAGGTTCAAGCTGCAAGATTCTGTCGTAGTCTTCCAGGGCTTCTTCTTGCCTTCCGGATTTTGTCAGGGAAAAAGCCCGGCCATCCAGGGCCTCTATGTTTTCCGATTCAAGTTCGAGCAGAGGGTTGAAACATTCAACTGCTTCTTCGTACCTGCCAAGATTTACAAGGGCCTGCGATTTTCCCTGCAGGGCTTCAGGGTCACTGGCATTGGCAGCAAGTAACTGGTCATAGTAAGCAATAGCTTCTTCCGATCTTCCAAGGGTGTTCGAGATAGAAGCCATCCCGTACAAGGCATCGCTCGACTGCGGGTTAATCTCAAGAGCTTTTTTGTAACACTCCAGAGCTTCCTCACTTCTTCCGAGTTTGTCAAGGGCAGAGCCCTTCTCATACCAGGCTTCGGTGCGTAAGGGGTTAATCGAAAGAGCCGTATCGTAAGCATCCAGGGCATCCTCATGCATGTTAAGTTTGCTGTATGCTGAAGCTTTGCCGTACCAGGCTGCATCGTAACTGAATTCCGGGCTCAGGTCATCAAAGTTCTCTGAAATGTCCGAGCTCTCCTCAGTAAGTGTATATTTGTAGTTCAGAAGGTAAGACCAGAAGCCTCCTGAAATTGCACTTTTAGGACTGACCTCCGTTTTTTTCCCTTCCGATGAATTGGGAGTCAACCCCCCATACAGCTCTTCCGTATTCTTGTTTAATCTGAATCGAGCAACAGAATACCCTGGATTTATCTGGAGAGCCTTACTGTAACAGTCTGAAGCTTCCTGGTGCCTTTCGAGCTGGTCAAGGAGAAGACCCTTGTTGTACCAGATTTCAGCACTATCAGGGGCAGCGGCAAGAACTTTTTCGTAGCATACAAGAGCCTCTTCATAGTCTCCTGTTTTTGCCAGGGCAAAAGCTTTGCCATACCATGCAAGGGTGTAATTATCATCAAGGTTTACAGCTTTATCAAAACTTTTTGCGGCATCTTTGTACTGCCCAAATTTTGAAGAATCGTATCCTTTCCTGTACCAGACTTTTGCATATTCTGAGTTCAGTTTCAGGGCTTTATCATAACAGCCAGCAGCTTCTTCATACCTGTCAAGTCTGTCCAAGTCCAGGGCTTTCATGTACCAGACCACTGCGTGTCCTGATTCTGTCTCCAGTACACTATCATAACATTCAAGAGCAGACTCGTAGTTTTCGAGTTTATCAAAAGCCAGTCCTTTGTCGTACCAGATTTTAACTGCAGAAGATTTAAACTCGGGCACTTCAGAATACCCGGGAAGTGCAGAATCATAGGCATTAAACTTTTCGAGAAGAGCTTCTCCAATCTCTTCCACTTCAATTCCTGCATCTGGATTAAGGGCTCTGTCATAGCAGGCTATTGCAGCGTCGTAATCTCCCATAGCATTAAGCACGGAACCTTTACTATACCATGCATCAGCGTCATCAGGACTGTAAGTAAGAATCTCTTCATAGCACTGCAGAGCCTCTTCATTTCTACCAAGCTGCTCGAGACAGAAACCTTTTTTCTGCAGGGTATTGAGGTTTTCAGGCTCTGAAAGGAGGACAAATTCGTAGCAGGTCAGAGCTTCCTGATACAGCCCCATTCCCTCAAGGTCTACGCCTTTATTATACCAGGCCTCAGTAAGGTCAGGATTGAGGGAAATTGCCTCGTCGTAGCACTGTATTGCAGCTTCATAATCTCCGGACATATCATACATTATACCTTTCTGAGTCCAGAGTTCAAAGTCATCAGGAGTAATATTAAGTGCTCCGTTAAAACACCTCATTGCTTCATCGTAATTTTCAAGCCCGGTGTAAGCTTTCCCTTTCATTTGCAGAGTTTTGGACACGTTAGAGCCCAGGCCAATTGAACTATCATAGGAAGCTAATGCCTCCTGCTCCATGCCCAGTTTCTCAGAAGCAAGGGCTTTCTGGAACCAGACTCTGGAAAGATAGCTATCCATAGAGAAACTTTTCTCGTAGCAGTTGATAGCCTCTACATAATTTTGTGTCTGAATATATTCATCGCCTTTTTGATACCAGCTCCAGGAAGAAGTTGGAAAGCTTTCAAGAGCTTTATCATAGCAATCAATAGCTTCTTCATATCTTTTCAGTGATGTCAGAGCACAGCCCTTTCCATAGCATGCCATTGAAGAATTCGAATCCATCTCAAGTGCGTCATCAAAGCATTCTATGGAAAGCTCATACTTTTTAAGAGAATAGAGATCGTTGCCTTTCTTTATCAGGCCTTCTACAGAAACAGGGCTCTGCGCAAGTACCTCTTCAAGCGAGGGAGGAGCAACAGGCTCGCCGTCTCCTACAGTATCCTTCTGGTCCTCCACTGCTCCTGCTACATGTAAAAAACCTGTACTGGCATATAAACTACAGGTCAGAAGAATGAAAGAACAAACAATCAAGTAAATTTTTTTAATTGGGCTCATTAAATTCCCCGATTTATTCTAATGAGTTCCTGTGGTATATTTTCATAAGCAGTCCCATCAGTATCCTTTTAAGTCGCTCTGGTATTTTTGAATGTTATAAACAAGAACATCGAGATTAATATAACTATTTAAATCCTCTAACTGCCTAAATTCTCTTTGCTCCACACCAAGATATTTTATCCAGTTTAAACCGGATTTCTTTCCTATAATTCTACAGTAGATTCTTAGTTAATTTGAAGAGGATACGTTTTTTTCATGCTCTCCGATTGGCCTCTCAGCTAACCGATAACCGGTTATCTTCCCACTGTCTCGGTTTCTCTAATAAAGACTCTGATTGTGTTTTTTGTGATATTAGTCTGCTGGCTTTTTTCGGCCTATCAGCACAATATCGTTTTAGGGTCCTTAAAAATTGGTCAGATTTTTAAGGATTAATGAGCTTTATTTCTGAGATTAATTATTGTTTTATTGTTTCCCAGAGAAAAATACATGTGCAAAATAATTTTTTTTGTATTTGAGGTTTTGCCATTTTTCACATAATCCCTTTATTTCCGCTAATATTTAACAGCATAGCTTATTTTGTGAAAAATTTATCTAATAACGACTTAAAATCTATTTAATTCGTTATTCTTATCTATAATTAAAATTGGAGCAATAAATAATTCATTAATCAGGAAATAAACTTCATTTGAACTTTCTAAACATAATAATTATTTATGTTTTTATGTAATTTATGGAAATAAGTTGCAATAAATTTTAATTTTTAAATTGAATGTAATATTATATCAATTTTTGAGCTTAATTCGTATTCAAAGACATTTTGAAGTATTATTTCGGAGGCTTTAAAGATAATTTTTTGTCAAAATATGTAATTTTAACCGATTTTTTTTATTTTAAAACATTTTTATCAATTTTGGCAGAACCTCATTTAAATAAATCTTTTATCTCAATTTATGTTTTAAATGCTGCTTAGTCCTTTTCTAATGTGAAATTTTGTATGAAAGAAAAATGGGCTCAAATGCCATAATTACAAGAAAAAAGTTGTGGGAAATTTGAGAAAAGTTTTTCTCAATTCCCCTTTTTGTTTTTTCATTCTCTTTTGTTCTCCTTAATCATATCATTGCAAACATATCCACTACATCATCAAAGTCTATCCTTCCGTTTCCGTTGAAGTCGAAGTACTCCACCGGCATGTTTTCCTCTATCCAGTCCATGTTGTGGAAGTATGCCACTATATCCACGAAACTGAACTCTCCATTTCCGGTGAGGTCTTCATAGAGTCCGTCTCCGTCAAGGTCCTTAGGAGCATATTCCTGATCAGGTAGGGGAGACAGAAGGGTCACCTCAATTTTTCCTGTCAAAAGAGCTGGTTCGATAGAGTCTCCCGAATCTTCCTCCAGACGTTTAACCCCTATCGAAAGGTTTGCAGATCCTTTCTCCTTTCCAGAAACAGTGAGAGTAGCAAGCACAACATCTGCTGCCCCTTCCTTAACGGAATCTTCCAGGTCAACAGTCTTCATGTAGATAGAAGTCCCTGGCAGGGTAGAGTTCTCAGTAATCAGAGCCCAGGAAGGGTATTCTATATTGACTATCTCGGCAACAGCCGGGTCGTCAATAGCAACGGTCAGGTTGTATCCCGAGAAACCTGCAGGGAAATTACTGGCAACGATATTTATTTCAGTAGATTCGTTTTCTGAAACTGAGGAACTTTCAGGGTCGAAATAGAGAGTAACGGTTGACCCGGAAGTTTCGGAAACTTCTATGTAATTCGTTTTTAACTCAAAGTCCATCCCAGCAGCATTTTCCACAGTCAGGTTTACGGTGTAATTTCCGGCTGAAACGTATGTGTGAGAGGGGTTCTGCTCAGTTGAGTTTGCCCCATCCCCGAAGTCCCATGCCCAGGCAGTAGGTGAACCTGTGGACTGGTCTGTGAAATTCACAATGAGAGGAGCAGTCCCGCCAGTTACATCAGCAATGAAAGCAGCAACTGGTTCAGGTTCTACAGGTGTAGAAGATACAGTGATGTAATCGGTCTTTAGATCGGAATCACTTCCTTCTGCATTTGTAACCGTAAGGTTGACAGTGTAGTTACCTGCCGATGCATACGTATTCGAGGGGTTCTGCTCAGTTGAGTCCACAGTTCCGTCATTATCAAAGTCCCATGAATAGGACGAAACAGTGCCTGTTGACTCGTCCGTGAAGTTGACTGTCAATGGTGCATTGCCTGATGTTATGTCTGCAGAGAAGTTGGCAACAGGTGAAGTGAGGGAGTCCTTGAAGGCATAGACTTTCTGGTCTCCTCCTATACTGAAAAGCATACCATCCGAAATTGCCGGGGTCGATCCCGCATGAGGGGTGTGCCAGGCTACTTCTCCCGTAAAGGCGTCCAGTGCATAAATATTGGCATAGCCGAAGTACCCGTCTCCTGCGGTTCCCACATAAACGAGCCCGTCTGCAACAGCTACTGAACAGGTCCAGTCTCCGATCCCTCCGTTATCACCTGTTTTTGAAGGGGTTGACCAGACAGGTGTGCCTGTAGTTGCATTGAAACAGTATGTCTGCACATTGGAAAAACCAGCGCATCCTCCGCAAACATAGACATTTCCGTAGGCAAAAGCAGGAGTTGAATCCGTCCTCTGGATGGTCTGCTGCCAGATTATGCTCCCGTCAGCGGCGTCCAGGGCAAGAAGGTCTCCGTCTCCGTAGAAGTTGTAGGTTGTCAGGTAGAGAACCCCGTCTTTATAAGCAGGGGACCCGCAGAAGTTCTGTTCGATATTATTAATGTGCCAGACCTGCTCCCCTGTTACTGCGTCCACGCAGTAAGCATGGCCTGCATAAGATGACCCATAGCCCCAGCTTGTCAGGTAGAACTTTCCGTCCGCGTAGGCGGGTACGGACTGGCCGTCTCCTACAACTTCAAAACTCCAGAGCAGGTACCCTGTGTCCTCGTCAAGACAGTAGTAATGGCTTCCGTCCCAATCGCTAAATATTACCATACCATCCGCAATAGCAGGTCCGCTGTTAACCGCACCCTGACTTCCCACAGTATCATTGAAACACCAGATTTTTTCTCCTGTTTCGGCGTCGTAACATCCAAGTTCGGGGCCTGTGGCCGTAAAGACCATGCCGTTATCATAAGCAGGGGAAGCCCAGGAACCGTATACGGCTTTCGGAATGCTGACGTTCCAGATTATGTCTCCGTTAAATTCGTCCAGGGCTACTAGCTGGGGAATATCATCCGTGCTCTCTTCCATTCCTCCGGCCCCGCATATCACAAAGACTTTTCCTCCGGCCACAACAGGGGAGGAACTGCTGATTGCATCAATGTCCTCACTTACCCACTCAGTCCGGTTGGTCTTTGGCCCGCTTTCGGAGTAGCCAAGGTGGTCAACCTTTCCGTGGAACTGGTACCAGGAATCCTCAGGAACGGACTCGTTTTCCTGCTCTTCAACGTAGTATGAATACGGCATCACAAGCGGGTACTGGTCGGTCCCTCCGTCAGCAGTGTAAGATACATCCCCGATTCCATCCCCGTCAGAGTTATTTCCGGTGTAGTCATCGTAATAATTACCCATGTACCCTGTCAGTTTTTCTCCTTCCCACAGGTATTCTACGGGCTCCGGGCTCTGGAAGAACGAACCTGACCCGCCTGAAATATGGTCGCTTGAACCGCCCATTTTCCTGCCATTGTTGTTGATGAAGGTGTTCTGATAGATCCGGTTGTCTCCCGTGCTGTCAAGCACGGCTGCAAAGTCCCAGCAGTTGGAAATATTATTCTGCCGGAGAGTGTTTCCGGTCCCTGTGAACATCACGCCTTCAGCGCAGTTATCTATAAGGTTGTCCTCTATCAGTGCGTTCTTTGCATTGACGGTAATCGCAAAGCACATCTCTTCGGTTCCTGTAATTTCAAAGCCGTTGATCTCGACATCGTCAGCACTTATGGTTATTCCTGAAGAGCCTGTGAAACCCGAAGCATTCAGGACAGGGTCCCTGATGCCTTTTAGGGTCAGAGCCTTGTCGATGGTCAGGACTTCGTGGTATTCCCCGGGATAGACCTTGATAATGTCTCCGGAATCCGCTGAATTAATAGCTGCCTGGATGGACTCCCCGCTTTTGACAGGCCAGGTAGTAGGGGTTTTGACCGCGTAAATGTAGTTTTCGACAACTTTGGTATCCTCTCCGTGGTTATTTGCAACGGTAAGGGTTACGGTGTAGCTGCCCGCGGAAGTATACGTGTGGACAGGGTTTACCTCAGTTGAAGTGTTTCCGTCCCCGAAGTCCCAGAGGAATTTGTTTGCATTAAAGGACCTGTCTTTGAAGGAAACAGTCAATGGGAAGGAACCTGTCTGTTTGTCCGAACTGAAGTCTACCTCTGGAGGAAGAGCTTCTCCCTGTCCGATGCAGTATAGGTATCCGTTATCGGTTCCGTAGTAGACTTTGCCGCCGGAAAGAGCTGCACCCTGCAGGGTATATGCATCGTCATCAGCAGGGTTGTAGTGCCAGGCAAGAGACCCGTCAGGGTTCAGACAGTAGATAGAGCCGTCCACGATGGCTTCGGTGAAGTAGATGTAAGGTTTGTTGTTTTCAACCGAAACGACAGGAGAGGATTTTACTCCGCCGCTGACCGGGGTCTCCCAGATGACCGATCCGTCGGAATCGTTCAGGCAGAACATTGACCCGGTCTCGCCGTGTTCTCCATGTCCCACATAGACCCTTCCGTTATACACTACGGGAGTCGAGGTTGAAAACCCTATTGAAGCTGTCCAGCCGGTATCCAGGAACTGGCCTGTATCAGGGTTGAACCCTACTTTGAAGCAGTATCCTGTTTCCTGGCCTCTTTCCGAGGATGTATACAATGCACCATCAGCATAGGTTACCGAACTTCTGAACATCCCGGGGTCGGAAAGTGCAAAAGAGACATCCGAACTCTTACTGAAATCAACCTCATCTACAAAGGTTCCGGTATCTTTTTCGAGACAAACCATCTTGCCTTCGAAGACAGGGTAGACCAGGTAATTTCCGACAACTACCGAGCCGCTCCATATAAAGCCGGAACTGTTTGTGTTTTCGTGTTTCCAGACAAGGTTCCCGCTGTCGTCATAACAGTAATAATATTTTGTCCCGGTTCCTCCTTCAAGCCCGTCTCCGATGTAGAGCTTATGGTCAGAATAGGTGATGGGACACTCCAGGTTGCCGTCGGTTACGTGTATGTTCCAGAGCTCGTTTCCGGTTTCCGGGTCAAAAGCATAGAGGTCTCCTTCCATGGTAGGGACAAAAAGTGTTCCGTTCCCGAGGGTAGGAGTGGAAGTCTGTGTCAGGTCCCCGCCAAGTTCCTTTGACCAGAGAAGGTTTCCTGTATCTTTATCAAAGGCCCAGACAGAGGCGTTTCCGGCAGTTACGAAAACCGTGTTTCCGGAAATCACTGGCGGGACATTGATGCCTCCGCTCCCGCAGGGTTCCTGTTCAGGAGAAGTCAGGTTCTGCCAGAGGAGTTTCGGGTTCCTTGTTGGGGCATAGCTGAAGCCGTAGCCGGTATTGGAGCTGTCTTTCTGGAACTCCGGCCATTCGGATTCGAGATTTTCTGTGTCTATTACCTTGATATAGTCTGTCTGTGTTTTTGTATCACTCCCGGCTGAATTGGCAACCGTAAGGTTGACAGAGTAGGTACCTGCAGTTTCGTAGGTATGTGAGGGGTTCTGCTCAGTTGAGTCCACAGTTCCGTCGTTGTCAAAATCCCATGAATAGGAAGAGACATCATCAGTAGAAGTATCTGTAAAGTTGACCTTAAGAGGCGCATTTCCATAAGTCGGTGCTGCTGTGAAATCAGCGATTGGAACGGAAGAACCCGATGCTGCTGTAATTGTTATATTCTCCCCGCTGACTGTGACTTTACCCATAAGGGGTGCAGTGTCACTCCCCAAGCCAATTGTATAAGGAATGTCACCAATGCCATCTATATCAGCATCTGCGCCTGTGTAGTTGTCGTAGTAATTTCCAAGGGCTGACGTGTAAGACTTGCCCTTGTAGTTGTAATTTACAGTATCGCTGACATACTGGACTGAGCCGGCCGGTGAACCGTCGTCGATGTTAATGGTGTTGTTAATGAAGTTGTTGTGGTAGATCTTATTACCGGTGCCGGTTTCTCCATTTACCACTTCAACAGTAATTCCCACAGAATTGGAGTCAAAGGTGTTCCCGGTAATAATATTGCGATCGTTTTTATAATCTATCAAGAAACCTCCTCCATTTTCGGTGCAGTTTGAAATAATATTATCACTGAATGTTAGGTCATCGCCTCCCTCAATTTCAATTGCATAGTGTGCAGTAACGTTTGTAAAGGTGTTGCCTGTGATCTTACCGCTATCAATCCAAAGTATATTCCAATAAACCTTATCCATCCGATTTCCGGAAAAGTCCAGCTGCTTAACGGTTATAATAGTGTTTCTTTGGTTAGAGGCAGATGCAAAAACGTTATTCGAAACTTCAAGGTTCTTCAGGTAATCTAGATCTGTATATTGATTCATGACACAGTTTCTGATTACAAGATTGCTGTCATAAGAATCCGTCCCATAGATAATAATATCCGTTGAAAAAGTGATATTCTCAACCCGGATATCGGAAGCACCTGCATAATCATAGTAGTTAAGGCGTACTCTTTTACCCCCAAGAATAGTTACCTCATCTGCACCTGCACCTATTAATGATACAGGTTTGTCGTATATATTCCAACTGCCACCCATATTATAAGTTCCAGGGTTGAAGTATATGACATCTCCAGCCTGTGCTTCATCCTCAATGATGGAGATGACATCATCCCCTGGGTTGACTTCAATAGTTTGTGCCGACGCGGACCCGGCAAAGACTAACAACAGGATCAGAAATATACTTAACAAGAAGCCGTGTTTGGCAATATTTTGTATCCTGTTTTGTATCTCATTTTTTGTCATATTTTTTGTCATATTTTCGACTCCACTATTTTTTAATGTTGTTTAATCAGGGAGCAGGGGCCTATTTACTGCCTCCATACCTCCCGGTTCAGTCCACCGAGCCGGTAACCTCCAGACATTTACGCAGCAATGATATTAGCTATAGAAACAGGTCTATCCGTACCCGGTGTTGCTGATGAGTACCTCCAGCAATTATAGGCAAGCATGACTTCATTCATGGAAATATACCTGCCACTTATGGAGTTGACATCATTACAGTGATTCCAGTACTTCCACACGGCTAGAATTAAGAACTAAAAATACACCCTCAAGTAAAGATACTTCAATACTCATCAAAATTTTTTGCTGAAAAGCAAAACTGATTTTCAGGTCGTTTAAAACAAATTTAGGGCAAGAGCCGTGTATAGAAAATAAGTCTTTTAGTTTCTTTTTTTGAGACCCTCCTATGTTTTTTTGGGGTTGGTGGTTGTTCTGGGCGGAAGAATCGGGCCGCATTTTGTGTCTGGTGGGGCGGCGAGATCAGGTTTCGGACCCTTTTGAAGCGTCAGACCAACCGGATTACTAAGGAACTATCTGAAACAATATTTGCAGTTTACCGAAATTTCAGTATAGTGTTGTATCTATAAATATATATTATGATTAATAAACAATTTTTAACATACTTGGATGCCTTCTGTATATATTCCTGATTTCTCTGGTGATTTTTTAACTTTTTTAGACTTAAATATAAATGTTGTCATAAAAATCATGTTGTATGAGATATTTGTATCTTAGCTGGATACAAATTTGCAATCTATGGTATACTTTTTTTCTGAAAGTTAGAAGTTTATCAGGAATATCTGATTAAACTATTTATATATGATTAAACAGATTAATTATTTGTTACTTCTACAAATAAAAATGTTTGGCTAATTGTTCTTAGCCGGTTGGCTAACAACTTCCATCTTTGCCTCAAAAAATGAATGTGAAACTTTTCCAAATAAACATTTTCAGAGTCGATTCCATACTTTTCTTTTTTATAAGTCTCTTAGAACCTTTAGTCTGAGGTTACTTTTTCAAATGAGTAATCATATCAAAAAAGAACTTTTAATCATAAAAATACTTTAAATAAGCAATTAGTTATCAAGTCTTACCATCAAAATAATATTGTGGCTCTATTATGTGCAAAACTTTCTGAAGAATATATCTCAACCTTTAATTGTTAATTGAAACAAAACTAATAGTAAGCTCACATACTTTCATTGGTAGTAGAAGAATAATATGATTGTCAGAAATTCATCATCAGACCCTGAAAATATGGCAATACATACACAAATTACGATAGAGCACAGTATTTGCAGAAACTTTTCAGATTAGTTGAGGTTTTGCCATTTTTCACATAATCCCTTTATTTCCGCTAATACTTGACAGCGTAGCTTATTTCGTGAAAAATTTACCTCATAACAACTTAAAATCTATTTAATTCGTTATTTTTATCTATAATTAATATTGGAGTAAGAAATAATTCATTAATTTGGAAATAAACTTCTTTTGAACTTTCAAAACATAATAAATATTTATGTTTTTATGTGATTTATTGAAATAAGTTGCAATAAATTCTAATTTTTAAAGTAAATGTAATACTATATCAGTTTTTGAGCTTAATTCGTATTCAAAGGCATTTTGAAGTATTATTTTAGAGGCTTTAAAGGTAATTTTTTGTCAAAATACGTGATTTTGACCTATTTTTTTTATTTTAAAGCATTTTTATCAATTTTGGCAGAACCTCAGTTTACAAAAAAGTTAAAGAGGGGGCATGCCCCTCTGAATTACTGTATCAGTTCAATTATGTGGTCTGCTTCATCAATAATGTACTCCGCTTCTTCGTGAGAAAGATTGCCCCGATATTCCTGCCTCTGGACAATATTCTTAAAGCACTGGAGCTTAAAAATGGCTATCTGATCCCGGCCATTTTCCAGTGAGTAAATTACACTGTCAAGGCTTGCTATGAGAATACATTTTGTTAGAGGAGGAGCGGCAAGACTATCAATGTGTTCTTGGAGGTCTTCAATAGATGTTAATGCATCTTCGACTTCCACTCCGATATCAACAATGTATGATGCATTTGCTGTGTCTACAACGATTTCCCAGTTCTCTGTGATTTCATAAGGAGAATACAGGAATGTCACCTGATCTTCATCCTCAATTACGTTCTGGCTGAGGCCCAGTGGGGCAAGCTCATCATTTATGTAGATGAACCATGATGTGCTTGCTACAGGATCGTCTTCGACTCCGTTAATATCGGTAAGGTAAAAAGAGCCGTAGTCCTCATAGTACTCATCAGATGCATTATATGTGAATCCACTGGTTTCATCATTTGAAGCCGCTTCGAGTGCACCATGGTCTGTCTGAACCTCTACCTGATAACTGCCGGAAAGATTGTTTGACGGAATGAAGGTAAACGTACCGTCTTCCAACGTGACAGTTCCATTAAAGATTTCAGCAGGTTGTGCTGCTACTGTACCAATCATTATTGCACTGAGGAATGCAATTATGACTACACCTGTTATTTTATTCTTCATGTATAATCACCTCTTCCAAAATATATGTGTGGAATAAGTTAAGATGTTTTGAATGTTTTATCCCCATACTCCAGCCCACACATATTTACATATTTGAACTTTAATACTAATAGCTCTTTTAATTTAGATAATAAGTGTAAACTCTAAGGGTAAGATCAAAAACGGAATTGGAAACACAGTATTACTCTTTTGAATAACATATATCACCCGAAAAAAATGGACTATATACTTTAGAAGAGTATAAAAAATATGGCCTTCTAATATTGGTCTTTCCGCAAATGTCCTCAAGTGAATAACAATTTACTTACTATCTTTTTTGGATAATTGCTCAATAAGCCGCAATTTTTATCTTAACCGGATAGTCGAAAAATGGGAGCTGAAAGCTTTCAATAAAGGCGCGAAGTCGAAAAATGTGGGACGTTTCAAAAACATAGGGTATGAATCAGTAAGACTTCCCCGGGGAGGAGAAGGTCATAGTTGGAATAGCTATTCTACAGATCCTGGATCCTATAAAGAAAAAAAGAGAGGAATAAACGAATGAAAAGTAAACATTTTCCACTGTTAATAAGTGTAATGATAATGCTTGTGACATTTGCATCGTTAGCAGCCGCAAGTAACTGGGCACAGTTCCAGAAAGATGAAAAGCATACAGGTGTAACAACCGATTACGGACCTGATGACGCTACTATTTCTATAAACTGGAGCATCCCTGTCGGTAATGGAATGATTGATACAGTTCCTGTTATGCTGGGTGACTACATATATGTGGAAGGAATGACTGATCTCTCCAAATATAACAAATATAGTGGTGTTCTTGAAGACACTCTTACAGTGGCAGAAAGCGGGGGGTTCCCGTTCCAGAATGCATGCCCTGCTTCAGATGGTGATAACATTATCTATGTTGTTGACACCGCTTACGGTGGTAGTAAACAACCAAAGATTACAGCTGTTTACGGCAACAATATGACTGCAAAGTGGACTACAAGCTTTGCTCCGGCAACACATCAATGTTCTTGCCCTGTCACATATTACAATGATGGCGGTGTGGGTAAGCTTTTTGTAGGAACTGTCAACATGAGCACGACCGATCCGGTCAACCTGAGCGATGATGGTACATACTATGCCCTCTACGCAGAAAATGGTACTGAGATATGGAATCGACCAACCACTACCAATAAAGGCTACTACTGGGCAGGCGCCGCAGTTGTGGGAAACTTTATAGTGTATCCTGACGATGCGGGGACATTGACATCTGTCTATATCTGCAACGGAACAAGAGCTAATGAGACAGACCTGTCTTCACAGGAGATACGGTCATCTGCTACCTACAATACGGATGATCACCTTATATACGTAGCTGGCAAGGACAAATATGTGCGTTCTGTTGAGATAAATCCGGCCACCGGTGTATTCGGAGCATCCCAAAGCTATCATATGGATGAGGGTAGCACTTCAACTCCCGCCTACAATGCGGTTGATCACAGGATTTATGTGGCATCGGGTGCTTACAACGCTGGCCATGTGTACTGTCTGAACGCCACCTCGTTTGAGGATGATGAGGACGAAATCTGGGTTGTAAGTCTCGGACACAAGATCCAGTCTTCTCCCGCGGTAGCCTATAACAGTACTAACAACCCGCTGATATTTGTAACAGGTAATGATGCCGATGGGAATGTATACCGCATAGAAGACTGCGGCAGCAGCTGTGATGTTGAGTCTGTATCTCCCCCAAATAATACGTATAGTCTTCCGGGAGTTGCAGTATCCGGCGACTATGCATACTTCGGAAATGACAATGGCTACCTTTACCAGGTTAAGTAAAGAGGTTTATGCAAAGGTGCAAACTTTTGCATACTATTTTTTTATTGAACTCATTTCACACAGAACTGCGTTTTGTCCTGAAATAATTTCGCTTTGAAACTTTTTGCTTTTTGTCCATCTTTTCACAACCCAAACAATCTCACCCCCTATTCTGAATTTTGCCTCGAATGGTAGTCTATTCCAGAATGTATCTTGTGGCGATTCTAACTGTTCAAGTTTCAAAGCTCCATGAGGTCTATACCATCGTATGAATTATTCGAACGATTCAAACTCTCCTCTTAAACCTTTGATACGTATCGAACCATTTCTCTATTTTTCCGTTTGTCTGAGGAGGAATTACCCCCTGCAAGTATTGGTTTAATTCCAAGTTCTTCGATACGGTTTTTAACCTGACTTTGACAGTTAAACAAAAAACACACATGAAATTCTTGGAATAACATGCCCAAAAAAGAAAATAAGTTGGATAATAAACCTATGTGGGTACAAATTGTCGATGCTTAATGACACTGGCTTTCAGTTCAACTGCATAAGTCCCCAGGTACACAATAGTTCTGATATACACAATAATTGAACTGTTCTCGGTAAGTTCCCTCCTTTCCTCGGTAAAAAATCCTGAATTTTAATTCAAAAAAGAAAGGAGGAAAACAGCCTTATTTGGCTGCCTCCGCCCAGAAGGTTATTGTCCCTTTTTTGTTTCCTGAACCGGCATAATCAGCCGGAACCTGCAGAGCTACTGAAGTGTTTTCCTGACTGTTCCCTCCTACTACTTTCCAGTAATTATTCCATAGCTGAGAGTCCAGCAGCAATCCCTGGCTGAAAAGCTCATCTCCGGCAGAGGAGTCACAGACTACGGCTGTAACATTTACGTCGCAGCTTCCTCTGTTTTTGAGAGTTAGGTACTGGAGCTCACTGGTTTTTCCAGGGTACAGTTCCCCAAATTCAAGGGCTGAAGGGGAGACCTCAAGGGAAATCACCGGGACAATGGTGACATTCAGGGACACACTTGATGACCCGTTCTGGCTCCCTGAAGAAGCTTCCTCAACCGTGATATACTCAGTCTTCACCTCGGAATCGCTTCCCTCCGCGTTTGTAACTGTGAGGTTCACGGTGTAATTACCTGCAGCAGTGTAAGTATGGACCGGGTTTTGCTCGGTGGAATCCACGTTTCCGTCGCTGTCAAAATCCCAGGCCCAGCTTTCAGCACCATTGGACTGGTCGGTGAAATTAACAGTCAGGGGAGCTTCACCAGAAATTGGATTGGCTGTGAAATCAGCGACGGACTGACTTGAAGAGTATGCATAGACCTTGCCGTCTTTACCGACTGAGTATACAACTCCATCGACGATTGCAGGTGTACTGCCACCCCCTTCGTCCTGCCAGATTAGCTCTCCGGTGGAGGCATCAAGGCAGACGATCCCGGAACCTCCAGTCCCTACGTAAACCTTGCCGTCGGCAACCGCAGGCGAGCAGGTCCAAAACCCGATATTGTCTTCGGGATCTGTCTCCCAGACCGGCTCTCCAGTTGTGGCATTGAAGCAATATGTGATATAACGAGAATAGCCACTGCTTACATATATATTCCCATAAGCATAGGCCGGGGTCGAATCTGTACCTGTGATAGAGGTGTTGGACCACAATACTGAACCGTCAGTGATACTCAGTGCATAAAGCTGTGCACTTTCTCCTTCCGGGTTATAGGTCGTAAAGTAGACAGCATCATCGGATATCATCGGAGATCCGCAGGGGTTGCTGCTTATATTGGCATGTTTCCAGATCGCCTCTCCGGTACTCGCATTGAGGCAGTAGACCAAATTTTCACCGTCACCACTGAAGCCATGCCAATAGAGAACATAAATTTTGCCGTCTTTATACGCGGGACATGACTGTGCATAAGATGAAACAGGTGCACTGAAATTCCATAATTCTTCTCCGGTGGACTCCTCGAAGCAGAAATACTGGTTACCGTTCCAGTTAGATGAGAATACCTTCCCGTCTGCAACCATCGTGCCCCCGTTTACCGAGTTGTAGGTGGTACCTTCGGGGTAGTTGTTCAGGCCACACCACACTTTCCCGTCGTCATAAACAGGTGAAGACCAGGAACCATAAAAACCACCGCCATCCGCTTTCCCGTGGTCGGCAAGGATGGCACCTGTCTGCTGGCTGAGACTGCGGATAACAGATATTCCGGTATCGTTGTCATTGCAGTTTACAAAGATCCTGCCCCCTGCTACTGCAACCGAAGAACTTCTGACAGCACCGATGTCGTCACTTACCCAGAGTCTGGTGGCTGTTGACGGGGCAGATCCTTCGGAAAAGCCACTGTGCTGTGCATCTTTCTGGAACTGCGGCCAGGAATCGTTTGTAGCCCATTCGGGAACATTCCAGGGCTCGACTACTATAATACCGGATTTTTTAACAGTATTATTTTCGTACTGGCTCGAAACGGTGAAGGTTACGCTGTACGTGCCCTCTTCGGCATACTGATGGGTAGGATTCTGAAGGTTTGAGGTCGTATTGTCCCCAAAGTCCCAGGACCAGGTGGTCGCAGAGTTGATGTTATCAGAGGTATCGGTGAATTCAACTGAAACGGGACTTTGAGTGCCGGAAACACTATATGAAAAGTCCGCTACCGGAGTTATCTGATCCGTGACATTGACAAGTCCTGTTCTTGTGGAGGTGTTGGACTCGCCAGAACCCGTAACAGTGAGGCTTACCGTATATAAGCCGTTCTTTTCGTAGATATGATAGGGGTTCGTCTCATTCGAAGTGGTATTGTCCCCGAAGTCCCAGAGCCACTCGTT
This sequence comes from Methanosarcina acetivorans C2A, assembly GCF_000007345.1. NCBI lineage: Archaea > Methanobacteriati > Methanobacteriota > Methanomicrobia > Methanosarcinales > Methanosarcinaceae > Methanosarcina > Methanosarcina acetivorans. Next base: position 5,275,003 of record NC_003552.1, on the reverse strand, counting down.
TATACCATAGCCTGTGGATTCATCAGTGAACGATACGTTGAGCGGGGCCTTTCCGAAGGTGTTTTCAGCGGAAAAGTCTGCAACAACAGGACCGAAATCGCTTCTTTTGAGGGCGAAAGTACAACCCGCTACTCCTTTCCACTCATTGTTTCCAAAAAATAGATATCCCTGCTTAATTACAGCCCCACCAAGAACATATTGCTGCATACTCTCAGGAGGAGTCCAGTGCCAGACCTCCATGGCATCGGTGTTACTTGCATTGTCCCTCAGACAGTACACCGTTCCGTTTTTGACATTTGTTGTAAAGTAGATGTAAATGTCCCCTGTTGAATTCTCATAGTAGGTGGACACTGTGGGCGAAGACTGGATGATGCCGTTTGCAGTGTACTTCCATATTTCCGACAGGTCTGATGCATTCAGGCAGAAAAGACAGGGCTCCCCACCAGATTTGAACATCTTGCCGACTCCAACATAGAGCCGTCCATTATATATGGCTGGAGTCGAAGTGCTTGGCCCTATACTATGTGAAGCCTTATCGGTCCTGACAAATTTCCCTGTGCTTTTATCAAACCCTATCACACAGCAAGATCCGGAAGTCGTCGTGAAGTAACAGCGACTGCTGTTTTCATCATATGACACCGACGACTGGATCTGGCTTCCGCTATTCGGTATCGAGAAGACAGCGGAGACGTTAATCTCATCCACAAGCTCACCCGTATTCTTGTTGAGGGATGTCAGGTTCATATCCTCCCCTCCGAATACAAGGTAATCGCCGATTACTGCAGCTCCTGCCCAGTAATACCCGCCTCCTTCATAACTCCAGCACTGGGTTCCGTTGTCATAGTAACAATAATAAGCGGATGGGTTCCCATAACATGTTCCAAAATAGATCCGGTGGTCTTCGTATACCACGGGGGTGTTTAACTGTGAATAAGAACCCCCAAGTCCTGTTATATTCCATAAAAGCTCCCCGTTTCTAATATCATATGCAGAGAGTTTTCCCCTGGAACTTTCAGGGTAGAATATCTTCCCGTTACCGTAGCACGCAGGCCCAAGATTCTCTCCGGATGTAACGGTGTTCCAGATATATTCTCCCGTCGTGCGGTTATGGACACTTATATTGTGGCTACACACGGATACTAAAAGATCATCTAAGACAAGGGGGTCCGTATTCATGTACCCCGTGTGCGCAGACCATACCAGGTCAGGGTCATCAATAGGACCCGCCTGCGATGTAACCCCGGTGTGATAGAGGTTGTTCTTGAACATCGCCGTATCAGATGAATCAGGCACAGGTGCGACTGCAACAGGTGTTTCACCACTTTCTCCACCGGAAGATCCGTCGGCCATCACAGTGATATAACCGGTTTTAATCTCCGAATCGCTGCTGTTGAAGCTGGTCACCGTCAGGTTTACCGAATATTCCCCGGCGGTTGTATAGGTGTGGACAGGGTTCTGTTCCGTGGAGTCTAAGATTCCGTCGCCATCTAAGTCCCAGGCCCAGCTTTCAGCCCCTGTGGACTCGTCGGTGAAATTTACAGTCAGTGGGACGGTACCGGAAATAACTTCTGCACTGAAATTAGCAACCGGGGTGACTTCCCCTCCTGATGAGCCTCCGTCTAATAGCCAGTCGGAAGTCGTTGCAGATGCCGGGGTTATTGCCATCATCAGAAGAAGTATTGTGCAAAGAACGGGTATTTTACTTTTCATTTTTTTCATTATTTATTTCTCCTGCGCTTTACATAGGGTTCGGGCCGTCCTGCTGGGTAATTTTCGATCACCTGGGAGGTTGAAAGAAGTGTTTTGGATCGGAGAACAGGGTTTGTTTTTGGTGCAAGAATTTTCGGACCTTTGAAGAGAGCAGAACGGGGCTAAAATTTGTTTTTTCTGTTTTTTTATTTTCGCGGATTTCGGGATCAGCCGGTTTTGAAGGATGTGAATTTAAAATTCCGGGGATCAAACAGACGATGACAGCATTTAAAAATCCGGAAAAATGCTGAATGAAAAACACGGTTCGAATTGAAAATTGAAAATGAGCTTTAAGTAAAAGGTAATTCTATACCTCGTCTAGATTTTTGCTGAAGGGATACCTGACTTTTAGTTCATATAACAAAAATTTCAGGAATCAAGCCGTGTAAAAAAATAAGTGCTTTTTCTATCTAATTTTTTGAAGACCTCCTATGTTTTTATGGGGTTGCCGGTTGGTCTGAGCGGAAGAGTCTGTCTGCATTTCAAGTTTAGTAAAAAAGGCAGATCAGGCTTCGGACCTTTTGAAACGTCAGACCAACCGGATTTTTTGAAGGTTTATTGGAAGTATGTTTAAAAATATTTAAATGGGAGAAAACAGCCTTATTCGGCTGCTTCCGCCCAGAAGGTTATACTCCCTTTTTTGTTTCCGGAACCGGCATAATCAGCCGGAACCTGCAGAGCTACTGAAGTGTTTTCCTGACTGTTCTTTCCTACTACTTTCCAGTAATTATTCCATAGCTGAGAGTCCAGTAGCAGTCCCTGGCTGAAAAGCTCATCTTCAGCAGAGCAGTCGCAGACTACGGCTGTAACATTTATGTCACAGCTCCCTCTGTTTTTGAGAGTTAGATACTGGAGCTCACTGGTTTTTCCAGGGTACAGTTCCCCGAAATCCAGGGCTGAAGGAGAGACCTCAAGGGAAATCACTGGAACAATGGTTACATTCAGGGACACACTTGATGACCCGTTCTGGCTCCCTGAAGAAGCTTCCTCAACCGTGATATACTCAGTCTTCACTTCGGAATTGCTTCCCTCTGCGTTTGTAACTGTGAGGTTCACGGTGTAGCTGCCTGCATCGTTATAAGTGTAGCTCGGGTTCTGCTCTGTGGAATCCACATTTCCGTCGTTGTCAAAGTCCCATGCCCAGGCAGTAGGTGAACCTGTGGATTGGTCCGTGAAATTAACGGTTAGAGGAGCAGTACCACTCGTTACATCCGCAGTGAAAGCAGCAACTGGTTCAGGTTCTACAGGTGTTGAGGCCTCAGAAACAGTGATATAATCAGCTTTTACTTCAGAGTCGCTTCCCTCTGCGTTTGTAACCGTGAGGCTAACGGTGTAATTACCTGCGGCAGTGTAAGTATGGACCGGGTTCTGCTCTGTGGAATCCACATTTCCGTCGTTGTCAAAGTCCCATTCCCATGAAGTAGGTGAACCTGTGGACTGGTCCGTGAAATTAACGGTTAGAGGAGCAGTGCCACTAGTCACATTTGCAATGAAAGCAGCAACTGGTTCAGGCTCTCCAGGTGTTGAGGACTCAGAAACATTGATATAGTCCATCTTTACTTCAGAGTCGCTTCCCTCTGCACTGGTCACGGTGAGGTTGACAGTGTAACTGCCTGCATTGTCATAAGTATGGACCGGGTTCTGCTCTGTGGAATCCACGTTTCCGTCGTTGTCAAAGTCCCATTCCCAGGCTGTGATGCCTTCTCCAGTTGATTCGTCGGTGAAGCCGACAGTCAGGGGTGCTTCTCCTGAACTTACATTGGAGCTGAATTTTGCTTCAGGGAGAAGTACTTCTGCTTCCTTGAAAGCGTAAAGTTTTCCGCTTCCTGTACTGAATACCATATCGTCTGCAACTGCCGGTGAGCCTCCACAGCCTTTATAACTCCAGATCACTGCTCCTGTTTCTGCATCAAAAGCATAGAGTGTTGAAGAGCCAGTAAAGAGTCCTTCAGCTGCCCCTCCTGTAAAGACTTTTCCATCCGCAACAGCAGGTGAACATACCCAGTCTCCTATATTCTCAGAAGAATCAGTTACCCATATTGTTTTCCCGTCAGAGGCATTCAGGCAATAGGTATTGAGGTCACTGTATCCTGCCGTACCCGCCGACAAATAGACTTTTCCATTTACCACAGCTGGTGTTGAATCCGTAGGGGGTATATCGGGTCTTCCCCATATTTCATGTCCGTCGGTCAGGTCAAGCTTGTAGAACCCATCCTCTGTCCCGAAACTGTAAATAGAAAGGTAGAGCCCTTCCTCGGTAACTGTTATGGACCCGCACGGGTTGCTTGATAACTCTTCATTTTCCCATATCAGTTCTCCAGTGGTTGCATTTACGCAGTAGACTGCATTTACGGTAGTCCATCCTGAAAGATATACCCTGTCATCTTTGTAAGCAGGAGTAGACTGTGCATAGAGCCCATCTATCTTGAAAGTCCACAGAAGTTCTCCCGTGTTTTCATCAAGACAGTAATAATTTCCTCCGTCCCAGTCGCTGGCAAATACCTTTCCATCTCCTATTGAAGGGCCGCCGTTACATGATGCAAGTTCACTCGGGTTCTGGAATGTCCAGATGATATCTCCGGTGGAAGCATTTACACAGTAAGTGTTTTTCCCTGCAGATGCGAAAACCTTTCCATCATCGTAAGCAGGACATGACCATGAACCCCATTCTGGCGCCATTACGGTTACATTCCAGATTTCTTCTCCTGTTTCCTCGTCAAAGGCAACAAGCTGGCCTTCTGAAGTCAGAGGGTTACCATATTCGTCGACAGGGCCGTTGCAGAGTCCGAAGACCATTCCTTCGGCAATAACCACGCTTGAACTCGGAACAAGGGAATACGTATTATTAAGAGGCTCGGCAATCCAGGCAAGGTTAGCGCTGTCAGGAGCATCAGAGCTACTATATCCGCTGTGCTGTGCGTCTTTGTGGAACTGGTACCAGGCATCCTCGGAAACTACAGTTTCTTTAACTGTGATCATTTCCAGAATTTCCAGGACATCACTACCGTTTTCGTTGCTGACAGTCAGTTTAACGGTATAGATGCCTGCATCGGAATAAGTGTAACTCGGGTTCTGCTCTGTAGAGTCCACATTTCCGTCATTGTCAAAGTCCCATGCCCAGGCAGTAGGCGAGCCGGTAGACTCATCAGTGAACTGGACAGTCAGGGGGGAATCTCCGGAAGTAGGAGTTGCAGTGAATTTGGCGACAGGCAGAGTTGAAGAACCCTGAACCTTAATACTTGATGCTTCAGTGGCGGCGTTTATGTTACTGCCTGAATCGTCATCCAGGCGGTTGAAAGTAAGAGATATTTCACTTTCCCCCGGAGTTTCAGCCACAAAAGTGACATTTGCCAGGAGAACGTTTTCATCACCAGCCTTAACAACGTCGTTAGTATCCACCGCTTTTACTTTTATCGAAGTATTGGGCATACTGGAGTTTTCCGAAAGACCAACCCAGGAGGGATACTCCACACTCGTGAACTTTCCAACAGCCGGATTCTCGAGGGTGAGGTTAAAGTCATAGCCAGAAATACCTTCTGTGAATTTATCCGCCCTGATCTCAAAGACCTGGGATGCGCCCGAAGAAAGGGTAGATTCTGCCGGAAGAATAGAAACAACCGGGTTCTCGGAAGTCGTTCCAGAAGTCAGTTTTGCTTCCCGGACGGTGACAGAGATCGTATTTTCGGAGTCATCATCCAACCGGTCAACGGATACGGTGAGATTTGCTTCCCCGGAAGCGAGGGATTCTACAGTTACCGTACCTAAAAAGACATCTAAATCTCCTGCATTTATTTTTTCTTCCAGATCAACAGCTTTGATCTGGACCAAATCCGCCGGAAGACTTGAACTATTATTTATGCCTGACCAGGAGGGGAACTCCACTCCCGTTATCTGGGCAACTGAAGGATCGCTTATACTGAGATTAAGTTTGTATCCTGCAAGCCCGGAAGGCGCTTGATCAAGATAAAGGCTCAGACTTGCTACGGAGCCGGTATCTGAAAAAACAGCCTCTTGGGGCTCAAAATAGAGTTCTTCACCGGCAGCCGTACACACAACAAGGCTGAACAGCAGAAGGACTGCAAGGCTCCTCAGTAAGTTTCCTGTAAACTTTTTTCTTGTTAGTTTCATGTTAAATCTTTCCATAAAATTCCTTTATATTTTTCTCATTTTTTTGATCTTGAGTAAATTACCACAAAAAAAACGAAAACTGATATCGAATAGATGAATCCGAACCCGGGAAGGGTACTGTTTCCTGTACTGTTACCTGTATCATTTTTACTTTCATCAGCCTCCTCATCAGAGTTTATGAGATTATCCTGTCTATCGGAAGTTTCGGAACTTGAGATTTCTACCTCCTTTTTTAAGGAGGAGTTTTCATCAGCGGAGTTTTTCATTTCCTCCGCGGTTTCATTAGGATCTTCCTGTATTACTGACATGGTGCTACTGTCCGATTGACTCAGAGGATCTGAAGTTTTGACACTATCTGAAGTTTCGACATCGCCCTCGACAGATGTATTTTCTTCCGAATCTCCGTCATCTTCTTCCGAATCTCCTCCATCTTCTTCCGAATCTCCTCCATCTTCTTTCGGATATTCCGCTCCTTCGAGGATGATCGTATTCTCAGAGTCGTCATCCATTTTGGATACTGTGACGGTGATTCCGGTAGATCCGCCTTCGAGCCCTTTTAAGGTAAGGACTGCAAGTTCTACATCTTCCGCCTCTCCGTCTATGGCTTCCTGAAGGTCGACTGCTTTTAACTTCACGGAGGAAGCAGGAAGCTCGGACACATCAGTCAGACTCGCCCACTCGGGAAAGTTAACGGCTTGTATTTCAGCGACATCCGGATCATTCAGTTCCACGGTCAGCTTATAACCAGAAAGTCCTTCAGGCAGGCTATCCGCACTCAGAGACAGCTCACAGATTTCCCCGGTCCCCAGGGAAATTTCCTCCGATGGCTCTATTATAAGAGAAGGAGAAGCTTCTGCAAGTCCAGTACAGATCAGGGCAGAAAGAAGGGTAGCAAAAGCTAAAAGTATTGAAATTAAAACTCCGGACCTTTTTTGCAAAGAATCACCTCACTATAAATATATTTTAAATAAAAGAAAGGAAAAAGTTGTGGGAAATTTGAGAAAAATTTTCTCTATTCCCCTTGTTTTTTCATTCCCTTTTTCTCCTCAATCAGATCATTGCAAACATGTCCACTACATCATCAAAGTCTATCCTTCCGTTTCCGTTGAAGTCAAAGTACTCCACCGGCATGTTTTCCTCTATCCAGTCCATGTTGTGGAAGTATGCCACTACATCTACGAAGCTGAACTCCCCGTTTCCGGTAAGATCTTCGTAGAGTCCGTCTCCGTCAAGGTCCCTGGGGGCATATTCCTGGCCCGGCAGTGGGGACAGAAGGGTCACCTCAATTTTTCCTGTTAAAAATGTCGGCTCGATGACGTTTCCTGAATCGTCATCCAGACGGTCAACTCCTATGGATAGGTTCGCAGATCCTTTCTCCTTCCCAGAAACCGTGAGAGTGGCAAGCACAACATCTGCTGCTCCTTCCTTAACGGCATCTTCTCCGTCAACAGCCTTCAGGTAGATAGAAGTCGCTGGCAGGGAAGAGTTTTCAGTAATAAGAGCCCAGGAAGGGTACTCGATGTCGACTATCTCAGCAACAGCCGGGTCGTCGAGAGTAACGGTCATGTTGTAGCCTGAGAAACCTGCAGGGAAATTGCTGGCAATGATACTTATTTCAGTAGATTCGTTTTCTGCAACTGAGGAATTTTCAGGGTCGAAATAGAGAGTAACGGTTGGCCCGGAAGCTTCGGAAACTTCTATGTAATCCGATTTTAACTCAAAGTCAGAACCAGCTTCACTTTCCACAGTCAGATTTACAGTGTAATTTCCGGCTGATGTGTACGTATGAGAGGGGTTCTGCTCAGTTGAGTTTGCTCCGTCCCCGAAGTCCCAGAACCAGGAAGTTGGGGAACCTGCGGACTGGTCCGTGAAATTCACAGTAAGAGGAACAGTCCCGCCGGTTACGTCAGCAGTAAACATAGCAATAGGTTCTGCAGGAGTAGAAGATTCAGATACCATGATATAATCGGTCTTCACCTCGGAATCGCTTCCAGCTGCATTGGCAACCGTAAGGTTGACCGTGTAATTTCCGGCTGAAGTATAGGTATACGAGGGATTCTGCTCAGTACTGTCAATCGAACCGTCATTATCAAAGTCCCAGGCCCACGATGAAGGTATACCTGTAGATTCATCTGTGAAGTTGACTGTCAGCGGAGAATCACCTGAAGTAGGAGTTGCTGTGAAAGCTGTAATGGGTGGTGCTGGGAGAGGTTCACTGACGATGATATACTCTTCTTTCACCTCGGAGTCACTGCCGCCTGCATTCGTGACCGTAAGATTGACTGAATAATTTCCTGAAGTTGCGTAGGTATACGAGGGATTCTGTTCAGTACTATCTACATTACCGTCATTATCAAAGTCCCATGCCCAGGAAGTAGGGCTGTACGTTGATTGGTCGGTGAACTGGACAGTTAATGGGGCATATCCGGAAGTCACATTGACAGAAAATTCGGCGGCAGACACCGGCAAATATGCTGTATTAATTACGCCAACGGCCTCCAGATCCAGACCCCCGGATCCCCAGGTAACCCACGCATCGTAGATGGGATTTCCAAGAGAATCCTTGAAGAAACCGTTGCCAGGTATGTCGACTACTCTCACGTAGTTGATATCGTTCAGATCCACACTACCGTTCAGGACCTCTGTTGTGTTCTCCAGGCAACTGAGATCGAACGGTGTACCCCACGAATTACCATAAGCATTGACATGCTTTCCCACCAGATTGGTCACATTGGTAGGATCAATTGTCCCATAACCTCCCACCAAACCAGGCGTCAGCGAGACAGCCGGGAAACGCACAAAGGTGATGTTATCTGTGGATACCTCCACGAAGGCTAACTCGGCAAATATCCCTGAACCACTCATGAAACCATTCTCAAAGAGAGCCAGGTCGGGACCATCACCGTTAGCAATAGGCACATCAAATCCGAAAGTTACCGAACCCGGCTGCTCGCCGGCCAGGAGCTGACTCTCTTCAAGGTCTCCCAGGGAAACGATATCCATGTTGCTTCCAGTCACAGGGCCGAGAGCCTTGGCGGGGTCAGCAAAATTTGGGTTGATGCTCTGATTGGCAAGCGAATAATCGACGACAACGGAAGCCCATTCCAAGAATGCCGGATTAACCACGTTATTAGGCCCGCTACCCAAGCACTTACCATCACCATCAGGCCCAACGAAACCAGGTATAGCGGGGTCAGGAGCACCGGGGTTAGTGTTATTCATGGAAGTAGAATAACTATTCACCAGGGACTTTGAGACCTCGACAAGGTCCACTTTCACCTCAGAATCACTACCTGCAGCCCCGGTTACTGTAAGGTTGACAGTATAAGTACCGACTGCAGCATAGGTATGTGAGGGGCTCTGTTCAGTGCTATCAACAGTTCCGTCGTTGTCAAAGTCCCATGCATAGGAAGAGACAGTACCGGTTGATGCATCGGTAAAGTTCACTGTCAGTGGGGCATTTCCAGATGTAGGCGTTGCTGTAAAGTTGGCAACCGGAGATTCAGGCAGAGATTCGCTAACAACAATATATGCATCCTTCACCTCGGAATCGCTTCCCTCTGCACTGGTCACGGTGAGGTTGACAGTGTAACTGCCTGCATTGTCATAAGTATGGATCGGGTTCTGCTCAATGGAATCCACGTTTCCGTCGTTGTCAAAGTCCCATTCCCAGGCTGTGATGCCTTCTCCAGTTGATTCGTCGGTGAAGCCGACAGTCAGGGGAGCTTCTCCTGAACTCACATTGGAGCTGAATTTTGCTTCAGGGAGAAGTACTTCTGCTTCTTTGAAAGCGTAAAGTTTTCCGCTTCCTGTACTGAATACCATATCGTCTGCAACTGCCGGTGAGCCTCCACAGCCTTTATAACTCCAGATCACTGCTCCTGTTTCTGCATCAAAAGCATAGAGTGTTGAAGAGCCAGTAAAAAGTCCTTCAGCTGCCCCTCCTGTAAAGACTTTTCCATCCGCAACAGCAGGTGAACATACCCAGTCTCCTATATTCTCAGAAGAATCAGTTACCCATATTGTTTTCCCGTCAGAGGCATTCAGGCAATAGGTATTGAGGTCACTGTATCCTGCCGTACCCGCCGACAAATAGACTTTTCCATTTACCACAGCTGGTGTTGAATCCGTAGGGGGTATATCGGGTCTTCCCCATATTTCATGTCCGTCGGTCAGGTCAAGCTTGTAGAACCCATCCTCTGTCCCGAAACTGTAAATAGAAAGGTAGAGCCCTTCCTCGGTAACTGTTATGGACCCGCACGGGTTGCTTGATAACTCTTCATTTTCCCATATCAGTTCTCCAGTGGTTGCATTTACGCAGTAGACTGCATTTACGGTAGTCCATCCTGAAAGATATACCCTGTCATCTTTGTAAGCAGGAGTAGACTGTGCATAGAGCCCATCTATCTTGAAAGTCCACAGAAGTTCTCCCGTGTTTTCATCAAGACAGTAATAATTTCCTCCGTCCCAGTCGCTGGCAAATACCTTTCCATCTCCTATTGAAGGGCCGCCGTTACATGATGCAAGTTCACTCGGGTTCTGGAATGTCCAGATGATATCTCCGGTGGAAGCATTTACACAGTAAGTGTTTTTCCCTGCAGATGCGAAAACCTTTCCATCATCGTAAGCAGGACATGACCATGAACCCCATTCCGGAGCCATAACGGTTACATTCCAGATTTCTTCTCCCGTGTTCTCGTCAAAGGCAACAAGCTGGCCCTCGGAAGTCAGAGGGTTACCATAGTCATCGACAGGGCCGTTGCAGAGCCCGAAGACCATTCCTTCGGCAATAACCACGCTTGAACTCGGAACAAGGGAATACGTATTATTAAGAGGCTCGGCAATCCATGCAAGGTCAGCGCTGTCAGGAGCATCAGAGCTACTATACCCGCTGTGCTGTGCGTCTTTGTGGAACTGGTACCATGTATCGTCGGAAACTACAGTTTCTTTAACTGTGATCATTTCCGGAATTTCCAGGACATCACTACCGTTTTCGTTGCTGACAGTCAGTTTAACGGTATAGCTACCTGCATCGTTATAGGTATAGCTTGGGTTCTGTTCGCTTGAGTCCACGTTTCCGTCGGAATCAAAGTCCCATGCCCAGGTGGTAATTCCATCGCCCATGGAAAGATCGGTGAAGCTGACAGTTAGAGGTGCTTCTCCAGAAACGGGTGTCGCGCTGAAGTCAGCGGTAGGTGCTTCAGGAACCTGCAAATCAGGAGTTGTGAGTCCGAAGATGTATTTGTTGTCGGTTCCGTAATAGACCCAGCCATCAGAGATTGCGACTCCCGGAAGAGAAAAGTCTGTTTTGCCACTTTCGACGTAACTCCAGACAAGTTCAGGGCTCGTTGAACCTGGTAAGTCCTTGAGACAGTACACGCCCCCTATGGGTTTTGCGTTTACCGTGAAGTATATGTAGACTTCTCCGTCCCCATTGTCGTAGTATGTGGAGATTGCCGGGGAAGACTGAACTAGACCTGTGCCGCCAACAGGGTAATTCCAGATCACGCCGGTCAGATCGGCATCAAGGCAATAAACCCCATTTCCATTGGCTTTCATTATTTCTCCCGAACCTATGTAGATTCTTCCGTTGTAATAGGCAGGAGTTGTGGTAGAGGTATAGGCAATGTTTACACTGTGTTTGTCGGATGTCTTAAAGGTCCCGTCGGCAGGGTTAAAACCAAGAGCAAAGCAGTATCCTCCCGTAGACGTGAAGTAGACTCTTCCCAGGTCTTCAACATAAAGGATTGAGGATCGGATTTCTTTACAGTCTACCCCGAACTCTTCAGAGACATTTATTTCAGCAATGTCAGTTCCAGTATCCTTATTCACGGAAACAATGTGTCCATCATTGTCTCCATAAACGAGGTAGTCCCCGATTACTGTAGCTCCTGCCCAATAGTAGGGCCCCTGACTGCTTACTTTAGTCGTTGCAGGGCGGCTCCAGACTTGGTTGCCGTTTTCGTCCAGGCAGAAATAATTGCGGGATTGTCCCATTGCTTCCCCGAAGTAGATTTTGCCGTCAGAATAAGTAATAGGAGTATCAATCTGATTATATGTGTAGCTGCTTACGGTTTTATTCCACTTTGGGCTACCTGTTTGCGCGTCAAAAGCAAAAATCTTCCCATTGGACGTTGGCACAAAGACTGTTCCGTTTCCAACTGCTGCGTTCCCGATAAGGAAGCCGAGACTCCCACTTGTGGATTCTTCCCAGACAAGTTCGCCTGTGGTCCTGTTAAAAGCATAGATGTGATTGTTACCCGCCAGAGCATACATCATGTCTCCGGCCACTATAGGAGCCGAATCAACGTTTGCTCCCAGTTTATACTCCCAGGAAAGTGTGGAGTTCATAGGGTCCGTTATAGGGGCCCTGTCTGCAGTTACACCTGTGTTATAGACATCTCTCTGGAACTGAGCCCAGTCGGAGCCCAGTACCGGCTGAGCAGCCGTCACCAGGAGCAATGTTAGACAAATCAGAAATATTTTCAATGTATGTTTGTTCATATTTTAGTTTCTCCTATTTTCTCATAGGGTTCAGCCGGTCTGCGCGGAAATCCAAGATTGCCTGAAAATTAAGGAATTTTTTGATCGGGCAAAGTTTTCTACTTCAAGAGCTTTTCGGACCTTTGAAGGGAGCAGAGGCGGCCTGTTAATCTTTTTCTTTTTTCTACTTTGCTTTTTTTGACTTCTTTTGAATTTTATATTTTCCTACTTGAATATGGAATTAAAAATCCAAAAAAATATAATGTATTCCCGTTTCGGTAAAGACGTTTAATGTTCGTCAAATTTTTCCCGGAGGCATGCCAAACATCCTTTTTATTAGAGGAAAAATTTGGACATGGAGCGCCAAACATCCTTTTTATTAGAGGAAACTTTTGGACATGGAGCCGTGTAAAGTAAAAAAATATGTTCAGTAGTTTCTTATCTTTTTGAGACCTCCTCTGTTTTCATGGGGTTGGCGGTTGTCCTATACGAAAGAATGCCTTCTGCACTTCAGGCATCAGGCTGCGAAAGGATGAGGTTTCGGACCTTTTCGAAGCGTTTGGAACAACCGGTTTTTTGAAGGATTTGGAAAGACTGTTCCGGAAATTTTTCTGTTTCCGAAATTTTTTACCTGTACCTTCAAGAGTTGGAATGAAAATTCATTTTTTAAGTTTAGGAATTTGTCGAATATATCTTTCTCAAACAGTTAACTGTTAAGCTTTCTTACAGATAAAAATATTTGGCTAATGACCCTTAGCTTTATTACTAACAACGATATCCCCAATTGCGAAAAAAATTAGAGAGTTCTTCGGGATTTTTTCTTTCCCTATTTTATTCAGTCCCCTAACTTTACAGTATTTTTAGTACTGAAAAAACCGGATTTTGAATCATATATACGGCATTATTTTCAATGGTGGTTTAATTTTTCCACACTTTGGCCAGTTTAAGAGTCGAATCAGTACATGAATTAAGGGAATGAATTAGTCAACATATAGATCAGATTGATGAATATCCAGTCATTCTTATATGGAAAATATAAACTGGAAGAAAGGGACGAAATGCCTGGAAGAATCATAGTCTAAAAGAAAGAAGAATTAATCAAGAATCGATGAACTGGTACTGTGATACCAAAGCACGTTCATAAGCCTTTGTTTTGCATAGATCTATTGATCAATGAATTTTCTATTAACCAATGGATCTATTTTGGAATCGATGCACTAGAAATATTTCAAGTATGACATTGTACAAAGCTGTGTAGCACATCACGCTTGAAGAAGCTGAATCCATGAAATGAGCATGTTAGTGAGGACTGTCAAAGTCAGGTTAACAATCTATGTCATGTTAACAATTTATTATTCTAAATCAAAATTCATAACTCGTATGGAGGGTAAGATGTAACTTTAACTATAGTTGCATTTTCATAATAAAAGCACAGGATGGGAGAATAGTTTTCGTAACTTATGGAATTGTTCGACTTGAATAGACTCCTCCTTCATCCCTACTGCTCTCCGACAATTTAACATGTTATAGTTTTGATGAAATGTCCCCAAAAGTTGGAGGATATTTCTGAAATGCGAAGTTTTGCGCTGAAATTTTTATGATGGCTGGCCATTATCTACTTTTATGACTCTATCAAGGACAGTCGGAATTACTGTTAGTTACGAAAATTTTATATTTCCTGATTTCATAATCTTATTTCTCCTATGTTTTCATAGGGGTTTGGTTAGCCTGTGCGGAATCTCGGTCACGTCCAGATTAGGGTGTGTCCGGGAAAGGAATTCGGACCTCCTTGAAGCGGCAGGCTAACCGTTATCCCGAAAATGTGAGAATGATAAGGAAGATTGGGGACTTCAACAAAGGAGCCATTGCTTGTTTCGATCCCATTTCCAAATTTTGCCCAATATTTTGAAAAAAAATTCATGGAACTATTTTTGTTTTGTCCTGAAATCATTTTACCTTGAAACTTTTTTCCTTTTGTCTATCTTTTCACCACCCAAACAATCCCCTCCGATTCTGAATTTTGCTTCTATTGGCAATCTATTTTAAACTCACGATCCCATGAATCATTCTTATTGGTTCTGTGAGCTCCGAACTCCCTTCCATGATCCATGATTCATGATCCATGATGAGCTCTCTTAAAGGGCATACGCCTCAGTATTCTCTGACAGGTTCATTAACTGCTTTAATGGTGTTCTTCGTGTTACAATGAACATATTCTCCACCTGCAATTCTCATTTCCTGATAAATCGTCAGGAATGGTACAGACTTGCAGCCCTAACTCGGAGTTTTTCATGCCAATCGATGTTTGCAGCAAACATGCTGCGTTCATGTTCGTATCTGCACCATTTTCTCAGTTTGGTTCTCTTTTTTGAGGATTTTTGAAAAACGCTATCGGGAGAATATTGTTTCTCAAAAAATACTGCGGAATATAGGCCCATAACAGAATTCAATCCATAACTATCTACTCAGTATGAACCTTGCCAACCTTGCCCATGAAAACTGAAAAAAAGAAACAGAGAAGATTTTGATAAAAATTGAATACTACGTTTTTTGGTCTCTGAATACACCATATAGCTATTTTTGACTCCTGCACAGAAATCCAATAAATTCATGTTAGGACGAAAATCGATGGCAAGAAAAATAATGATTATACGAAAAATACTGCGAAAAGTGGGTTTACAAGAAAGAGAATTTAATGCTTAACCGATGACCAACGAAGGGGATTAGAGTTCATGCGGAAAATACCGATCCTCAGCCTCTTCCGCATAAACTCCTGATGCATTAGTTATTCCCTGCCTTTTTCATACAGGGTTTAACTGGCACTTATGTAGGAAGCGTCTGGGAAGTATAAGCTCAACTTTTGTTCCCTCTAAGTTCGCTATGTGGTTACAATAAGTTTAACTGTCTTACACTTCTACTTCCGACAATTACGTATCTAAGTCACAGGATATAAATCTAATAAAAATGATAATAAGTTTGAACCTTAAAGGTAATATGATCAAAATCTCTTTGAAGCTGCTTTCATCACTTCACACCGATGAGCTAATGCAATAAATCTGATTTTTTTTACATCTTTTTGGGAATACTCAATAAGTATGTACTACGATTTTAAGCTGGTAAACATATGATCCAGCTCTCTTACATAAGAAAATATTTTTGCAACAAGGTGAATACTGGATTAATGTTCTGATAGCTGTAAACCCAAAAATCCCATGTGATTATAAATAATTACTTCGAAAATATTATCAATAACCCAGTTATCTAACAACGGTTGGTTTGAGAATTTTTCATCCTCGTAGCAAACTAACGGGGTATTCGACGGAAGGAAATTGACTGTGTAACTTAAAAAACTAATGTTTATGATCCAAAAACTGCTTTTTTTATATTTTCTTTTCTTATGGTTCAACACAAGTCAATAGTTTTAGAGGAACCGGTTGACGATACTGCTTTATGGTATTCCGGCTTTTAGCTTAAGTTCCGGCTGTAAATTCTCTGAAAATATGTTAAACTCAGGTGGCTGTGCACTTTAAGTTGGGAAGAATCACTTGTCTGTTACTTTTGTTTCTGTCCCCTGTAAGATCTCGAGAAATTTCCAGTTTCATTTTTTGAAACCTGGCTTTGCTGGACTTTTCACGTAACAAGGTTCCATATAATATTCAACATGATCGAAGATGGAAAAAAGGTGTTTGAGACCCCGGTAATATTCTTCCGGATTCCAGGGATTAACATCGCTTGGGGATAACATGAGTAAAATTAAATACAGTTTATTGTTACTAATTGCACTGTTTGTTTTTTTGCTTGTACCGGCTGTTTCAGCTTCGGAAAATCAGATAAATGTAATGTATGTGGGTTACGGAGAAAATTACGCCCTGAAAAAAGCCAGCACTACGAATGAGTATAGTGAGTACATAAATTTCACTAATGTCAATGCATACGGCTCCTCCTATGCGGCCAGCTCTTCCCTGCTGAATGCAGCTGAAAGCGGGCTTATCGAAGAACAGGATGTTATATTATGCGATATGCTTTACAGTCCCATATATGATAGTGTAGAAGACGCATTAAAAAGAGCCCATGACAACGGAACCGTTTTTGTGGATATCCGGTCTGAAAATGAGCCCGAATTTTTTGATTATGTATACAGGGACTCGCGAAAAAACCCTGTTCGCTACTATTATGACAGAATGGGAGGCAGTGGAACAGGCCTTGATTATGCAGAAAAATTGCTTATCTGCCTTGCAAAGGACTATGCAAACCGGTCGGATATCACTGCCGAATGGAACGTAAGCCTCATTAATCAGGCGGACTGGGCAAAAATAAAAATCCTTTATCTGGGGCACAACGGGTGCCCTTCTCTGGAACTGGCAAACCAAACAAATCGTTACAGAGACGATATCGAGTTCCAGGTCCTTGAAGCTTACAACGAGGCAGGAGACGGCCCCGGTGACGAACTGAAAACTGCAGCCGCGAGCGGGATTCTGGAAGAGCAGGATATCCTGATCTGTGATAATCTTTCCAGTTCAATTTACAATTATGACTCAAACCTGTTTTCTGATATCTGCAACGCTGGAGTTTATATTGTAAATATTGAGCCCCAGGATCATGCATTGACCTGGAAAAATTTTTTTAATTATGTGTATGCTTATGAAACCAACGAAACAACTTCCGGGCAGTTTGGGGGACCGGTAGACTATGATACTACTATCGGTTATTACTATGACAACATGGGCATCGATACCGGAGAAGAAAAAAACAACGCGGAAAACCTGTTGATCTACCTCTCCAAAGAATACGGCTTCCGCCCGATATTAACAGAGGACTGGACTTTCGAAGACCTGGACGAAATCAAAATTATGTATCTGGGCCCGGAGTCAAACGATGCCCTTGAGCTGGCGGCCAACAACAGCCGATACAGCAATTTGATTGAGTTTACCAACATCAAGGCATACGACAGTAGCGGAGATCCCAGCGCTGATCTGCTGTCAGCAGCAGAAAGCGGACTGATCGAAGAACAGGACCTGATATTCTGTGACCGGTTTTCATCTTCAATCTACGGGACCCTGAATGATACCTTCTGGCAGGCGCACACAGAGGGAACGGCTTTTGTAAGCTTCAATTCCTCAGGCACTCCTTCTTATTTTGATTATGTTTCCGATGGCCTTGCCGATGACCCTATTTGTAATTTATATCGCTATATGGGCACTGATGGGACGGTCCGGCAGAAGAACGCCGAATACCTCCTGCACTATCTTGCGGAAAACTATGCTAACCGCCCGGAAATAACCAATGACTGGGATCTGGTTCATATAGCGTACCTGGGCTATGGAGCCAACTCTGCCCTTGAACTTGCAGAGCAGACAAACCCTTATAGCTCCGGTATCGAACTTTTGAACCTTAATGCATATAACGGCAGTTCAGGCCCGAGTGATGAGGCATTAATTGCTGGAGAATCCGGGCTTTTGGAAATGCAGGACGTTGTTGTATGTGATATGTTGAGCAGCGATATCTATGAAGCCCTCGGGGAATATTTAGAAAAAGCACATGCAAACGGGACGACAGTCATAGATATCTATTCATTTGATCCACCATCCCTTGCTCCTGACTATGTGGATTATGCTTACGACGGTTCGGAGAACAATACCTTTTGCAGTTACTTCCTCAATATGAGTGCAGAAACAGATGAAGGGCTCGAAAACGCCGAGAACTTGCTGATCTATCTCTCAAAAACATACGGCAAGAACCAGGACCTTACCGGAGACTGGTCATATATCGAAAGTTCCGGAAGCAGTATCCCGATGGTGGGGCTCTATTATCCCGGCTCTGAAAACGAGTCCTTTTATTTTGAGGACACTTCAACATACCTTGCCTGGTACGAGCTTGGTGCTGAAAGCCACAGGAGCTATGACCCTGAAAGGCCCACCATCGGGATCTGGTTCCATAGGACTGACATTCAAAACGGATATACCGGAGTTGTTGATGCCCTGATCCGGGATCTTGAAGACAGGGACTGTAATGTGATTGCAGGTTTTGACACTTTCGACAACATCACGGAGTATTACTGTGATGAAAGCGGGGCCCCCCTGGTTCAGTGCATGATTTCCCTTAAAAGTTTCAGGCTAAATTACAACAACCCCGAACAGGGAATTGAAGAACTTGAAAATCTCAATGTTTCGGTCCTGAGGGGTATTGTGGTTGAAGAAATAGAATATGAGGACATTGCAGACAGCAGCCGCGGGATTCCTACCGATCAGGTCGTCCGCAAAACTATCAGCCCTGACATGGACGGGATCTTCGAATATATTGTTCTTGGCGAGAGTGAAAAAAACAGTACCACCGGTTTTTATGAGTACGTCCCGATGCCTGCCCAGGTAGATTGGATTACGAACCGCTCCATCAAATGGGCCGAGCTCAAGCGCAAGGAGAATTCCGAAAAGAAAGTCGTAGTAATCTATTACAACTATCCTTCAGGCAAAGATAATGTCGCAACTGCAAGCTATCTTGACGGCGTAACAAGTCTATGTAAACTTCTTGAGGTTATGAAGGAAAACGGCTATGACATAGATTATGTCCCTGAAGATTCGGACGAACTTCTGGATCGGTTAATGCTTCAGGGCTACAACGCAGGGTCCTGGGCCGAAGGTATGCTCGATAACCTCGTGGAAAACAGGGAGGACTGGGGTGTTGAACTGGTTCCCATAGAAACCTACCACAAATGGTTTGAAACCCTTCCCGAAGAGCTTCAAACCTCTGTGGTAGAAAAATGGGGAGAGCCCTGGAATAAATCCGATGAGATGGACTCCAGCCCCATGATATGGGAAAACAGTAGTGGAAGATATGTTGTACTCCCGGCCGTCAGGTGCGGAAGTGTCTGGCTTATGCCTCAGCCTGCAAGAGGATTCTTCCAGGATGAGGAGGCTCTGTATCACAGCAGTGAGACCCCACCTACTCATCAGTACATTGCCTTTTACATGTGGTTAAATAACGAGTTCAAGGCGGATGCAATAATCCATATGGGGACCCACGGCACCCATGAATGGCTGCCCGGCCAGGCCTGCGGGATGAACAGGACGAGTGAATGGTCCCCTATTTTGCTCGGGGACCTTCCCAATATCTACCCCTATATCGTGGCTAATGTGGGAGAGGGGCAGACTGCAGAATATCGTGGAAATGCCCTTATTATCGACCACCTTACTCCTACTATGGAAAGGGCAGGGGCATACGCGGAACTGGAAAACCTCACAAGGCTCATGCAGGAATATTACGGGCTCGAGATGAACACTCAGACCAAAGTTGCCTACCAGGCGGAGATTATTGAAGAAATGGACAGCCTGTCCCTTGACGAGGAACTCGGAGTCAACACAACCGAACTGATTGCCTATAACACCACCGAGTTTGATCTCTTCGTAAGGGACGTTCTGCATCAGTACATTGAAGATATCGAGGGAGATTACATCGCCTATGGAATGCACGTCCTATCCGAGGTTCCTTCCTGTAACAGCCTTGACCCTCAGGAGGACGAACTTACTGACGTTATCAGAGCCCTGCTGGGCAGCAGCTTTGAGGCTAATTTGACGAATGCCTTTTATCAGGAGTATCCGGAAGGGATACCTGAGAATGATACGAAGGTCAATAACCTGATCTGGGAAGTGATACGTGACGGAACGGATGTTCAGGAAGCTCAGAACCTGGTCTACGGCCGGAGTGACCCCCTGGTAAGTTCGGACCTTGAACGGGGGCTCGGATATCTGGACTCGGTACTTGAACCCGATGATTCGGAACTGTTCTCTCTCGTCAAGCTAATCGTGGGAGAAGAACTCAGAGCTGATCTCGAAACCGCATTCTATTCAAATACCACCGGATACCCGGAAGGAATCCCGGAAAACGATACGAAACCGGATGATCTTCTCTGGAAAGTGGTTTGTGAGAGTGCAGACTCTGAAGAAGCCCAGAACCAGTTATACGGCTGGAACAATTCCTCGGTAACAGCAGATCTCGAATTCGGGGCTGATTACAAAGACCAGATCCTTTATCCCCACTGGGATGAACTGGCATACATGGTCCGTTCAATGCTCGGGAGCTCTTTTGAATCTCGAGTCGAAGCGGCTTTCTATTCGAATACCACGGAGTATCCGCTGGGAGTTCCCCTTACTGACACAAAGGTCGACAGGATGATCAGGGAAGTGATCGTCATGGATTCCAACCCTGAAGAGGCACAGCTGGCCGTCTATGGGACCACAAACGACACTATAAGCGAGGACCTGCTTACCGGGCTTGAGTACAAACAGAGACTTCTGGATTCGGATGTGGAACTGGAGCGTATTCTTTCTGCCCTCGACGGCTGCTATATCCCTCCTGGGCCCGGAAACGATCCGGTATCCCGGACGGATGCCGTCCCCACCGGCCGAAACTTTTATGGAATAAACCCGGAGCTCTATCCCTCGGAAGCCACCTGGAAGATGGGAAAACTCCTGGCCCAGGGGCTGCTAGTGGACTATTATGAGAAATATGGAGATTATCCTCACAAAGTTGCATTCTCCAGGTTCGGGGTGGACTTTATTCAGGACCACGGGACCCTTGAAGCCGAGATTCTTTACCTGCTGGGGGTAAAGCCTGTCTGGGACGATAACGGTGTAGTCCAGGGAGTGGAACTGATCCCGGAAGAAGAGCTTTTGCCCAGCTACGATTCTTCAATGCCCGGAAGACCGCGGATAGACATTGTTTACGTAACGGCCGGGATGAGGGATGCTTTTCCGGATAAAATCGAGATGGTTGATGATGCGGTAAAGCTTGCAAACCTTGCACCGGCTGGCAACTATCCGAACTATGTGAATGAAAGCACGCAGGCACTCTACGACGAACTATATGAAGAATACTTAAATGAGACCGGAAACGCCACGGAGGCTGCCGCTCTTGCGGAAACCCTTTCTACCATGCGCTGTTATGCCGTGAAAGACGGGACCTACGAGCTCGGGGTATCCAACCTGGTAGAGGCCAGCGGAAACTGGGACGATGAGGAGGCGATTGCGGAACTTTACCTGAACACCATGGGGTATGCTTACGGAAGCGAAATATGGGGTTATGAAAGTTCGGAGCTTTTTGCCCAGAACCTTGCGGATGTGGACGCCAGCGTCCATTCCTCGACATCAAACCTCTACGATGCTTTTGATAACGATGATTTCTTCCAGTATTTCGGAGGCCTGAACCTTGCGGTCTACTACCTTACCGGGGAATATCCCGAGATGTATGTCTCGGATACCAGAGACGCGGATGGCGCTGAAATGGTCACCCTGCAAGAATACCTCAGTAAAAACCTGCGTTCCACTTACTTTAACGACAAGTGGATAGAAGGCATGATGGGATCCGGGTACTCCGGTGCCTCCATGTTTTCCGAGTTTGTAGATAATGTCTGGGGCTGGGAGGTCACCACTGACCTCATCAGCGACGAGGTCTGGGAAAATATCTATGAGACCTATATCGATGACCCTGAGATGCAGGAATGGTTTGATGACAACAGCCCCGGATCATTCCAATCAATCACGGGAAGGATGCTGGAAGCTGCCCGCAAAGGTTACTGGGACTGTGACTCCGGGACTCTTGAGAGTCTTGCAACAGCATATGCCGAGTCTGTTGCAGAAAACGGGGCAACCTGCTGTCATCATACCTGCGGGAACGTCCTTCTCACCGAATTTGTGGAAGGTCTTGTATCCATACCCGGCTTCAGTCAAGCAATGGAAGATGCTACAACATCCAGTGAACTCGATAACAAAGATCCTACAACGCCCAGTGAACCTGAGGAAGAGGAAAATAAGTCCCATTCTGGCAGTAGCACTGGGAAAGCCGAAGTTGTTTCCGGCTCGGGAAACCAGACGCAAGCAGACATTTCGGATGTAGGGTACGGCACGGACACAAGCCAGCCTGTCCCGGACACACAGAAAACGGGGGACTCCAATTATATTGAAGGGTATGAGATGCAAAAAGAAGCCATCCAGAAAGAAAGTCCCTCTTCGGGGATGTCTTTTTCAGGAGCCGATATCGTGGGGGTGCTCTTTGTAATTGCAAGTCTCAGTGCAATCTATATAGGGATAAGAAGAAAGAAACTCTGACCTTCGATTGAAAGGTCAGGTTTCACTTTTTTCTTTTTCATACTCTTGTCATTGAAAAAAGTGTTTTCAAGCTTCTGTATTTTTATTACCTTTGCAGAGCTTAACACCTGAATTTTCTGGATTTTTTTCGTATCAATTTTCATATACTTTTTGACCCGGAAAAAATTCCCCAGTTAAAAATATTTAAGTTAAAAATATTTGATTTGTTTAAGAACCAGTTAAAAAATTCGCAACTAAAAAGAAATTGAATAAATGCTTATTCTGAAAGATAACGCTTGTTATTCAAATCCAATTCTATATCAAGTTTGTTTTAAAATAAACATTGATTTTCGAAATCCTGCTTTTTAAATTACAGCGTATGAAAACTCGATAACAGGGCTGAAAACTAAATTGAGGTTTAAGGATGGAAAAGTGATCTTTCCGGTATTTGTCAGGATCTCTCAGGTATCAGAACATAATGACAGGTTAGCTTTGCAGGCATTTTCTACATTCTGACTCTTTCCGGGAATTTTACCGCATCTGTTCCAAAGTTTTCTCCCTCTGACTATAGAATTTGTACGAACAATTTCGAGTAATTATATGAAAAATTTCAATCATTGGAATCGGGAAGGCTAAAATATGAATCTGAATGTAAAAATAAAATTTATTCCAGTTATTCTGTTTTTTCTGTTCATTTTATTACTTTCCTCAACAACCATGGCTTCTAACAATACCGATACCTGGAGCCAGTTCCATAAAGACGTTGCACACACCGGTTTCTCCTCGGGTGAAGCTCCTGATACTGATAAACTGCTCTGGGTAAGCGATCCTATCTGGGCAATTCCCAGCTCTTCGCCTGTTATAGCTGACGGGAAAGTCTTTGTCAAGTGTGGAGTAGACCACGCTCCCGACTCGATGTCAACAAATCCCGATGAATTAAGGATAGTGACCATTGATGAATTTACGGGCAATGTAATTTCTTCCGACGAAATAGGTCTGGTTACACCCTGTTGGTCTTCTCTTTGCTATGACAACGGAAAGATATGGTATGGACGGGCGGATGCTCTCAACGGTGGGGCAATGGTTGCAGATGGGAAAGTATTCGATAGTGATGGAGAATCTCACCATTATTACTGTAGGGACGCCGAAACCGAAGAGGAACTCTGGAACTTTACAGTTACCGGGGTTGCCATTGGCACACCAGCTTATTGCGAAGGAAAGGTTTACATGACAAGCGGGCCACTCTTTAGTTCTCCGGGTCACGTTTACTGCGTCGATGCGGAGAATGGGGACGAGCTCTGGAACCAGACGCTATCTTACGAGGCAGGCGGGTCTCCTGCAGTTTCTGAGGGGGTTGTCTATGCAACCACTTACGACGGAAATCTTTACGCCCTGGACGCCGAAGACGGTTCAATCCTCTGGAGTGAAACCGTTCCAAGCACCGATGTTTCTACCACCCCGGCTATTGCTTACGGTAATGTCTATATCTCGGGTGGATGCCCCGGATTTAGCACAATCGAAACTTACTGTTTCGACGCAACAACCCATGAACTGGTCTGGAATACTTCTGCCGAAGATAAGATCGGGGGCTGGACCGCATCAGTTGCGGTTGCAGATGGTATGGTTTTTGTAGGAAAATACGCCGAAGATGATTACTTCGGATACGCTGACACATATGCTCTCGATGCTTATACAGGGGATGTAGTCTGGAGTTATCCCTCTGGGGGCGCTTCACCTGCAATTTCCGACGGGATACTCTTCACAATTGGAGCTGACGGACGGGTCTATGCCTTTGCCGACCCTGAAGAAGTTTTGCCATCGGTTTCTATCAAGTGCAATATGTCCGATCTTGATTTTGGGTCTCTGGCTTCTGGCGAGAGAAGCGTCGTACACCTGAATATCACTAATGCCGGAAACTCTAATGTGACCATTTCAGCCGAACCTGAAGAAGGCAACACTCAGCTGTACAATGATTCGCTCTTCTTAGGGTCCAATTTCTGGAACCAATATTCACAGCTGATCTCAAGCCTAAACACGGAAGAAGTGGAACTCGTGCTTGATGTGCCTGCCGGATACGAAGGAGAGCTGGATCAAGCAGGAGAAAGTTTGATTTTCTGGGGGGAGGAGGTATAAAACCTGTTCTTTCTATCCCATATTTCAGGTGTGGAATACGTTATGAAATATCCCAAAGTCCCTCCTGACTTCATTATTTTAATTTTCAAATTATTGTAAAGTTCTGTATGTATTAAGATAAAAAACACTTTGAGGTATATAATATGCTTAAAAAAATTGCAATAATTATGACCATATTTCTCATATCGGTACAGGCTGTATCTGCAGCAGAGGTAGGAGTAGGAGTCAGCCCTGGAAAGATGAGTTTCGAGCTTAATCCCGGGGCTCAGGAAGAACAATTGTTATACGTGATTAATACTGGCAGCGAATCTGCAAGTTATGAAATCAATATCGATAATTCTACATATGAGAGCTGGTTCTCTATATCTCCCTCTTCTTTTACTCTCCAGGCCGGGGAAAACAAAGAAGTAAAAGTAATACTCGCTGTGCCTTCTTCTGCCGAAACTGATGTGGACTGTAAAATTTTGGTTTATCCAACTTCCGGAACTGAAGTGATGACCGGGATACGGGTCCCGGTCCATGTTGATGTGGTTAATTCCAATTCCGGCAGTTCTTCCGGTGGTTCTTCCGGTGGTTCTTCCAGCAGTTCTTCTGGCGGCGGTGGAGGTTCTCCCGAACCCGCCAGTAACGTTAAGGTAAAGGAAATTTCCCAGCAGTTTGTTACAAACGGAAATCATATTAAATTTGAGTTTCCGCAGAACGCCACTCCAGTTACTTATATAGAATTTGATGCCAAAAAGAGTGCAGGAAAAATCACCACTATTGTTGAAGAGTTGAAAGAAAAATCGACGCTAACTCCAACCGAACCCGAAGGAAATATTTATCGGTACCTGAATATCTGGGTAGGAAACGAAGGTTTTGCAACCCCGGAAAACATTGAGAATTCAAGCGTTGGTTTCAAGGTAAGCAAAGCTTGGGTCACAGAAAATGAGATTGATATAGATTCAATCACTCTCCAGCACTTTGATGATGATATATGGAATTCACTTTCGGCTGAAAAAGTGGATGAAGATGATGAATATTTCTATTTCGAGGCTAAAACTTCCGGTTTCTCTCCATTTGCCATAACCGGACAGAAAACTGGATATTCAACTGAAGTCAAAGCAGATGAAGAAGAATCCGGTATTCAAGAAATGGAGACCAGAAATTCTGTTGAAAGTGAAAATGAAGAAGAAAATGATGCGGAAGCCAGTCCCGGATTTTGCTCTATTCTCACAGGAGCGGGAATTATAATTTCTGCTGTAATAATAGTAAAGAGAAAGCGTTTATGATGAAAGTCTCAGTAAAGTATTTCCTGTAAGTGTTTTGAGTAAGAGTTTAATACATTGGTCACAGGTTAAGGATTTCATTCCTTTTCCTCTTACTCTTTTTGGATCAATTCCTCTATTTCTTATTCAAACAATTTCTCTGAACCTTTCTCTTTTTACATGCGGGTCTAACGCTTGACTTTCGTATACATTCATCACAGCTTCAAAATTTTTTTGAGTTATACATCTCTGAAGAATTACTGTAAATATATTTGATGCACTCTCTTCAAATATTGTGCTCCAACGCGACGGTGTGGATTGAGCCATTTTTTTCAGGACGAGCTGTTGAATTTCTAACAAGTATTAAGGGAATAAATTCTTCAGCTAACGATTTGTGTTATGATTGCTGTCCATATTAGAGCCTCAATTACCTGCACATTCTTTGTTTCGTACATTCACACTATGGGTGTAAAATTTACGTCGCAGTTCCCTATGTTTTTGAGATGAGACACCGGAGCCTACTGTTTTTTCCAGGGTACAGTTTTGTGAAATCCGGGGCTGAAAGGGAGACCTCAAGGGAAATCACCGAAACGATGATGATATTCAGGGAAACTTCTAAGAGCTTTTCCGGCTCCATGAGACTCAAAAAGGAAAAAAAGGGAAAAAATAGAAGGGAACATGGGAAAGTTTTCTCCATTTTCCCGTCATCTTTTTTCTTTTTCTTATATCATTGCAAACATATCCACCACATCATCAAAGTCTATCCTTCCATTTCCGTTGAAGTCGAAGTACTCCACCGGCATATTTTCCTCTATCCAGTCCATGTTATGGAAGTACGCCACAATATCCACAAAACTGAACTCGCCGTTCCCAGTAAGGTCTTCATATAGTCCATCTCCATTGAGATCTTTTGGAGCATATTCCTGATCAGGAAGAGGAGAAAGAAGGGTTACTTCAATTTTTCCGGTTAAAAACTCTGGCTCTATAGTTTCTCCTGAATCGTCATCCAGACGGTCAACTCCTATGGATAGATTCGCAGATCCTTTCTCCTTTCCAGAAACCGTAAGAGTTGCAAGCACAACATCTGTTCCTCCTTCCTTTACGGTATCTTCTCCGTCAACAGCCTTCAGGTAGATTGAAGTCCAGGGCAGGGAAGAGTTTTCAGTAATCAAAGCCCAGGTCGGGTACTCGATGTCCACGATCTCGGCAACAGCCGGGTCGTCGATAGCAATGGTCAGGTTGTAGCCCGAAAAGCCTTCAGGGAAATTGCTTGCAACGAGATTTATTTCAGTAGATTCGTTTTCTGCAACTGAGGAACTTTCCGGGTCGAAATAGAGAGTTACAGTTGACCCGGAAGCTTCGGAAACTTCTATGTAATCCGTTTTTAACTCGAAGTCCATGCCAGCGGCATTTTCTACAGTCAGATTTACGGTGTAATTTCCGGCTGCATTATAAGTGTAGCTCGGGTTCTGTTCGCTTGAGTCCACGTTTCCGTCGTTGTCAAAGTCCCATGCCCAGGCAGTAGGTGAACCTGTGGACTGGTCCGTGAAATTCACAGTGAGAGGAGCAGTTCCGGCAATTATATTAGCAGTAAAAGCAGCAATCGGTTCAGGTTCTGCAGGTGTAGAAGATACAATGATGTAATCAGTCTTTAGCTCGGAATCGGTACCGTTTGCATTCGCAACCGTAAGGTTGACAGTGTAAGTACCGGCTGAAGTATATGTATACGAGGGGTTCTGCTCAGTTGAGTCCACAGTTCCGTCGTTATCAAAGTCCCATTCCCAGGTATCCGGAGATCTGGTGGACAGGTCGGTGAAATTCACAATCATAGGGCCGATTCCTGATATCACGTCGGCCTCGAAGTCCGCCACCGGTGCCACTGCCAGCGGGTAACAGGCGACGCCGTTCCACATCGGTGTGGTGAAGCCGGTGGCACCTTCGTAGTAGTACACCACCAGGTCGGGACATCCATCCACCCAGCTGCTGCTCACAGAATCAGGAGCATTGCCCGTGAACATCACCGAGGTAAGGGCGGTGCAGTCGCGGAACATACTGCTGCCGATGCTGGTGACATTGTTTCCTACGGTAACCGAGGTCAGAGCGCTGCAGTCACGGAACACACTGCTGCCGATGCTGGTGACGCTGTCCGGGATGATCACCGAAGTAAGGGTGGTGCAGTCGCGGAACGCATGGCTGCCGATTTCGGTGACACTGTTCGGGATGGTTACCGAGGTCAGAACGCTGCAGTCCTGAAACGCACTACTGCCGACGCTGGTGACATTGTTTCCGATGGTCACCGAGGTAAGATAGGTGCAGCCATAGAACGCATAGGTGCCGATGCTGGTGACGCTGTCCGGGATGGTCACCGAAGTAAGGGCGGTGCAGCCGCGGAACGCATAGGTGCCGATGGTGGTGACATTGTTTCCTATGGTCACCGAGGTCAGGGCGTTGCAGCCGTAGAACGCGCTGTCGCCGATGCTGGTGACTCCGCTGCCGATGGTCACTGTTGTCAGTCCGGAGCAGCTTTGGAACGCGTTGTCACCTATGCTGGTGACGCTGTCCGGTGTGGTCGCCGAGGTGATGTTGGTATTGCTCTTAAACGCACTGGCGCTGATGGTTGTAACAGGCATGCCCTTGATCGTGCTCGGTATGACGACATCGCCGACCGGACCAGTGTAACCGGTTATGGTCACCGAGGTGCCGTCGGAGATATAGGTAAAGTTATCGACCGGTTCGACTATGGTGATGTAGTCGGTCTTGACCTCACTGTCGCTGCCCCAGGGGTTGCTGACATTCAGCCTGACCGAGTAGGTACCGGGTACATTATAGGTATAACCGGGGTTCCTCGCCGTGCTGTCCACCGTGCCGTCATTGCCGAAGTCCCAGGCGAACGTGTTCGCTCCCACGCCCGTATAGGTGAACTCTACCGTGAGCGGTGCGCTGCCATAGACGATGTTCGAGCTGAAATTGCCGGTCGCGGCGACGAGAGCAGGGTAGCACGGAACACCATTCCACAGCGGGGTTGTGAAGCCGGTAGCCCCTTCGTAGTAGTAGACTGCTATATTAGGGCAATTATAATTCCAGTACGTGGCTACCGTCGGCGCGTTGCCCTCGAACACCATGACAATCGGGGCACTGCAGTCGAGGAACGCAAGTCTCCCGATACTGGTGACGCTGTCCGGGATGGTTACAGAACCTGTCTGTCCAGAGGGACATTGTATCAGCGTTGTGATGGCCTTGTTGTACAGGATACCATCGATGCTGGCGTACACACTGTTATCGGTATCGACATCGATTGCGGCCAGAGCAGAGCAACCAGAGAACGCATTCTCACCTATGCTGGTGACTCCGCTGCCGATGGTTACTGCTGTCAGTCCGGAGCAGCCACTGAACGCATAGCTTGGGATGCTGGTGACGCTGTCCGGGATGGTCACTGTTGTCAGTCCGGAGCAGTCGCGGAACGCATAGTAGCCGATGCTGGTTACATTGTTTCCGATGGTCACAGAGGCAAGGGCGGTGCAGTCACGGAACGCACTGGCATCAATGGTGGTGACGCTGTCCGGGATGGTCACGGTTGCCAGTCCGGAGCAGCCGTAGAACGCATAGGTGCCGATGCTGGTGACACCGTCCGGAATGGTCACAGAGGTAAGACCGGTGCAGCCAGAGAACGCAGAGACATCAATGGTGGTGACGCTGTCCGGGATGGTTACAGGATCGGTCTTTCCTGGCGGACATCGTATCAAAGTTGTGATGTCCTTGTTGTACAGGATTCCGTCGATGCTGGCGTACACACTGTTATCGGTATCGACATCGATCGCGGTCAGAGCAGAGCAAGAACTGAACGCATAATCGCCTATGCTGGTGATGCTGTCCGGAATAGCCACAGAGGTAAGACCGGTGCAGCCAGAGAACGCAACCCTTTCAATGGTTGTGACGCTGTTCGGGACGGATACTGGACCGGTCTTTCCTAATGGACATCGTATCAAAGTTGTGGCGTCTTTGCTGTACAAGATTCCGTCGATGCTGGCATACGCACTGTTATCGGTATCAACATCGATCGCAATCAGAGTAGGGCAATCAGAGAACACAAAACTGCTGCTGCTCGTAACCCCGCCGATGCTCGTAACACCGCTGCCGATGGTAACTATTGTCAGTCCGGAGCAGCCGCCGAACGCGCTGTCGCCGATGGTTGTGACGCTGTCCGGGATGGTTACAGTTGTCAGAGCGGAGCAATCCTGGAACGCGCTGGTACCGATAGTAGTGACGCCGCTACCGATTGTCACTGTTGCCAGAGCGGAGCAATCCTGGAACGCGCTGGTGCCGATGGTAGTGACGCCACTACCGATTGTCACTGTTGTCAGAGCGGAGCAATCCTGGAATGCATAATTGCCAATGGTTGTGACGCTGTCGGGGATGTTCACAGTTGTCAGAGCGGAGCAGCTCATGAATGCATTATCGCCAATGGTTGTGACGCTGTCGGGGATGCTCACTGTTGTCAGAGCGGAGCAATCTTGGAACGCGCTGTCGCCGATGGTTGTGACGCTGTTCGGGATGGTTACAGTTGTCGGGGCAGAGCAGCCGTAGAACGCGCTGGCACCGATAGTAGTGACAGGCAGTCCCTCGATCTCCGCGGGTATGATGACAATACCATCCGACCCCGTGTATTCAGTGATGGTGATAGAGCTGCCGTCACTGGTATATGTAAAATCACTGGCATGAGAGGCCTGCTCTTTCACGACGATGTAGTCAGTCTTGACTTCGTCACCGCTTCCTGCAGGATTGCTCACCGTCAGATTGACGGTGTATGTTCCCGCGGTCGTATATGTGTAGCTCGGATTCTGCATCGTACTGTCAATTGTACCGTCATTGTTGAAGTCCCACTGCCAGGAGGTCGGAGAGTTCGTAGACAGGTCAGTGAACTGCACGCTGCATCCTATTAAAGTGGCCACAGGATCAGCTGAGAAATCAGCCATCGGTGGCAAATTTTCCACGGAGGTCAGATTGACCCTGGTGACAGTATCCGAAGCCACCAGGTTAGTGGCTGTCATAGTCACTGTATAGTTACCAGCGGCATTATATGTCCAGGAGGGATTCTGCTCGTACGAGTCGATTATGCCATCGGACTCAAAGTCCCAGGCCCAGCTGACCGGTCCGTTGGTGGTAAGGTCAGTGAACTGCACGGTCAGGGGAGCGGAGCCACTGGTCACATCAACGGAGAAATCGGCTACCGGTGAGTCCGGCAGGGCGGCGACGATGTAATCGGCCTTGGTTTCGGTGCTCGATCCGCCTGTGTTGGATACCGTCAGTGAGACAGTGTATGTGCCGGGGGCCTCGTAGGTGAACGAGGGGTTCTGTAAGGTTGAGTCCACAATCCCATCGTTATTGAAGTCCCAGGCATAGTCAAATATTACGCCAGTGCTCTCGTCATTGAAATGTACCGTAAGCGGTGCGGTCCCGGAGGTCACATCGGGGGTGAAGTTCGCCACTGGTGCACTAACCACACCAACGTTTATGACGCCAACCGCCTCCAGGTCCAATCCGCCTGAACCCCAGGTCACCCAGGCATCATAAATGGGATTGCCCCGGGAGTCCTTGAAGTCCCCGCTGCCCGGAATATCCACGATGCGGACGTAGTTGATGGAGTTAAGGTTCACGCTCCCATTCAGCACTTCGGGTGCCTGCGCAAGGGTGCTCAGGTCGAAGGGCGTACCCCAGGAATCTCCATAAGCATTGACGTGCTTCCCTGCCAGGTTGTATACATCGGTGGGATCTATACTTCCATATCCGCCTACCTCTCCGGAAGTCAGGAATATCGAGGGGAAGCGCGCGAAGACGATGCCGTCAGTGGATACCTCCACATAAGCGAGCTCGGCGAATATTTTCTCCGTGCCTGTGGCGATGAAACCATTTTCAAAAACCGCCAGGTCCGGTCCTTCGCCGTTAGCTATGGGTAAATCGAACCCGAGAGTTACGGATCCAGGTAGTTCGCCTGCATTTATCTGATCTTGATCGAGATCTCCCAGGCTGACGATGTTGAAGTTATCGCCGGTCACCGGACCGAGGGCGAGGCTCGGATTAGAAAATCCTGCCGTGATGCTCTGGTTGGCTGGAGAGTAGTCCACGACCGTGCTGGCCCAGGTTATAAATATAGGGTTCACGGTGCCGCAGTCGGTCTTGCCGTCACCGTTCGGACCTACGAAACCTGGTATTCCCGGATCTGGCGCCCCAGGATTGGTGTTCTCCAGTGCAGTAGAATAAATGTTGAGGATGGTCCCGTTGACGGTCACAGTGTTATCACCTATGGTATTTTCCGTCCATGCAAATTCCTCCTCACTTGCAGATTCACCGGCAACATAGCTTGGTCCGTAGTCATAGGTACCGGATACTGTTCCGTCGGGCACTGTGACACTGTAGGTTATGGTGTCAGTGACGCCGGTGAGGTTGGCTGTGCCGTAAAAATCCAGAAATGTATAATCTTCCTCGGAAGTGTTCCAGATGTAACGTCCACTGTCAACTTCAGTAAGATTCCAGTCTGCAGGAAGGGCTTCATGTATTGCGATGGAATCCTCATCGATGTTGAAAGAAACTGTAAGGGTTACATTGTAGGTATCTCCGTCAGATACTTCTGAGGGAGTGATCGTTCTTGTTATTGTTGCTTCACCGATAGCAACAGCTGGCATGGCCAGCATGGCTATGGAAAGTAAAAGCATTATTGTTGTCAGAACAAAAAACCTTTTTTTTTGCATTTCTATTCCTCTTTTTTCATAGGGTTTCAGCCTGCCTGCGCGGAAATGTCCGGACCCCCGAAGATTTGGTATACGGTTTGCTCGGACAGAATATTGTTTTTGGTTCAAGGATTTTCGGACCTTTGAAGAAAGCAGGAAGCGACTGAATTTTGTTATTCTGTTTTTTTATTCTCACGGATTCTGAGGATTCTGGGATCAGCCGGTTTTGGACTATTTAGCTGTAGAAAGTTCCGGTGGCCTAACAGATAATGATAGCATTTCAAAATCCGGAAAAATGCTGAATATGAAAAACACAGCTCAAATTAAAATTCGTCCTCTAGG
Organism: Methanosarcina acetivorans C2A; assembly: GCF_000007345.1. Taxonomy (NCBI): domain Archaea; kingdom Methanobacteriati; phylum Methanobacteriota; class Methanomicrobia; order Methanosarcinales; family Methanosarcinaceae; genus Methanosarcina; species Methanosarcina acetivorans. Next base: position 5,242,117 of record NC_003552.1, on the reverse strand, counting down.
CAAAAATGCTTCAATACTTGTCACTATTTTTGATGAAGGGCATACCTGACTTTCAGTTCGTTTAAAACAAATTTCAGGCAGAGCCGTGTATAAAAACAAGTGTTTTTTAGTTTCTTTTTTTGAGATCCTCCTATGTTTTTATGGGGTTGGCGGTTGTTCTGGGCGAAAGAATTGGGCCGCATTTTGTGTATTGTGGGGCTGCCAAATCAGGTTTCGGACCTTTTTGAAGCGTCAGATCAACCGAATTATTAAGGAATTTTCGTATCTTAGCTGGTATCTTAGCTGGATACAATTCCAATATATAGAATAACTTTGTCTAAATATTCCAAGTTTTCCTGAAATATTTTATTTAACTATATTAGATACAATTAAACAGATTGATATTTGTTGCTTCTGAAAATAAAAAACTTTGGCTAATTATTCTTACTCTTATGGGTAACATGCTCTTTCAGAACCCTGAAGAAATGAAGAAAATTTTTCAGATTCTATTCCAGATTTTTTTCACTGGGTACCCGTTTCCCTGTTATTGAGCATGCTCCGGTTTCTGCTGTTGTGGGAAAAAATAAATTATAAAAGTTTTCCGTGCGCTCGTGCAGTTAAATGGGCACTAAGTTTTTGCAGGTTGGAATTCAATTCTTTGTTCCGTACTTCTGTTTCAGCTCAACTTACAGGAGTTTTTCATCGATCTTGGAGATGTTATATCAGCAAGGGCAGCAACAGATCAAAATATTGGAATTGTCACATGCATAAAAAAATACTAATGAATATTGTGTAAAAAGAAAATTAGTTGGATAAAAAATCTATGTGGGCACAAATTGTTAATGCTTAATGACATGGCTTTCAGTTCACCTGCATAAGTCCTCAGATACACAATATTCTGATTTATGCAATAATTGAATCGTTCTCGGTCAGGTTGCCTTTTCTCCGATAAAAAGTCCTGAACTTTCATTCAAAAAAGAAAGGAGGAAACAGCTATATTCTGCTGTCTCCACCGGAAGGTTATTGTCTTTTTTGTTTCCGGAACCAGCATAATCAGCTGGTTATGAGAAGGTTATTCTCTATTTAGTCTTCTTTAATTCTTTTTTCTCTACTTCATTATTTTTTTCTTTCTCTTATATCATTCCAAACATGTCCACAACATCATCAAAGTCTATCCTCCCATTCCCGTTGAAGTCGAAGTACTCCACCGGCATATTTTCCTCTATCCAGTCCATGTTATGGAAGTATGCCACTATATCTACGAAACTGAACTCCCCGTTTCCTGTGAGGTCTTCGTAGAGGCCATCTCCGTCAAGGTCCTTAGGGGCATATTCCTGATCAGGCAGGGGCGACAGAAGGGTCACCTCAATTGTCCCTGCCAGGAGAGCTGGTTCGATAGAGTCTCCGGAATCTTCTTCCAGACGTTTAACCCCTATCGAAAGGTTCGCAGATCCTTTCTCCTTTCCAGAAACCGTGAGAGTAGCAAGCACAACATTTGCTGCTCCTTCCTGAACGGCATCTTCCAGGTCAACAGTCTTCATGTAGATAGAAGAGCCTGGAAGGGTAGAGTTCTGAGTAATCAGAGCCCAGGTCGGGTACTCTATATCAACTATCTCGGCAACAGCCGGGTCGTCGATAGCAACAGTCAGGTTGTAGCCTGAAAGACCTGCAGGGAAATTACTGGCAACGATATTTATTTCAGTAAATTCGTTTTCTGAAACTGAGGAACTTTCCGGATCGAAATAGAGAGTAACGGTTGACCCGGAAGCTTCGGAAACTTCTATGTAATCCGATTTTAACTCAAAGTCAGTCCCTGCAGCATTTTCCACAGTCAGATTTACGGTGTAATTTCCGGCTGCATTATAAGTGTAGCCCGGGTTCTGTTCGCTTGAGTCCACGTTTCCGTCGTTGTCAAAGTCCCATGCCCAGGCAGTAGGTGTACCTGAGGACTGGTCGGTAAAGTTAACTGTTAGAGGAGCAGTGCCGCTAGTTACATCCGCAGTGAAAGCAGCAACCGGTTCTGCAGGCGTAGATGGTTCGGATACTGTGATATAATCGGTCTTTACCTCGGAATCTCTTCCTTCTGCATTTGTAACCGTAAGGTTGGCAGTGTAAGTACCGGCTGAAGTATATGTATACGAGGGGTTCTTCTCAGTTGAGTCCACAGTTCCGTCGTTATCAAAGTCCCACGAATAGGACGAAACAGTGCCTGTTGACTGGTCGGTGAAGTTGACTGTCAACGGTGCATTGCCTGATGTTATGTCTGCAGAGAAGTTGGCAATAGGTGAAGAGAGTGAGTCCTTGAAGGCATAGACTTTCTGGTCCGCTCCTATGCTGAAAAGCATACCGTCCGAAAGTGCCGGGGTCGATCCTGCATGGGGGATGTGCCAGACCACTTCTCCCGTAAAGGCGTCCAGGGCATAGAGGTCATTGTAACTGAAATATCCGCCGCCTTCGGTCCCGACGTAGGCAAGCCCGTCAGCTACCGCAACCGAACATGTCCAGCCTCCTATTCCTCCTTCCTCTCCTGTCAGGGAAGGGGTTTCCCAGACTTTTTCTCCCGTACTTGCGTTGAAACAGTAGGTCTGCACATTGGAAAAGCCTTCGCAGCCTCCGCAAACGTAGACATTTCCATAGGCAAAAGCAGGAGTTGAATCCGTACTTTCGATAGTCTGCTGCCAGATTACGCTGCCGTCAGTGGCGTCCAGGGCAAGAAAGTCACTCGTCCCGTAGAAGTTGTAGGTTGTCAGGTAGAGGACGCCGTCTCTGTAGGCAGGAGACCCGCAGAAGTTCTGTTCGAGATTGATATGCCAGATCGGATCCCCTGTTATTGCATCCACGCAGTAAGCATGTCCCTGATTTAAATCCCCATATTCCCAGCTTGCCAGGTAGAACTTTCCGTCCTCGTATGCCGGTACTGACTGCGCATATCCTTCTGCTTCAAAACTCCAGAGCAGGTATCCTGTGTCCTCGTCAAGACAGTAATAATGGCTTCCGTCCCAGTCGCTGAAGACCACCATACCATCTGCGATAGCCGGTCCACTATTAACCGCCCCCTTGCTTCCAACCGTGTTGTTAAAGCTCCAGAGTTTCTCTCCGGTTTCCGCATTGTAACATCCGAGTTCCGGTCCCGTTGCTGTAAATACCATGCCGTTATCGTAAGCAGGGGAGGCCCACGAACCGTATACTGTTGCCGGGATGGTGGCGTTCCATACCAGTTCCCCTGTAAATTCGTCTAGGGCTGCTAACCGGGAAGTGCTGTCCGTACTGTCCTCCATTCCTGAGCCACCACATATCACGAAGACTTTCCCTTCAGCAATTACGCTAGAAGAACTGCTGATAGCGTCAATATCCTCACTTATCCACTCGGTCCGGTTTGTTTTTGGCCCGCTTTCGGAGTAGCCAAGGTGGTCAATCTTTCCGTGGAACTGGTACCAGGAATCTTCAGGAATGGACTCGTTTTGCTCTTCAACATAATTTGAGTACGGCATCACAAGCGGGTACTGATCGGTTCCTGCACCTGCAGCGTAAGCCGTATCCCCTATTCCGTCTCCATCAGAGTCATTTCCTGTGTAGTCATCGTAGTAATTACCCATGTACCCTGTCAGTTTTTCTCCTTCCCAGAGGTATTCTACGGGTTCGGGGCTCTGGAAGGAGGAACCTGAACCTCCTGAAATATGGCTGCTTGATCCTTCATATTCTCCATTGTTATTGAGGAAGGTGTTCTGGTAGATCCGGTTTCCTCCTGCAGCGTCAAGCACGGCTGCAAAGTCCCAGCAGTTAGAGATGTTATTCTGCCGGAGAGTGTTTTCAGTCCCCTGTAACCATACCCCTTCGGCACAGTCATCTATAAGGTTGTCCTCTATCAGTGCGTTCTTTGCATTGACGTTAATTGCAAAGCACATCTCTTCGGTCCCTGTAATTTCAAAGCCGCTGATCTCGACATCGTCAGCGCTTATGGTTATTCCTGAAGAGCCTGTGAAACCCGAAGCATTCAGGACAGGGTCCCTGATGCCTTTTAGGGTCAGATTCTTGTCGATGGTCAGGACTTCGTGGTACTCCCCGGGATAGACCTTGATGATATCTCCTGAATCGGCTGAATTAATAGCTGCCTGGATAGACCCTCCGCTTTTAACCGGCCAGATGGTTGGGACTTTGACTGCGTAAATGTAATCTTCTACAACTTTGGTGTCCTCTCCATGGTTGTTTTCAACGGTAAGGGTTACGGTGTAGCTGCCCGCGGCAGTATATGTGTGGACCGGGTTTACCTCAGTTGAAGTGTTTCCGTCCCCGAAGTCCCAGAGGAATTTGTTTGCATTAAAGGACATATCTTTGAAGGAAACAGTCAGAGGGAAAGACCCTGTCTGTTTGTCCGAACTGAAGTCTGCCGTTGGGGGAAGGGCTTCTCCCTGCCCGATGCAGTATAGGTACCCGTTATCTGTTCCGTAATAGACCTTTTCGTCGGAAAGAGCTGCACCCTGCAGAGTGTATGCGGAATCCTCAGGAGGGTTGTAGTGCCAGGCAAGGGTCCCGTCAGGGTTCAGACAGTAAATCGAGCCATCCACTATGGCTTCTGTGAAATAGATGTACGGGTTGCCATCTTCGACCGAAATAACAGGTGAAGACTTTATTCCTCCGCTGATCGGAGTCTCCCAGATGATTGCCCCGTCGGAATCGTTCAGGCAGAACATTGACCCGGTCTCGCCGTGTTCTCCATGTCCCACATAGACCCTTCCGTTATACACTACGGGAGTCGAGGTTGAAAACCCTATTGAAGCTGTCCAGCCGGTATCCAGGAACTGGCCTGTATCAGGGTTGAACCCTACTTTGAAGCAGTATCCTGTTTCCTGGCCTCTTTCCGAGGATGTATACAATGCACCATCAGCATAGGTTACCGAACTTCTGAACATCCCGGGGTCGGAAAGTGCAAAAGAGACATCCGAACTCTTACTGAAATCAACCTCATCTACAAAGGTTCCGGTATCTTTTTCGAGACAAACCATCTTGCCTTCGAAGACAGGGTAGACCAGGTAATTTCCGACAACTACCGAGCCGCTCCATATAAAGCCGGAACTGTTTGTGTTTTCGTGTTTCCAGATGAAACTACCGTTGTCGTCGTAGCAATAGTAGTATTTGGTTCCGTTTCCTCCTTTAAGGCCGTCTCCGATGTAGAGCTTATGGTCGTAATAGGTAAGGGGACATTCCAGGCTTCCGTCAGTTATGTGTGTGTTCCAGAGCTCGTTTCCGGTTTCCGGGTCAAGGGCGTAGAGGTCTCCTCCAAGGGTCGGGACAAAGAGTTTTCCGTCTCCCAGGGCAGGAGTTGCTGTCTGTGTTAAACTGCCGCCCATTTCTTTTGACCAGATCAGGTCTCCCGTATCTTTATCAAAGGCCCAGACCGAGGCATTTCCGGCAGTTACGAAAACAGTATTTCCTGAAACCACTGGCGGGGCATTTATGCCTCCGCTCCCGCAGGGTTCCTGCTCCGAAGAAGTAAGGTTCTGCCAGAGGACTTCCGGGTCCCGGGTTGGGGCAGAACTGAAGCCGTACCCGGTGTTGGAGCTGTCTTTCTGGAACTGGGACCAGTCGGAATCAGGGATTTTGAGGCCTGCTTCCATAGTCCTGAGTGTCACGGGGTTTTCAGAATCGTCTTTAAAACTCTCCACGCTTACTGTGAGATTCGAAGTCCCGTAGCCCAGGGATTCGAGGCCTATGGTTGCAAGGGTCACGTTCGAAGCCCCGGCTTCTACCTGCTGGTTAAGGTCGGAAGCTTTGATCTCCACAGACGCTGCCGGAATTTCAGTTGAACTGGTTGTGTCCGCCCATGCAGGGAAGGAAACTCCCGAAATCCGGGCGATCTCGGGATCGGTTACACTTATATTCAGTACGTAAGTAGAGAAACCTTCGGGCAGTTCGTCAGCAAGAAGTTCTATTTCAGCAGTATCTCCAGGGCCTGCCATCACGGTATCCGAAGGTTCAAAAAAGAGTTCAGAGGGAGATTCGGTTATTGTATAATTTTCAAAAGGAGCCATGAGAGGATAGTCGTCCTGGCCGCAATCACCGAGGTCATAGGGAGTATCCCCGATCCCGTCTCCATTGGCATCAACTCCCGTATACTTATCCCAGTAATTTCCCATGTAGCCTGTAAAGGTCTTGCCTTTGTAAGTATACGCCAGGGGTTCGGGAGAATGCCAGTAAACGGGATTAGGCATATTTTCCATTCCTTTTTCATAAACATCTTGTGTATTATTCTGGAAATTGTTTAGGTAGATCCTATTATCAGCTATTCCATTGTAAACACCAGCGCTTCCATTGTAGAAACGAATGCCTCTGTCTGCATTATCTTTAATTTGATTGAATACTAAAGTATTGTTCGAACCACCATTATAAAAATCAATAAAAGGACGTGTTTGTTTCCCACTAAATTCACAGTTTTTGATAATGCAATCAGAAGAGTAACGCAGGTTCAGGTCTGCTTTTTTGTCAGCATTCGGTATAAAAGTAATATTACTTATTGTAGAATTATTTGTTATACTTCCGGCAGTCCCCATATAAAATGTATCTCCCAGATCAAAAGTCACAGTAGAGTAATTTTCTCCTTCTAAGACAATATCATCATATCGAAAAGAACAGAAATAAATTCCCAATTCATTCCGTGTATAAGTTCCGGCATGGAAAAAGAGCGTATCTCCAGACTGAGTCTGATTCTGCAGGATATCGTATGCTGTTCCGGAAGGATCATCCGGGTAGAGATCATATGTCGTTGCGGATGCAGGCATAATGAGCAGAAAGCCTGCAAAAAAAAGGAGCAGAAGGTATTTTGTCAAATTCATAGTGTATACCTCAAAAAATAAAAGAAGGGAGTATTAAAGTAAATACAACCCCTGGAAATTTATGCAGTATATACTTCATACAAATAGCCATTGTCATTTCCAAAGAACGCAGAACCACCTGAAATTGCAGGACCCTGCAATGTGTATGTCGCGTCGTCAGGTGTAAAGGTCCACTGGAGATCCGCAGATGTTTGTCCAGTTTCATCTCTCAGACAGTATAAGCTACCGCTTGGTCCGTTATTTGTGAAATAAATATAAACCTCACCATCTCCATTATCATAGTATGTGGAAATTGCGGGAGAACCCTGTATTCCACCTGTGGAGCCGGTATATACCCAGATTTGATCCAGGGTGTCGGCGTTCAGACAGTAGAGTTTGGCTCCTTGCGCCCAGCCTCCGGCTCCGACATATACTCTTCCGTTATAGACCGCCGGGGTGGAGGTGTAGCCTATATTGTTGTAATCTTTATCATCGGGAACGAAGTTACCTGTGGTTGCGTTAAAGCCAACATAACAGGTATGGCTTCCTGATCTTGTTGCGAAGTAGATACGACCTTCTTCTTCGGAGTAGCAGATGGAAGACCTGATTTTACCACTGACACCGTATAAGCCAGAAACGTTTATCTCATCTTGTTTCCAGACAACTCCGTCGGTTACATTGTTCCACTCCACGGAAACTACATGGCCTGCGTCATCACCGTAGATCACATAGTTGCCTGCAACAGCCGCTCCTGCCCAGTAATAACCTGAAGAGGTCTCGCTGGGGCGCTTCCATATAAATTGACCTGTACTTGCATCGAAGCAATAGTAGTCACCTGCGTTAGTAGTGGAGATAGTATCCACGTTGGCGGTTCCGAAGAAGATCCTGTCATTGGAATATGTTATTGGGGTATTTGTCTGGTAGGTCCCGAGACTGGTGTTTGACCATTTTACGGAACCATTACAGGTGTAAAGGGCATGGGTCTCAGTATGCGTGCTTGCATTCCCTCTTGAGAGTGCCACGTAAAGCGTCCCATCGTTGTAAGCTGGAGTTGAAAGTTCAAAGCCCCCGGTTCCTTGAATCTCTTCGTTCTTCCAGGCTAGTGTCCAGTTGTTCAGGTAATAAGCGGAGACGTCCCCGCTTGCGGCGACTTCATAAACCTTTCCATCTCCTGTCACCGGAGCGGCATCAAGTGCCGCATTAATATCAACTGACCGGTTGGCGAGATCCTCTTCTTCAATAGGTGCCGTATCGGCTGTAACCCCACTATTATTTTTATCATTCTGGAACTGTGCCCAGTCCGAGCCCAGCGCCGGCTGAGCAGCCGCCACCAGGAGCAAGGTTAGACAAATCATGAATATTGTCAGTGTGTATTTATTCATATTTTCGTATCTCCTATTTTTCATAAAGATTCGACCGGCCTGCGCGGAAATGTGTGATCCCCTGAAGATTTGAAAAGTTATTTTTATCGAAAGAGGATTTTTTAGTTGAGGATTTTTCGGCCTTTTGAAGAGAGCAGGACCCGGCGAATTTTGTTTTTCTTTTTTATTCATCTGGATTTTAGAGGTCAGCCGGTTTTGAAGCCCATTTTCGGGTGCTTCCGGCGACCAGGTGGAAGATTATAGCATTTCAAAATCCAAAAAATGCCGAATCTGAAAAACACGGCTCTAATTAAAAATTCAAAATATAGTCTTCAAACAAAAGTCTGGCAGTGTACCAATTTTTCTAAATAATTACAAATTTTAGAATTTCATTAAGTCAAAAATTCAAGACCCGTAGATTAGTTCTACATACCGTGTCCAAAAAATCGACTTTAAATTACAGCAAATTCGCGATACTGCCAAAATCTAATAGGACTTACGCAATTGAATTAAAAACCACGAGCGAGAAAGACTTAACTGTATAAACTCAAATAATATTGACGAGTTTGCTTGTGCCTGATTTTGCATTTCAAGTCGTAAGTCCTATCTAATATATTCATCTAGATTTTTGCTGAAAGACATGCCTGACTTTCCGGAATTCAGGAATAAATTCAGGCATAGAACCGTGTAAAGAAAAATAAGTGCTCAGTTTCTGATCTTTTTGAAGACCTCCTGTGTTTTTATAGGGGTTTGTCGGTTGGTCTGAGCGAAAGAGTCTGTCTGCATTTCGAATTCTATATTGCAGTGAGGATAAGGTTTCGGACCTTTTTGAAGTGTCAGAACAACTGGGGTTTTAAAAGTTTATCCGGAACATATGCTGCGGAAATTTTGATATTTCCTGAAATAATTGATTGAACTAATTGTATCTGATTGAACTAATTGATTATTTTGCCTTTTACAGATAAAAATCTTTGGCTAATTATTATTGACCCTTTGGATAACAACTTCCTATTTGAATATTTTTATATAAATCCCGAATTTTAATTCAAAAAAGAAGGGAGGAAAACAGCCCTATTCGGCTGCCTCCGCCCAGAAGGTTATTGTCCCTTTTTTGTTTCCGGAACCGCATAATCAGCTGGTTATGAGAAAGTTTTTCTCTATTTTGCCTTCTTTCATTCCTTTTTCTCTACTTCATTATTTTTTTCTTTTTCTTATATCATTGCAAACATATCCACAACATCATCAAAGTCTATCCTTCCGTTACCATTGAAGTCGAAATACTCCACCGGCATATTTGCCTCTATCCAGTCCATGTTGTGGAAGTACGCCACTATGTCTACGAAACTGAACTCCCCTTTTCCGGTGAGGTCTTCATAGAGTCCGTCTCCGTCAAGGTCTTTTGGAGCATATTCCTGATCTGGCAGGGGCGACAGAAGGGTCACTTCAATTTTTCCGGTCAATAACTCTGGCTCTATAGCTTCTCCCAAATCGTCATCCAGGCGGTCAACTCCTATAGAAAGGTTCGCTGATCCTGATTCTTTTCCAGAAACCGTGAGAGTTGCAAGTACAACATCTGCTGTCCCTTCCTTAACGACGTCTTCCAGGTCAACAGCCTTCAGGTAGATCGAAGTCCCTGGAAGGGTGGAGTTCCCAGTGATCAGAGTCCAGGAGGGATACTCGATATCAATTATCTCGGCAACAGCCGGGTCGTCAAAAGCAACGGTCAGGTTGTAGCCTGAGAACCCTGCAGGGAAATTACTGGCAAGGACACTTATTTCAGTAGATTCGTTTTCTGAAACTGAGGAACTTTCAGGGTCGAAATAGAGAGTAATCGTTGACCCGGAAGCTTCGGAAACTTCTATGTAATCCGTTTTTAACTCAAAGTCAGAACCAGCTTCACTTTCCACAGTCAGATTTACGGTGTAATTTCCGGCTGCATTATAAGTGTAGCTCGGGTTCTGCTCTGTAGAGTCCACGTTTCCGTCGTTGTCAAAGTCCCATGCCCAGGCAGTAGGTGAACCTGTGGACTGGTCCGTGAAATTCACAGTGAGAGGAGCAGTTCCGGCAATTATATTAGCAGTAAAAGCAGCAACGGGTTCTGTAGGCGTGGATGATTCGGATACAGTGATATAGTCTGTTTTTACCTCGGAATCGGTCCCGTTTGCATTTGCAACCGTAAGGTTGACAGTGTAATTTCCGGCTGAAGCATAGGTATGCGAGGGATTCTGCTCTGTTGAATCCACAGTTCCGTCGTTATTAAAGTCCCATTCCCACGTATCCGGCGATCTGGTGGACAGGTCGGTGAAATTCACAATCATAGGTCCGATTCCTGATGTCACGTCGGCCTCGAAGTCCGCCACCGGGGCCGCTGTCAGCGGGTAACAGGCGACGCCGTTCCACGTCGGTGTGGTGAAGCCGGTAGCGCCTTCGTAGTAGTACACCACCAGGTCGGTGCATCCATTTGCCCAGTTGAGGCCGACCGTCGGCGCATTGCCCATGAACTTCATCGAGGTCAGAGCAGTGCAGCCGTAGAACGCACTGGCACCAATGTTGGTGACACTGTCCGGGATGGTCACAGAGGTCAGAGCAGTGCAGCCGTAGAACATACTGGCACTGATGTAGGTAGCGCCGTCCGGAATGGTCACAGAGGTCAGGGCGGTGCAGCCTTTGAAAGCATACGGCTGGATGACTGTCACGTTGCCCATATCGATCGAGGTAAGGGCGCTGCAGTCTTGGAATGCGTACATTCCGATCCTGCGGACGCCGTCGCTGAGGGTGACCGAGTTCAGATTAGTGCAGCCTTCGAAAGCGTTGTTACCTATGGAGTCTACACTGCCCGGTATGGTCACAGAAGTAAGGGAGGTGCATCTGCGGAACGCGTACGCACCGATATTGGTGACGTTGCCCATATCGACTGATGCCAGGTTGGGGCAGTCGTCGAATGCGGATGAGCCTATGGCGATCACACTGTTCGGTATCGTGATCGAGGTCAGGCCATCACATGCATAGAACGCACTGCCGCCTATGCTGGTGACACCGTCGCCGATGGTTACCGAAGTCAGATTGGTGCAGCAGTAGAACGCTTGAAAGCCTATGCTGGTTGCGCCGTTGCCCGATATGTTCACCGAGGTAAGGGCGCTACAGCCACTGAACGAGTTGCTGCCCCAACTGGTCACGCTGTTTGGTATCGTGACCGAAGTCAGGCCGCTGTGCTCGAAGGCGTTGAGTCCGATACTTGTCACGCTGTCCGGTATGGTGACCGATGTCAGGGCGGTGCAGCCGTAGAACGCGTATGCGCCTATGCTGGTTACGCTGTCCGGAATGACGAACGAACCGCTCTTTCCTTCCGGGCAGAACACGAGAGTTGTTCCGGCCTTATCGTACACGACACCGTCTATGCTGGAGTACGCGGTGTTAGTAGCATCGACAGAGACCTCAGTCAGGGCGGTGCAACCGTGGAATGCGATTTTTGCATTGGCGCCGATGCTTGTCACGCCGCTACCGATCATGACCGAGGTCAGGTTGGTGCAGCCGTTGAATGCGCTCTTCCCGATGGTGGTCACGTTATTCGGTATCATGGCGGAGGTCAGATTAGTGCAGCCGTTGAATGCGTTCTCCCCGATGGTGAGGAGCCCGGTTCCGAATGTCGCTGATGTCAGGGCGCTGCAGTCTTGGAAAGCACAGATACCAATTTCGGTGACTCTGTCCGGTATGGTTATAGAGGTCAGGGCAGTGCAGCCGTTGAACGCCTGATCGCCGATGGTGGTGACACTGTTTCCGATGGTCACAGAGGTCAGACCGGCGCAGCCGTAGAACGCATAGCTACTGATGCTGGTTACGCTGTCCGGGATAACCAGTGAACCGGCCTTAGCAGAAGGGAACAGCACCACAGCGGTGACATCTTTATTGTACACAATTCCATCAATGCTGGTATACACAGTATTGTTGGCATCGACGTTTATAGCATTCAAAGCAGTGCAACTCTGGAACACATTGCTGCCTATGCTGGTGAGCCCACTGCCAAATGTCACCGATGTCAGGGCGCTGCAGTCTTGGAACACAAAGTTGCCTATGCTGATCACACTGTTTGGTAGGGTGATCGAAGTCAGATTGGTGCAGCCGGAGAACGCAAAGTCGTTGATGGTGGTGACACTGTCCGGTATGGTCACAGAAGCCAGACCTGTGCAGCCGTTGAACGCACTGCTGCCGATGGTGGTGACATTATTTCCTATGGTCATCGAGGTCAGGTTGGTGCACCAGTGGAATGCGTCGTTGCCGATTTCGGTAACATTGTCCGGTATGGTCACAGAGGCCATGTTGGTGCACTGGTAGAACACACCCACCCCTATGCCGGTGACGCCGCTGCCGATGGTGGCCGAGGTCAGAGCAGTGCAACCGCGGAACGCATACCTGTCTATGCTGGTCACACTGTCCGGTATCGTGATCGAGGTCAGGGCGGTACAGCCTTCGAACGCGTATGCACCTATGCTGGTTATGCTGTCAGGAAGGACCACCGACGTCAGGTTGGTGCAATCGCGGAACGCATACTTGCCTATGCTGGTTACGCTATCAGATATGGTGATCGAGGTCAGGTGATCACACCTGTAGAAGGTCTTGTCAGGGATGCTGCTGGTGCCGTTGCCAATCGTGACCGAAGTCAGACCGGTGCAGTCCTGGAACACGGAGCTGCCCATGCTGGTTACGCTGTCAGGAAGGACCACCGAGGTCAGACCGGTGCTTTGGAACGCACTTGAACCGATTTCGGTGATGCTGTCACCGAAGGTGACCGAGGTCAGATTGGTGCAGCCCTGGAACGCGTTGTTGCCTATGCCGGTCACATTATCGGGTAGGGTGACCGAGGTCATATTGGAATAACCCATGAACACGCTGTCATCGATGGCAGTGACAGGGAGACCTTCAATCTCACCGGGTATGATTACGTCGCCACCAGGCCCGGAATAGCCAGTTATGGTTACGGATGAACCGCTGCCGGTATAGGTATAGTAATTCGCAGCGGGCGTATTCACGGTGATGTATGCTGTCTTGACCCACTCATCGCTTCCTTCACTATATGTGACATTCAGCCTGACAGCATAGGTGCCCGGCGTTTCGTATGTATGCATCGGGTTTTGTTCCGTCGAGTCCACATCTCCGTTGTTATCGAAGTCCCAGGCCCATGAGGTGGTGCCGTCGTTCAGGTCGGTGAACTGCACCGTCAGGGGGGTGTCACCACTCGTAGGAGAGGCGGAGAATCCATCCGACGCTTTCTGCTGGGAGTTGATCACGCCCACGGCATCGAGGTCAAATCCACCGGTACCCCAGGTCAGCCATGCATCATAGATTGGATTGCCCAGAGAGTCCTTGAAGTCCCCGGTGCCGGGGACATCTACTATCCGTACGTAGTTGATGTTATCCAGGTCCACCGCACCGCTGAGCACTTCCGACGACTGGGCAAGGTCGCTCAGGTCGAAGGGGGTGCCCCACATAGCGGCATGCTTCCCCGCCAGATTATATATGTCAGTGGAATAAAAAGTTCCATAACCTCCCGTTGCTTCGCTGGTCAGGGAGACGGACGGGAAGCGTGCGAAGGTGACGCCGTTGGTTGACACTTCAACGTACCCGAGTTCGCCAAAAATCCCGTCGTTTGTACCGAACCCGTTCTCGAAGACTGCAAAGTCGTGACCGTCGCCGTTAACAATCGTCACGTTGAAGCCCAGAGTTATAGAGCCGGGATCAATACCTGAATCTATCATCTCTTGACTAAGATCACCCAGGCATACAACTGCGAAAGTGCCCTCGGGGATGCCGAGGGATGAATTAGGATTGGCGAAACCACCATCAATCTCCTGAGGGCTCGGTGAGTAATCGATCACCTTGGAAGCCCATGTGGTGAACCGGGTGGAATTGGCCGGTATGGCAGGATCAGGCGCCCCGGGATTGGTATTTTCCATTGCTGTAGAATAAATGCTGAGGATGGTCGCGTCGATGGTCACAGTGCCATCACCTGTGGTATTTACCGTCCATGCAAATTCCTCCTCACTTGCAGATTCGCCTGCAACATAGCTTGGTCCGTAGTCATAGGTACCGGATACTGTTCCTTCGGGCACTGTGACACTGTAGGTTATGGTGTCAGTGACTCCGGTGAGGTTGACTGTGCCGTAAAAATCCAGGAATGTATAATCTTCCTCGGAAGTGTTCCAGATGTAGCGTCCACTGTCAACTTCAGTAAGATTCCAGTCTGCAGGAAGGGCTTCACGTATTACGATGGAATCCTCGTCAGTATTGAAGGAAACTGTAAGGGTTACATTGTAGGTATCTCCGTCAGATACTTCTGAGGGAGTAATCGTTCTTGTTATTGTTGCTTCACCGGTAGCAACAGCTGGCATGGCCAGCATTGCTATGGAAAGTAAAAGCATTACTGTTGTCAGAACAAAAAACCTTTTTTTTTGCATTTCTATTCCTCTTTTTTCATAGGGTTTCAGCCTGCCTGCGCGGAAATATCCGGACCCCCGAAGATTTGATCATCGGTTTGCTCGGACAGAAAATTGTTTTTGGTTCAAGGATTTTCGGACCTTTGAAGAAAGCAGGAAATGACTGAATTTTGTTATTCTGTTTTTTTATTCTCCCGGATTTTGAGGATTCTGGGATCAGCCGGTTTTGAACTACTTAGAGCCTATCCGAAAAGTCGATAATGGCATGTTGCAAAGATTACGAGAAGGATATACTATCTGGGTTCCGTTCCGGTTGCTTATTGCCCAATGTAAAAGTTATAGCAAACTGCAGCACTTTTCGGATAGGTTCTTAGTTGTAGAAAGTTCCGGTGACCTAACAGATAATGATAGCATTTCAAAATCCGGAAAAATGCCGAATATGAAAAACACGGCTCGAACCAAAATTCGCCCTTTAAGTAAAAATGCTTCAATACTTGTCAAGATCTTTGATGAAGGGCACACCTAATGGTGAAGGGCATACCTGACTTTCAGTTCGTTTAAAACAAATTTCAGGCAGAGCCGTGTATAAAAACAAGTGTTTTTAGTCTCTTTTTTTGAGATCCTCCTATGTTTTTATGGGGTTGGCGGTTGTTCTGGGCGAAAGAATCGGACCATATTTGGTGTATGGTGGGGTTACCGGATCAGGTTTCGGACCTTTTTGAAGCGTCAGACCAACCGAATTATTAAGGAATTTTCGTATCTTAGCTGGATACAAATTCGCAATATATGGAATGATTTTGTCTAAATGTTCCAAGTTTTTCAGAAATATTTGACTTAACTAATTAGATACAGTTAAACAGATTGATATTTGTTGCTTCTACAAATAAAAATCTTTGGCTAATTATTCTTAGTCAGTTGACTAACAATTCCCCCGTCACCTCTTTTAATATAAATCCTTGATTTTTTTGTCCTGAACTTTATTTCAAAAAACGAAAGGAGGAAAACAGCTCTATTCGGCTTTCTCCTCCCAGAATGTCATTGTCCTTTTTTTTATTCCCACAACCAGCATAATCAGCTGGATATGAGAAAGTTTTTCTCTATTTAGTCTTTTTAATTCCTTTTTCTCTACTTCATTATTTTTTTTCTTTTTTTCTTTTTTTCTTTTTCTTCAGATCATTGCAAACATATCCACCACATCATCAAAGTCTATCCTTCCATTTCCGTTGAAGTCGAAGTACTCCACCGGCATATTTTCCTCTATCCAGTCCATGTTATGGAAGTATGCCACTATATCTACGAAACTGAACTCCCCGTTTCCGGTGAGGTCTTCATAGAGGCCATCTCCGTTAAGGTCCTTAGGGGCATATTCCTGATCAGGCAGGGGCGACAGAAGGGTCACCTCAATTGTCCCTGCCAGGAGAGCTGGTTCGATAGAGTCTCCGGAATCTTCCTCCAGACGTTTAACCCCTATCGAAAGGTTCGCAGATCCTTTCTCCTTTCCAGAAACAGTGAGAGTAGCAAGCACAACATCTGCTGCTCCTTCCTGAATGGCATCTTCCAAGTCAACAGTCTTCATGTAGATAGAAGTCGCTGGCAGGGAAGAGTTTTCAGTAATAAGAGCCCAGGTCGGGTACTCGATATCGACTATCTCGGCAACATCCGGATCGTCGAGAGCAACGGTCAGGTTGTAGCCTGAAAGACCTGCAGGGAAATTACTGGCAACGAGATTTATTTCAGTGGATTCGTTTTCTGCCACAGAGGCACTTTCCGGGTCGAAATAGAGAGTAACGGTTGACCCGGAAGCTTCGGAAACTTCTATGTAATCCGACTTCAACTCAAAGTCAGTCCCGCCAGCATTTTCCACAGTCAGGTTTACGGTGTAAGTACCTGGTGCATTATAGATATGCGAGGGGTTCTGCTCGGTAGAGTTTCCTCCATCCCCGAATTCCCAGAACCACGAGGTCGGTGTGCCTGTGGACTGGTCGGTAAAGTTAACCGTAAGCGGAGTGACACCGGAAGTGATATCTGCGGAAAAGTCTGCAACAGGCATACCCGACTCTTCATCTTTGAAAGCATACAAATATGCCACATCTTCCTGGTCAAGCCCTATCGAAAATACCGTATCATCTGCTATTGCAGGCGAATCACCCGCAGAATCTGAATACCAGATTTCATCGCCGGTTTCAGCATTCAATGCATAGAGGCCTTTATGACCGAAGGAAGAACCTGCGGACTTCCCAACAAAGACTTTGCCGTCAGCAACTGCAATAGAACAAGTCCAGTCTCCTATTCCCTGATCTGCTTTGGGGGTACTCCAGATGAGAGTGCCGTTTAAGGCGTCAAAGCAGTAGGTCTGGCTTTCAGAATAACCTGTACATCCACCGCATACGTATAGATAGCCGTCTGCAATGGCAGGGGTGGAATCGGTTCTCTGGATGGTAGCATTCCATATCTCAGTGCCGTTTTCGAGGTCAAAGGCGAATAGGGCAGGTTTGTCGTCACTGCCAAAATCATATGTTGTCAAGTAGAACATGTCCCCTGCAATCGAAGGAGAACCACAAATGCTTCCAGAAGACGAAGGGTTGGGTTTAGCCCACAGAAGGTTTCCGTCCATGTCGAGGCAGTAGATGTCATCCCAGCTTGTGAGGATTATCGTCCCGTTGCTGACAGCCGGGGTTCCCTGGGTGTAACTGTCACTGCTGTCAACCGTATAGTTCCACAGTTCGGTACCTGTGGTTTCGTCCAGGCAGTAGTAGTGCAGGCCGTCCCAGTCACTGCACAGGACTTTACCCTCTGCAATTACCGGCCCGCCATTGCAGGAAGCACGGCCTGATGGATTTGTGAATGTCCATTCGATGGCACCTGTGGTCGCATTGATACAGGTGGTGTTCGCACCCGTGGAGGTGAAGACAAAACCATTGTCATAGGCAGGAGAAGACCAGGAACCCCATTCGGGTACTGCAATGGTGGTGTTCCAGTATTTTCGGCCATTGTACATGCTGAAAGCAACGAGCTGGCCGATGGCACCTTCTTCCGGATTACCTTCTTCGTCTACCGAGCCGATGATGGCATTGGCAAAGACTTTGCCGTCTGCTATAGCGACAGAAGAGGAGGGTACGAGGGTGAAATCGTCGGTGAGTCTGGCGCTTCTCCAGAGGAGGGTGTTGGTGTCGGGTGCATCCGAGGTGGTGTACCCGGTGTGTTCGGCAGTCTTCCTGAACTGGTACCAGGTGTCTTCATCTGCCGAGGAAGAAGCCGGGGCTTCAAGCACGTTGATGTAGTCTTCTTTGATTACGGCGTCACTGCCACCGGTATTGCTTACGGTGAGGGTGACGGTGTAATTGCCTGGACTGATGTAGGTATACGTCGGGCTCTGCTCAGTGGAGTCTACAACTCCATCACTGTCAAAGTCCCAGGCCCAGCTTTCGGCACGTTCGGAGGTGTCGGTGAAGCTTACGGACAGCGGGACTTCGTCGGAGGTGGTGTCCGAGGTGAAGCTGGCGACGGGGAGATCGGCGGGGTCGCGGAAGGCGTAGAGGACACCGCCAGCGAGGAAATCTCCATGGGTATCGTAAACCGTATCGGTTCCAATGTAAAGAGTCCCGTCGGATCCGATTGCAGGAGTGCAGCCTACCGAAGCTTCCGTAGTGTAGGTCCACTTAATCGTTCCGTTCGGATTTATGGCAGATACTTTCTTGTCGTTGCTGCCAATATAGATGGTACCATCAGCACCCATGACCGGAGAACCGCTAAAACTGGAACCAATGTCACTGCTGCTCCATTTGAGGGTTCCGTTCGGATTCAGAGCGAAGAAATCATTCCATCCGTAAGTTCCGATATAGACCGTACCGTCAGTTCCAACAATGGGGGAACTGTAATCGAACATATAAAAGAACGATAAAGATCCTCCTGCAGTGTAGTTCCACTTCTCAGTCCCATCAGGATTTATTGCAAATACTTTAGCTCCCCTGGTTCCAATATACAGGACATCCTCCGAATCCAGCACGGCACTGCTGTAGATCTGACTACCGGTGCTGAAATTCCACTTCTCGGTCCCGTCGGGATTCAGGGCATATACTGTACCGTCCTGGAAAGGTACATATATGGTTTCATCAGAACCGATGGCAGGACTAACAGAAGCGATAGCAGCATCGCTGTCAGTGTACGACCATTTGAGTGTCCCGTCGGGATTCATGGCATATACGGTCCCGTCGGTGCCATGGCCACTTTGCCCTCCGAAATATATCGTGCCGTCGGAACCTATGGCTGGAGAGGCAGCGAGAGTGCTATCTGTGGTGTACGACCATTTGAGTGTCCCGTCAGGGTTCAGGGCATAGCAATTCTTGTCACTGCTTCCGAAATATATCGTGCCGTCGGAACTGATCGTCGGAGTACCGTAGATCGACTTCCCGACAGTGTAATTCCACTTAAGCGTCCCGTCGGGATTCAGGGCATAGACATTGTAGTCTGAATAGCCGCCACCGAAATATATTGTGCCGTCGGAACCTATCGAAAAAGAACTTGAGGAACTGAATGATGCGTCCGTGGTAATGTTCCATATCGTATTATTGGTCTGGGGGCCTGTGTAGGGCGATATCCCCGAGTTCCTTGCATCCATACGGAATTTTGGCCAGGGTGTATCCGCAAGGATGCCATAAGGCTCGATATAATCCGTTTTCACCAGATATGAGCTGCCGAATTCATTCGTGGCTGTAAGCTTTACCGTGTACTTTCCGCTGTCTGCATATACATGCACTGGGTTTTGCTCCGTTGAAGTGTTGCCGTCGCCAAAGTCCCAGAACCAGCCTGTCGGATTCCCGGTTGAAGCATCGGTGAAATTAACTGTCAGCGGGAAGGCACCGGAAACCGGATCAGCGGTGAAGTCCACAACCGGGCTTCGGGGGTCTTTATATTCCACAGTTATGTACCCTTCCCTCACTTCCGAATCATTGCCGAATTCATTTATGGCTTTCAGGCTGACCGTATAGGTGCCATTGGTAGTGTACTCATGTACCGGGTTTTGCTCCGTTGAAGTGTTGCCGTCGCCGAAGTCCCAGAACCAGGAAGTGGGTCCGCCGGTAGAAGTGTCATTGAACTGCACAGTAAGCGACCCGGAGCCTGTGGTCTCATCCGCTGTGAAATTGGCAGCCGGACGACAATGGATTATATCAACCCCTCCGAACTCAAGACCTCCCGTCCCGTATGTGGGCCATGCATCATATATCGGATTGCCGAGGGAGTCCTTGTAGTACCCGGTTCCCGGAATATCAACTATCTTGACATAATTTATCTCATTCAGGTCGACAGAACCGTTGAGAACGCCGGGGTCGTCTGCAAGGTCGTCCAGGTTAAACGGAGTCCCCCAATAATCACCATACATGTGAACATGCTTTCCGACAAGGTTGTATACGTTTCTTGCATCGACACCTCCATAACCGCCGACCGCTTCAGGAGTATAGGATACACTCGGGAACCGGACAAAGTGTTCACCGTCCGTGGAGACCTCCAGATACCCGAGTTCTGCGAATATTAGGTTAGTGTCGGAGATTATGAAGCCATTTTCATAGGCGGCAAAATCAGCTCCTTCGCCATTACATATCGGGGCTTCAAACCAGACAGTGATCTCCCCGGGAGATGCACCGGCATCGATCTCTTCCTGATACAGGTCACCAAGGGAACGATATGAATTCTGTTCTCTACCTGTTGAGGGTGAATAGTCGACGATTGAAGTATAGGATGCAACGAAGATCGGATTCTTATAATTATTGGGATAATTGGTAGCATCATGCTTCCCGTCTCCGTCTGGGCCTATATATTGGGGTATTCCCGGATCGGGAGCCCCGGGATTCTCATTGGCCACAGCTGTGGAGTACGGCCCGATAACCCAGATATAGTCTTCTTTACTTTCGGTGTCAGAACCAGCCGAGTTGTTTACCGCAAGATTGACGGTATAGTTTCCGGGATAGTATGTATATTGTGGATTCTGCTCTGTGGAGTCCACAATTCCATCACCATTAAAATCCCAAGCCCAGCTTTCAGCATTTGTGGATTGATCTGTGAAATTGATCGTAAGTGGAGCAACGCCACTCGTGACGTTTGCCGTGAAGTCTGCAACAGGAGCATCGCCTCCTGAACTGCCGTCGGTGACTGTGATGTGGTCGGTCTTCACCTCGAAGTCAGAACCGTTAGCATTTTCCACAGTCAGATTTACAGTGTAATTTCCGGCTGGTGTGTACGTATGTGAGGGGTTCTGCTCAGTGCTATCAACAATTCCGTCGTTGTTAAAGTCCCAGGCCCAGACATTTATTCCATCTCCTGTGGAAAGGTCAGTGAACTGGACTGTTAGCGGAGAATCCCCGGAAAGCGGATTTGCACTGAAGTTAGCTACGGGAATTGAGGGGGTTTGTTCTTTCTCGGTTGTAAACCCGAAAAGGTACCTCTTGTCAGTCCCGTAGTATATCCACCCATCCGAGATTACGGCTCCTGCAAGGGTATAAGCTGTTTTGCTGGCATCTGCATAACTCCAGGCAAGCTCAGGGTTCGTACAGCCTGTGTAGTCTTTGAGACAGAACACGCCACCTGTAGCACTGTTTACCGTGAAGTAGATATAGGCCTCTCCATCCCCATCGTCGTAGTATGTAGAGATTGCAGGGGAAGACTGAACCGCCCCTGCCGCGTAGTGCCAGATCTCGTCAGTAAGGTTTTCATCAAGGCAGGAAATTCCGCTTCCCCCTCCGTACATCCCGCCTGCACCAACGTAAACTCGCCCATTATAATAAGCGGGAGTTGAGGTCGAATATCCGATATTTGCTATGTACTTTTCAGATGTGTTAAAAGTCCCATCTTCCACGTTGAAACCAAGAGCATAGCAGTATCCGCCTTTGGATGTGAAGTATATCCTGTTCAGTTCTTCTACATAGAGTACCGAGGATCTTATTTCTTTACAGGTTATCCCGAACTCTTCAGAAACATCTATTTCGGCAATGTCAGTTCCAGTATCCTTATTCACGGAAACCAGGTGCCCGTCATCATCTCCGTATACTAGGCTGTCCCCGATTACGGCAGCTCCTGCCCAGTAGTAGGACCCCTGCCCACTGTTCTGGGTTGTTGCAGTCCGGTTCCAGACTTCGTTGCCGGTCTCATCCAGGCAGTAATACTTGCGTCCGCCCATCGCTTCCCCAAAGTAGATTTTGCCGTCATAATAAAGAATAGGAGTGTCAAGCTGTTTACTGCTTAATGTTTTATTCCACTTCGGACTCCCTGTTTCTGCGTCAAAAGCAAAGATCTTCCCGTCGACGGTTGGCACAAAGACGATGCCATTTCCAACCGCCAGATTTCCCAGCAGGAATCCTCCCCCACTTGTGGATTCTTCCCATAACAGAGTACCTGTAGTTCTGTTAAAGGCACAGAGGTGGTTGTTACTCGCCACAACATACGTCATATCCCCGGCTACTACCGGAGTCACATCGATATTTCCTCCCATGCTGTAATTCCATGAAAGCGAGCAGTTCGTCGGGTCAGTTATAGGGGCTCTGTCTGCAGTTACACCCGTGTTGTGGATATCTTTCTGGAACTGAGCCCAGTCGGAACCCAGTACCGGCTGAGCAGCCGCCACCAGGAACAATATTACACAAATCAGAAATATTTTCAGTGTATGTTTGTTCATATTTTCGTTTCTCCTATTTTTCATAGGGTTTCAGCCTGCCTGCGCGGAAATGTCCGGACCCCCGAATATTTGATAATCGGTTTTCTCGGGCAGGAAATTTTTTTGGTTTAAGGATTTTCGGACCTTTGAAGAAAGCAGGAAATGACTGAATTTTGTTATTCTGTTTTTTATTCTCACGGATTTTGAGGATTCTGGGATCAGCCGGTTTTGAACTACTTAGCTGTAGAAAGTTCCGGTGACCTAACAGATAATGATAGCATTTCAAAATCCGGAAAAATGCCGAATATGAAAAACACGGCTCGAACCAAAATTCGCCCTTTAAGTAAAAATGCTTCAATACTTGTCAAGATCTTTGATGATGGGCATACCTAATGGTGAAGGGCATACCTGACTTTCAGTTCGTTTGAAACAAATTTCAGGCAGAGCCGTGTATAAAAACAAGTGTTTTTAGTCCCTTTTTTTTGAGATCCTCCTATGTTTTTATGGGGTTGGCGGTTGTTCTGGGCGAAAGAATCGGACCATATTTGGTGTATGGTGGGGTTATCGGATCAGGTTTCGGACCTTTTTGAAGCGTCAGACCAACCGAATTATTAAGGAATTTTCGTATCTTAGCTGGATACAAATTCGCAATATATGGAATGATTTTGTCTAAATGTTCCAAGTTTTTCAGAAATATTTGACTTAACTAATTAGATACAGTTAAACAGATTGATATTTGTTGCTTCTACAAATAAAAATCTTTGGCTAATTATTCTTAGTCAGTTGACTAACAATTCCCCCGTCACCTCTTTTAATATAAATCCTTGATTTTTTTGTCCTGAACTTTATTTCAAAAAACGAAAGGAGGAAAACAGCTCTATTCGGCTTTCTCCTCCCAGAATGTCATTGTCCTTTTTTTTATTCCCACAACCAGCATAATCAGCTGGATATGAGAAAGTTTTTCTCTATTTAGTCTTTTTAATTCCTTTTTCTCTACTTCATTATTTTTTTTCTTTTTTCTTTTTCTTCAGATCATTGCAAACATATCCACCACATCATCAAAGTCTATCCTTCCATTTCCGTTGAAGTCGAAGTACTCCACCGGCATATTTTCCTCTATCCAGTCCATGTTATGGAAGTATGCCACTATATCTACGAAACTGAACTCCCCGTTTCCTGTGAGGTCTTCGTAGAGGCCATCTCCGTCAAGGTCCTTAGGGGCATATTCCTGATCAGGCAGGGGCGACAGAGGGGTCACCTCAATTGTCCCTGCCAGGAGAGCTGGTTCGATAGAGTCTCCGGAATCTTCTTCCAGACGTTTAACCCCTATCGAAAGGTTCGCAGATCCTTTCTCCTTTCCAGAAACCGTGAGAGTAGCAAGCACAACATTTGCTGCTCCTTCCTGAACGGCATCTTCCAGGTCAACAGTCTTCATGTAGATAGAAGAGCCTGGAAGGGTAGAGTTCTGAGTAATCAGAGCCCAGGTCGGGTACTCTATATCAACTATCTCGGCAACAGCCGGGTCGTCGATAGCAACAGTCAGGTTGTAGCCTGAAAGACCTGCAGGGAAATTACTGGCAAGGATATTTATTTCAGTAAATTCGTTTTCTGAAACTGAGGAACTTTCCGGATCGAAATAGAGAGTAACGGTTGACCCGGAAGCTTCGGAAACTTCTATGTAATCCGATTTTAACTCAAAGTCAGTCCCTGCAGCATTTTCCACAGTCAGATTTACGGTGTAATTTCCGGCTGCATTATAAGTGTAGCCCGGGTTCTGTTCGCTTGAGTCCACGTTTCCGTCGTTGTCAAAGTCCCATGCCCAGGCAGTAGGTGTACCTGAGGACTGGTCGGTAAAGTTAACTGTTAGAGGAGCAGTGCCGCTAGTTACATCCGCAGTGAAAGCAGCAACCGGTTCTGCAGGCGTAGATGGTTCGGATACTGTGATATAATCGGTCTTTACCTCGGAATCGGTCCCGTTTGCATTTGCAACCGTAAGGTTGACAGTGAAAGTACCGGCTGAAATATATGTATACGATGGGTTCTGCTCAGTTGAGTCCACAGTTCCGTCGGAATCAAAGTCCCATGCATAGGATGAAACAATGCCTGTTGACTGGTCGGTGAAATTCACAATCATAGGTCCGATTCCTGATGTCACGTCGGCCTCGAAGTCCGCCACCGGTGCCGCTGTCAGCGGGTAACAGGCGACGCCGTTCCAAGTCGGCGTGGTGAAACCGGTAGCGTCTTCGTAGTAGTACGCCACCAGGTCGGGACATCCATCCACCCAGCTGCTGCTCACCGAAGAAGGAGCATCGCCCGTGAACACCATCGAGGTAAGAGCGGTGCAGTCGCGGAACGCACTGCTGCCAATGGTTGTGACATTGTTTCCTATGGTCACCGAGGTCAGGGCGGTTTTGCGGAACGCATTGATACCTATCTCGGTGACGTTGTCCGGTATGGTTACTGATGTCAGGGCGCTGCAGCCGTAGAACATATAAGAGGGGATCTCATCGAGGCCAATCCCTATGGTCACCGAGGTCAGGCCGGTGCAGCCGTAGAACAGCCTTGATTCGACGTTAGTGACACTGTCAGGTATAGTTACCGAGGTCAGTGCAGTGCAGTCACGGAACGCATAGCTGTCGATGGTGGTGACGCTGTCAGGTATGGTCACCGAAGCCAGGTTACTGCACTGGTAGAACGCGCTGTCGCCGATGCTGGTGACGCTGTCAGGAATGACCACCGAGATCAGGGCGGTGCAGCCGTAGAACACTCTATCGTCAATTTTAGTGACATTATTTCCTATGGTCACCGAGGTCAGGCCGGTGCAGCCGTTGAACGCATTGTTGCCGATGGTAGTCACGCTGTTCGGTATGGTCACCGAGGTCAGGCCGGTGCAGCCGTAGAAAGCACTGGAGCCGATGGTGGTGACGCTGTCAGGTATGGTTACCGAGTTGATGTTGGTATTGCTCTTGAACACACTGCCGCTGATAGCGGTGACCGGCAGGTCCCCTATCGTGCTCGGTATGACGACATCGCCGCCCGGCCCGGAGTAACCGGTTATGGTCACCGAGGTGCCATCGGAGGTATAGGTAAAGTTATCGACCTGTTCGGCTACGGTGACATAGGCTGTCTTTACTTCACTGTCACTGCCCCAGGGGTTGCTGACATTCAGTTTGATCGAGTAGGTACCCGGCACATCATAGGTGTAACCGGGGTTCCTCGCCGTGCTGTCCACAGTTCCGTCGTTGCCAAAGTCCCAGGCCATCGCGTTAGCGCCCACGCCCGTATAGGTGAACTGTACCGTGAGCGGTGCGCTGCCATAGACGCTGTTCGAAGTGAACTCGGCGGTCGCGGCGGTGAGTGCTGGGTAGCACGGGACTTCGTTCCATTCAGGGGTTGTGAAGTTAGTAGCGCCTTCGGAGTAATATGCCACCAGGTTGGTGCCCGATGCCCAGTTGCTGCCGACCGTCGTCGGCGCATTGCCATTGAACATCATGACAGTAAGGTTGGTGCAGCCATAGAATGCACTGGTGTCGATGGTGGTGACGCTGTTCGGTATGGTCACCGAGGTCAGGCCGGTGCAGCCGTAGAACGCACTGGAGCCGATGGTGGTGACGCCATTGCCAATGGTGAGGGAATCCAGACCGGTGCAGCCACGGAACGCGCTGTTGTCGATATTGGTGACACTGTCCGGTATGGTCACCGAGATCAGGCCGGTGCAGCCGTAGAACGCACTGGAGCCGATATTGGTGACGCTGTCCGGTATAGTCACCGAGGTCAGGTTGGTGCAGCCGTAGAACGCACTGGCGTCGATATTGGTGACACTGTCCGGTATGGTCACCGAGGTCAGGGAGGTGAGGGCCTTGCACGCGCTGGCACCGATAGTGGTCACCGGCAGGCCATCGATCTCACCGGGTATGGTCACGTCGCTGTCCGATCCGGAGTAGCCGGTTACGGTCACCGAGGTGCCGTCGCTGGTGTAAGCCCAACCGTCAGCGCGGGCCTCGGTCACGGTAATATAGTTTGTACTGAGCTTACTGTCGCTTCCCCAGGGGTTGCTGACATACAGAGTGGCCGAGTAGGTACCCGGTGTATCGTAGGTATAACTGGGGTTCCTCGCCGTGCTGTCCACAGTAGCGTCGCCGTCGAAGTACCAGGACAGCGCGTTCGCACCCACACCCGAATAGGTGAACTGTACCGTGAGCGGTGCGCTGCCGGAAATGGCGTTGGTCGAAAAGTCAGCGGTTGGAGAGCCTATTGGATAACACGGCTTGCCAGCCCAACTCGGTGTGGTGAAGCTGGTAGCGTTCTCACAGTAGTACACCACCAGATTGGGACAATTATAGTTCCAGTTGCCACTGGCACTCGGTGCGTCGCCCTCGGCCTCAAACACCATGGCGTCCAGGGAGGGGCAGTCACGGATCGAGTAGCTGGTAATAGAAGAAAGCCTGTGGCCAACAGTTATCGTTTCTAAGGAGGGGCAGTTCCGGATATTGTTCGTTGAAATAGATGGTACTCCGCCCGTGTAGATCGAGATAAGGTCCTCGCAGTTCTGGAACTGGTAGAGTCCAATGTTGGTGACGCTGTCAGGGATGACCACCGATGTCAATGGTGTTCCTTGAAACACCCTGTCGGCGATTTTTGTGACAGGAAGACCATCTATCTCATCCGGTATGACCAGATCGCCGGCAGGGCCGGTGTAGCCGGTGATTGTTATCGAACTGCTATCGCTGGTATATGTCAAATAATCTTCCAGAGGCTTCGCTTCGATCACGGTGATGTAGTCGGTCTTGAGTTCCTGAACGCTGCCTGTCGACTTGTTAATCGTCAGATTGACGGAGTAGTTACCTGCCGCACTGTACGTATATATGGGGTTCCGCTCCGTGCTGTCCACGTTCCCGTCGTTGTCAAAGTCCCACTGCCATGCGGTCGATCCGACGCTATAGTCGGTGAACTGAACCGTCAGCGGCGCGGAGCCGTATGTCGTGTTGGCAGTGAAGTGTATTTCAGGATCCGCAAGAGCGAACAGGTAACCTGCATCATTGCCATAGTAGACCATGCCGTCGGAGATCGCCGCACCCTGCAGGCTATACTGCTTCATACTGCCCGGCGGGAAGAACTCGAACCGCACGATGGGTTCGGTGTTGCCCGGTATGTCCTTGAGGCAGTACATACCGCAAGAGGCATCGTTTGTTGTGAAATAGATGTAAATCTCCCCGTTGCCATCATCATAGTAGGTCGAGATGGCAGGAGATGATTGCACCTGGGCGCCTACAGTATAAAACCATATTGTTTCCAGGGTATCGGCGTCAAGGCAGTACAGAGACCCTCCGCAGCCCACATATGCACGGTCGTTGTACACGGCTGGGGTGGAGGTAGAGGAACCCGTCATCGTCCCGGAGCCCTTCACGCTCTTCACGAATGTGCCGGTGCCGGAGTCGAACCCAACATAGTAGCAGGAGGAACCGGCAGCGAAGTACAGCCTCCCGGTTGATTGGTCATAGCTCATGGAGGAACGGATATTGCCGGTGCCGGAGCTGAAGATGGTGCCGGTGCTCACATCTTCCATGGTCATCCCGGTGTACTTGTTGACCGAGACCAGGTGGCCGTCATCGCCACCGTATACGAGATAGTCGCCTACCACGCAAGCACCGGCCCAGTAGTATCCCGCACTGCTGGTGCAGGCCCGCTCCCATACGAACGAGCCGTCAGTGGCGTTCAGGCAGTAGTATGAGCCGGGATTGCCGGAGGAAAACCAGGTTCCGAAGTAGATGTTACCGGCGTCGTAGACTATAGGTGTGTTCACCTGCGCCTTCTCGCCGCCTAGCCCGGTAGAGTTGATCCAAACCTCTGCGCCGGTAGAGATGTTGAGTGCGGCGATGATGCCGTTGTTGGAGCCGGCGAAGAGCTTGCCGTCGGCGACCACAGGCGTGGCCAGAGTGAACCCGCCACCTACAGAGTGATTCCATATTTGATCCCCTGTGGTCTTGTTGAAGGCTAAAGCTACACCCTGAGCGACGGTGTAAACGACATCGTCGACGACCACAGGCGTTGTATCTATCCCGCTCATTCCACTGGATTTTGTAAGGACAGCGAAAGCATAACTGCCGTTATTGCTTATCGGGCCAGCCTCATTGGTTATTCCGGAGTTGTATGTGTCTTTCTGGAACTGAGCCCAGTCGGAACCCAGTACCGGCTGAGCAGCCGCCACCAGGAGCAATGTTACACAAATTAGAAATATTTTCAGTGTATGTTTGTTCATATTTTCGTTTCTCCTATTTTTTCATAGGGTTTCAGCCTACCTGCGCGGAAATGTCCGGATCCCCGAATATTTGATAATCGGTTTGCTCGGGCAGGAAATTTTTTTGGTTAAAGGATTTTCGGACCTTTGAAGAAAGCAGGAAGCGACTGAATTTTGTTAATCTGTTTTTTTATTCTCACGGATTTTGAGTTCCTGGGATCAGCCGGTTTTGAACTACTTAGCTGTAGAAAGTTCCGGTGACCTAACAGATAATGATAGTATTTCAAAATCCGGAAAAATGCTGAATATGAAAAACACAGCTCAAATTAAAATTCGCCCTTTAGGCAAAAATGCTTCAATACTTGTCAAGATCTTTGATGAAAGGCATACCTGATGGTGAAGGGCATACCTGACTTTCAGTTCGTTTAAAACAAATTTCAAGCAAGAGCCGTGTATAAAAACAAGTGTTTTTAGTCTCTTTTTTTGAGTTCCTCCTATGTTTTTATGGGGTTGGCGGTTGTTCTGGGCGAAAGAATCGGACCATATTTTGTGTATGGTGGGGCTACCGACTCAGGTTTCGGACCTTTTTGAAGCGTCAGACCAACCAAGTTATTCAGGAATTTTCGTATCTTAGCTGGATACAAATTAGCAATATATGGAATGATTTTGTCTAAATGTTCCAAGTTTTTCAGAAATATTTGACTTAACTAATATAGATACAATTAAACAGATTGATATTTGTAGCTTCTACAAATAAAAATCTTTGGCTAATTATTCTTACTCTTATGGGTAACACGCTCCTTCAGGACCCTGAAAAAATGAAGAAAATTTTTCAGATTCTATTCCAGATTTTTTTCACTGGGTACCCGTTTCCCTGTTATTGAGCATGCTCCGGTTTCTGCTGTTGTGGGAAGAAATAAATTATAAAAGTTTTCCGTGTGCTCATGCAGTTAAATGAGCACTAAGTTTTTTGCAGGTTGGAATTCAATTCGTTGTTCTGTACTTCTGTTTCAGCTCGACTTTTCAGGAGTTTTTCATCGATATTGGAGGTGTTATATCAGCAGGGGCAGCAATAGAGCAAAATATTTGTATTCTCACATATATTAAAAAATACTACTGAATATTGTGTAAAAAGAAAATAAGTTGGATAAAAAATCTATGTGGGTACAATTGTTAATGCTTAATGACATTGCTTTTAGTTTTCCTTCATAAGTCCTCAGGCACACAATATTCTTATATACACAATAATTGAACTGTTCGTAGGGTTGCCCTTTCTCCAATAAAAAATCTGAGCTTTCATTCAAAAAAGAAAGGAGGATAACAGCCTTATTCGGCTGCCTCCGCCCAGAAGGTTATTGTCCCTTTTTTGTTTCCGGAACCGGCATAATCAGCCGGAACCTGCAGAGCTACTGAAGTGTTTTCCTGACTGTTCTTTCCTACTACTTTCCAGTAATTATTCCATAGCTGAGAGTCCAGTAGCAGTCCCTGGCTGAAAAGCTCATCTTCAGCAGAGCAGTCGCAGACTACGGCTGTAACATTTATGTCACAGCTCCCTCTGTTTTTGAGAGTTAGATACTGGAGCTCACTGGTTTTTCCAGGGTACAGTTCCCCGAAATCCAGGGCTGAAGGAGAGACCTCAAGGGAAATCACCGGAACAATGGTTACATTCAGGGACACACTTGATGACCCGTTCTGGCTCCCTGAAGAAGCTTCCTCAACCGTGATATACTCAGTCTTCACTTCGGAATTGCTTCCCTCTGCGTTTGTAACTGTGAGGTTCACGGTGTAGCTGCCTGCATCGGAATAAGTGTAGCTCGGGTTCTGCTCTGTGGAATCCACATTTCCGTCGTTGTCAAAGTCCCATTCCCATGAAGTAGGTGAACCTGTGGACTGGTCCGTGAAATTAACGGTTAGAGGAGCAGTGCCACTAGTCACATTTGCAATGAAAGCAGCAACTGGTTCAGGCTCTCCAGGTGTTGAGGACTCAGAAACATTGATATAGTCCATCTTTACTTCAGAGTCGATTCCCTCTGCACTGGTCACGGTGAGGTTGACAGTGTAACTGCCTGCATTGTCATAAGTATGGATCGGGTTCTGCTCAGTGGAATCCACGGTTCCGTCGTTGTCAAAGTCCCATTCCCAGGCTGTGATGCCTTCTCCAGTTGATTCGTCGGTGAAGCCGACAGTCAGGGGTGCTTCTCCTGAACTTACATTGGAGCTGAATTTTGCTTCAGGGAGAAGTACTTCTGCTTCCTTGAAAGCGTAAAGTTTTCCGCTTCCTGTACTGAATACCATATCGTCTGCAACTGCCGGTGAGCCTCCACAGCCTTTATAACTCCAGACCACTGCTCCTGTTTCTGCATCAAAAGCATAGAGTGTTGAAGAGCCAGTAAAGAGTCCTTCAGCTGCCCCTCCTGTAAAGACTTTTCCATCCGCAACAGCAGGTGAACATACCCAGTCTCCTATATTCTCAGAAGAATCAGTTACCCATATTGTTTTCCCGTCAGAGGCATTAAGGCAATAGGTATTGAGGTCACTGTATCCCGCCGTACCCGCCGACAAATAGACTTTTCCATTTACCACAGCTGGTGTTGAATCCGTAGGGGGTATATCGGGTCTTCCCCATATTTCATGTCCGTCGGTCAGGTCAAGCTTGTAGAACCCATCCTCTGTCCCGAAACTGTAAATAGAAAGGTAGAGCCCTTCCTCGGTAACTGTTATGGACCCGCACGGGTTGCTTGATAACTCTTCATTTTCCCATATCAGTTCTCCAGTGGTTGCATTTACGCAGTAGACTGCATTTACGGTAGTCCATCCTGAAAGATATACCCTGTCATCTTTGTAAGCAGGAGTAGACTGTGCATAGAGCCCATCTATCTTGAAAGTCCACAGAAGTTCTCCCGTGTTTTCATCAAGACAGTAATAATTTCCTCCGTCCCAGTCGCTGGCAAATACCTTTCCATCTCCTATTGAAGGGCCGCCGTTACATGATGCAAGTTCACTCGGGTTCTGGAATGTCCAGATGATATCTCCGGTAGAAGCATTTACACAGTAAGTGTTTTTCCCTGCAGATGCGAAAACCTTTCCATCATCGTAAGCAGGACATGACCATGAACCCCATTCTGGCGCCATTACGGTTACATTCCAGATTTCTTCTCCTGTTTCCTCGTCAAAGGCAACAAGCTGGCCTTCTGAAGTCAGAGGGTTACCATATTCGTCGACAGGGCCGTTGCAGAGTCCGAAGACCATTCCTTCGGCAATAACCACGCTTGAACTCGGAACAAGGGAATACGTATCATTAAGAGGCTCGGCAATCCAGGCAAGGTTAGCGCTGTCAGGAGCATCAGAGCTACTATATCCGCTGTGCTGTGCGTCTTTGTGGAACTGGTACCAGGCATCCTCGGAAACTACAGTTTCTTTAACTGTGATCATTTCCAGAATTTCCAGGACATCACTACCGTTTTCGTTGCTGACAGTCAGTTTAACGGTATAGATGCCTGCATCGGAATAAGTGTAACTCGGGTTCTGCTCGGTAGAGTCCACATTTCCATCGTTGTCAAAGTCCCATTCCCATGAAGTAGGTGAACCTGTGGACTGGTCCGTGAAATTAACGGTTAGAGGAGCAGTGCCACTAGTTACATCCGCAGCGAAAGCAGCAACCGGTTCAGGTTCTGTAGGTGTGGAAGATTCGGATACTGTAATATAATCAGTTTCCACAGCACTGTTGCTTCCAGCTTCGTTCGTGACTGTTAGGTTTACGGTATAGCTACCTGCATCGGAATAAGTGTAGCTCGGGTTCTGTTCGCTTGAGTCCACGTTTCCGTCGTTGTCAAAGTCCCATGCCCAGGCAATAGGTGAACCTGTGGATTGGTCCGTGAAATTAACGGTCAGAGGAGCAGTGCCGCTAGTTACATCCGCAGCGAAAGCAGCAACCGGTTCTACAGGCGCAGATGATTCGGATACACTGATGTAGTCAGCTTTTTCTTCAGAGTCGCTTCCGCCTTCCCCGGTAACCGTGAGGCTAACGGTGTAGGTTCCTGCATCGGAATAAGTGTAGCTCGGGTTCTGCTCTGTAGAGTCCACATTTCCGTCGTTTTCAAAGTCCCATGCCCAGGTGGTAATTCCATCGCCCGTGGAAAGATCGGCGAAGCTGACAGTTAGAGGTGCGTCTCCAGAAACGGGTGTCGCGCTGAAGTCAGCGGTAGGTGCTTCAGGTACCTGCGAATCAGGAGTTGTGAGTCCGAAGATGTATTTGTTGTCGGTTCCGTAATAGACCCAGCCGTCAGAGATTGCGACTCCCGGAAGAGAAAAGTCTGTTTTGCCACTTTCGACGTAACTCCAGACAAGTTCGGGGCTCGTTGAATCGGGTAAGTCCTTGAGACAGTACACGCCCCCTATGGGTTTTGCGTTTACCGTGAAGTATATGTAGACTTCCCCGTCCCCATCGTCGTAGTATGTGGAGAGTGCCGGGGAGGACTGAACTATCCCTGTGCCGCCCACAGGGTAATTCCAGATCACACCGGTCAAATCGGCATCAAGGCAATAAACCCCATTTCCATTGGCTTTCATTATTTCTCCCGAACCTATGTAGACTCTTCCGTTGTAATAGGCAGGAGTTGTGGTAGAGGCATAGGCGATGTTTGCACTGTGTTTGTCGGAAGTCTTAAAGGTCCCGTCAGCAGGGTTAAAACCA
Source organism: Methanosarcina acetivorans C2A (assembly GCF_000007345.1). Classification (NCBI taxonomy): domain Archaea; kingdom Methanobacteriati; phylum Methanobacteriota; class Methanomicrobia; order Methanosarcinales; family Methanosarcinaceae; genus Methanosarcina; species Methanosarcina acetivorans. The sequence continues at coordinate 5,208,961 of NC_003552.1, read as the reverse complement.
AGAGCAAAGCAGTATCCTCCCGTAGACGTGAAGTAAACTCTTCCCAGGTCTTCAACATAAAGGATTGAGGACCGGATTTCTTTACAGTCTACCCCGAACTCTTCAGAGACATTTATTTCAGCAATGTCAGTTCCAGTATCCTTATTCACGGAAACAATGTATCCATCATTGTCTCCATAAACCAGGTTGTTCCCGATTACTGCAGCTCCTGCCCAATAGTAGGATCCCTGACTGCTTTCCTGGGTTGTTGCGGTCCGGCTCCAGACTTCGTTACCGTCCTCATCCAGGCAGTAATAATTGCGTCCACCCATTGCTTCCCCGAAGTAGATTTTGCCATCTGAATAAACAATAGGAGTATCAAGCTGCTTGCTGCTTACAGTTTTATTCCATTTCAAGTCCCCTGTTTCTGCATCAAAAGCAAAGATCTGCCCGTTAGTGGTCGGCACAAAAACTATCCCGTTTCCGACAGCTGCATTTCCTATCAGGAAGCCGAGACTCCCACTTGTGGATTCTTCCCAGACAAGTTCGCCTGTGATCCTGTTAAAAGCATAGATGTGATTGTTACCCACCAGAGCATACATCATGTCTCCGGCCACTATAGGAGCCGAATCAACGTTTGCTCCCAGTTTATACTCCCAGGAAAGTGTGGAGTTCATAGGGTCCGTTATAGGGGCCCTGTCTGCAGTTACACCTGTGTTATAGACATCTCTCTGGAACTGAGCCCAGTCGGAGCCCAGTACCGGCTGAGCAGCCGTCACCAGGAGCAATGTTAGACAAATCAGAAATATTTTCAATGTATGTTTGTTCATATTTTCGTTTCTCCTCTTTTTTCATAGGGGTTAAGCCTGCCTGCGCGGAAATGCCCGGTCATCTGAAATCTGAATTTTCAGGAGGGGTTTTGATCGGACTGGATTGTTGTCTCAAGAATTTTTCGGACCTTAAGAAGGCAGGAAGCGACTGGATTTAGTTTTTCTGTTTTTTATTCTCACGGATTTTTGTCTAGGATCAACCGGTTTTGAAGTATTTGCTCTGGAAGTTTCCGGTGATCGAATAGATGATAACAGCATCCAAAAATCCGGAAAAATGCTGAATGAAAAACACGGTTCGAATTGAAAATTAAAAATGAGCCCTTAAGTAAAGATACCTCTATACTCGTCTAAATTTTCGCTGAAGGGCATACCTGAGTTTCCAGTTTTAAGGAACAAATTCAGGCATCGAACCGTGTAAAGAAAAACAAGTGCTGTCAGTACCTACTGTCAGTGTCTAATATTTTTTATAACCTCCTGTGTTTTCATAGGGCTGAAGGTTGATCTGGGCGGAATCTGACCTTATTTTGAGTTCTACTAAGTGGGCAGATCATATTTTGGACCTTTTTGAAGCGCCGGATCAAACGAATTAATTTGACAAACTAAATTAAAATTTTTGCAGTTCCTAAGGTTTTACCTTATAACTATAGCATTTATCCTCTTCCTAGTATTTTTACACACAATTTTGAATTACAAATTAAGCGATTTTTTAGCTTAAACCTAGTAATTTTTCTTCTAAAAAGTTCCAGGATTTCTCTGGAAAATTTGGTTAGACCAACTAACTTTTAAACACCTCTACAAATAAAAATCTTTGGCTTATCATTCTTACCCTGCAGGGTAACAAAACCCCCACCTTATTATGAAAAAAATCGATAAGTTTTTTAATTCTATCTTGTATTTTTCCTTTTCAACCACTTTGGAACATTAGGCTTATTTTTGGATTGAGTTATCCTGAATTAAATGAAAAATCAATCAAAAATTGTTACTATCCTATATTCGGCAGGTCGACATTAGATTTTAAGTATTTTTAATGATGGTGTTTTTCAAACATTATGTACATATATATCGGGTTCGAAACTGGTTAACATATGGCCCAAATCTCACGACATATATAAACAATGAGCCGTTTTTGCAATAATGTCTAGTATCAGGAATAATGTATTTTCTAGCAAAGACGCTATCAGTAAAAATATTACGAGAAAAACAAGTTACCTTCCGAAAGCAGGTTACTATCCATCCTTGGAAAATAATATCAATGACAAACCTGATTAATACTAATGGGTAAGTTTTTTGAGTCCTTTTTCGGCAAAGTCTCATCTTTGCTGTGAATTGGAAGTAAAGTTATTATGTACTGTATGTTTTTTGTCCTGATTATATGTAAATTTCTACCTACTAACTTTTTAATATTTATTATTTTCATGAACAAAATTAACACGCTAACCTTTTTCTTTAAATTATTTACTTTGCTCCTGTTTTTTCAGTGCTCGAGGATTAGCAATTATATGTCTATTTAATATCAAAATTGTTTATTATCTAACTGATTTTTGATATGTTAAAACATTAGCAAAAATATTATATAGAATTGCTCCATAATATAAGTATCCTATGTTTTCATAGGGGGTTTGGTTAGCCTGTGTGGAATCTCGGGCACGTCCAGATATAGAGTGTGTCCGGGAAGGGAATTCGGACCTCCTTGAAGCGCCAGGCTAACCGTTATTCTGGAAAAAAGTTGAAGTTAAGGAGGATTTTGGACCTCAGCAAAGGAACTCTTACTTTGCCTGAATGAAGTTTTTACGATTTTTCGATACTGAAAAGAAAATTCATGGAATTTTTTTTCGGTGAATTTTTGGCTTATGAATTAGATACCGATTTTTTAGGGTCTCCCACATAAGCTATAGACGTGTTATTTGTCCCCTATATTTTTTAGCTGATGTTTAATCAATTGATTTCTAAATTAATTTTTTCAGGGGGTGCTCAGGAAGAAATACTTCTAATAATATGCTGTTTTAACTCTTATTCCCACTTTTTTTGTTGGTCGCAAAGAGTTAAGTTATCTGACACTTTAACTTCCAAAATCCAATACCTTAACTTCAAACTGTCAATAGTTATCGGAGTAAGAAAATATAAATCTAACAAAAATGATAACAAGTTTGAATCTTAAAGCTAATAGCTTGTTTCAAAATTTTTCCTGCATCTTTTCCCAATGAATAAAGAACGTTGATATCAGTATTAACACCCTGAATATTCTGTTTAACTTTTTCTATCCTATGATAATTTTTCTAAATCTCATTCATGCATCAGCGGTTAAGCAATGAATACTCTCTCATGTACTTGTTTTTATAATAGTTTTTTATAATGAGATCTGGATCCCTTTACCTTATGTCTCCTTGTTCCTAAGCTACTCTTAAAGGTCACTCTTCAAGAAACATTTCCGGAGAGTGGTTAAGGCAAACTGCGCTAAAGAAACCGGCCTTATAATACATGAACGTAAACTTGATCCTATCATACTCTTTTGGATTTTAACTCTCAGTTTCGGTGTACGTTTGCATCGTACACTTACCAGTTTGAAAAGAAAATATGAAACTCTATCCAGTAAAAACATAAGTTATAGCATCTGGTATTATTGATCCACTCCCTAACTTGTTGAGTTTCTTCCTCAATGTGTAATTCATGACATCTAAGAGGCTGTCTTAAAATTCAAATCATTTCTACATTTGGGTAGTAAGCATTGTTGATCTTAAGTTTACTCCGTAAATTAATTAGATCTGACTTATTCGCTCGATACATAATATCAAATGCATTAGACATCATGGTTAATATTTAAACTTTAGACATTTAACGGTTCAATTATACCGTTTTTCAATCCAAATACATGAGTCCTATCCCAATTGTATAATCAAATTGAATTTTAAGACACGCTTTAAGAGCTTGCAAAAGAGCCTTGTAGAAAACTTAGAAAGAACTTCGAAAACTTCCAAGATGTTTTCATTCAAAACTGAAATCAAAACATTAAAAATAGGTTCATGGATCAAAGATGGTGTTCTTCTTGTTGATCCTGGATTCTACAAAACTCAAATGTTTGCAAGAATTGAGGAATATTGACAGTAATTCAGAGATGTGGAACTCAAAAATTTTTTGAAACTGTGTAAAGTGAATATAAAAGTCAAGCATTGGACCCACATGCAAAAAGAGAAAGATTAGAGATGAATTGTTTGAATAAGAATTAAAGTAATTGGATCCAAAAAGAGTAAGATGGGAAGGAATGAAATACTTAATCGGTGATCAATGGAAGCCACTATTCTCATTTCTGTTGTACTTCCTGACTATGGAAGCTTAGATACTTTTCGGGATCATCCTGAAACCTTTTCATGCAGTCATACGAGCAGAAATAATAAGTTCTGCCTCTGTAATCGCTTTTGTATTCTACATCCCTTTCCATAACCTCCATATCGCATACGGGATCTTTTCGTGTCCCGGACCCTTTCATTTGCATAATTTTCCTCCTCCAATATCAAAGTGTTAACTTTTACTCTGATCTCGATTACGGGCTAAAGTTTGCAACTCGGGAATTGTGACAGGAAGGGAGAAGAGTTATACCAGTGTACAATGGTGTAAATGAAGATTTTTTCATTTCATAACTGCGAAGCTATTTTTTACAGACTTTGAAAACCTGCGGTTTTCAGCAACTTCTATCTCCCGGAACCGCACTTTTCCCAATCGATGCAGTTAAACCCCATATAATTGATTATCATTCTATTATTTATCGATTTTTATATAAGATTTTCTATTCAGTTGCTTACGTTCTTCCTGTTCTTCCCTGGAACTAATTTTCTAAATTCGTTTTCGTGGAGATTTTAAGGTCATATTTGCGTAGTTTCTAAAAAATTGATTATACTTTTTAATGGTCTCTAAATTTCAATAAATATTTATACCGCTTTCCAGTAAACGATTAACTTATATTGAAATTTTTCATGTTCGGTGCTTGAAAAACTTGTCTTCCATTAAATTTCTTCTCAACATTTTCATGAAATTGAACTAAAGATGGAGCTAAATTCCTTTGGTAGACGATAAGTCGAATTTAACTTCTTGCTATATGTGTAGTGACACTGCAACAGGAAAGGACTCGCTCGGATTCAAACCTTACTTCGAGGCTATCGCAGAATTTCTTACCGCCGAGGAGACTTTAGCTCCGATTACTCTTTCTATTGAGGGGCAGTGGGGGTGCGGGAAATCTTTTTTCATGAAACAACTGGAAGAGAAAATCGAAAAGGGAAATATATGCGATATATCTATTAGAGAATTTTTGAAGTATCTATTTTTGAATCAGAAAAAAGCAGAGCTTCCTGGATTAAAATCCCTTACTTCTAAACTAAAAACCCTTTTTCTTCCATTGAGGAAATATTCTCACAAAATAATGGGGGCAAGTCAAGTAATCAACATGAGATTTTTGATCCATATTCCTTCGAAAATAAAATAAGATCAATTCTTATATATATTCCTTCAAAAATGAAAAGAAGAAAGTATTTTGCAGTACGGTTCAACTGCTGGAAATATGAGAAAGAAGATGAGTTATGGGCTGCTTTTGCCCTTAATTTCATGGAGCAGTTGTCAGAACAGCTTTCCTGGGATGGCGGCAGTGGGCAAAGATAAAATTAGTTTGGCGAAGGCTTGAAAATTCAAATGGAAAAGCGGTAGTTCCATTCTTTTCCACCTTTTTCTTCGCGTTATTTATATTGTGGGAATTGTTTTATTCTGGGCTGCAGTTCTCCATTACAGCCCACGTTTAATTGAGTGGCTATTCTCCTATTCTACAGATGATAATTCAGTCAGGGTGATTAGCAATATACTGGTTGTTTTGACTGCTTCCGTGGGTTTTGTGCATTATTTATTCTCTTTTGGAAAGGACTTTTTTAAACTGCTGGGAAACCCTTTTGATTTCAGCATGTTTGTACAAAATTCAAATTATGGGGAGCACATATCTTTCATAGAGCATTTTCATTCTGATTTCTACAAAACAGTTGAGTCGTATGCTGGAAACTCAAGGGTCTATGTATTTGTAGACGACCCCGACCGCCGCATCTACTACCTCGGTTTCCGTGTTCTGAGGGATCTGTAACCACTTACTACTTTACCACTTTACGTCGAAAGTAAAAAGCCCGGTGAAGCCCGAAGGTTCGAAGCATGCGAAGCCGCCGAACCCGAGGTGCTGAGCCATTGCTGGAGTCTTGCATTAGAAATGCTGATCTGGAAAACAATGTAAAAATTATCTTACTCCCAACCGTTCAGAAAACGTTCAGAAAAATTTGCAATATCTATACTCATGCCGGTTTTTAAGTCCTCTTAAGGGAGCATAGCGATCGAAAAGGCCCACGTACTCCCGAGGTGTAAATCGGGAAGCTCAACTCGTGAAGTGCAACTCGGGGACCTGAGAGTCTGTACACTGGTTGCCCGGGTGAAAGCCGGGCAAATATAAAAAAAATTATGGAACCCGCTTTATCCCGGCGACTTATTCAATTCTTTATGAGAACTCGATCGGAACATTTCTTCTGTCAAAAAGCATTGGCAGGTTTAAATATATGCAATTGCATAATTCTATGCAAATGGAGGATTTTATGAAAAGGTTCACAATTTCTGTTCCCGATGAGCTGAAAAAGGAGCTTGATTCTATGCCTGACATTAACTGGGCAGAAGTAGCCCGCAAGGGAATTGAAGAGAAACTTCAGTGTCTTGAGAAGTTTGAAGTTCTTGAAAAAAGTGGGGAGTTATGATGGCAACGATCACATTACCTGTTCCGGATGAACTTTACATGAGGATGGAGCATTTTTCCTGGGTGAAATGGTCTGAGGTCGCAAGAAACTCCATCCGGAAAAGGGAGATCTTTGAGAAGTATTTACGATCCGGGGAACTTTCTGATGAAGATGCGGAATTCTGCGATAAAACGGACTGGCACCCTGCGGACGAATTACCTTTGAGGGAAGATTATGTTCAAAGGTTGGAGGATTTGAAAAAGGAAACTCCCCTGAAAGTCAGGGACGTTTCTGACATTTTCGAATGAAAATTTAGAGTGGTTCGGATGCCATATGATCTTTTTATACTTCCATCATGTAAAAAAGAGATCGATAAGGCGTGTAAGAATAATACACTCTTAAAAGAGTCTTTGAGCAAAAAAATTCAAGAGATATGTGAAAGCCCTTTTCATTATAAACCTTTGAGAAATGAACTTCATGGAATGCGCAGGGTGCATATCCTGAAAAGTTTCGTCCTGATCTTTAATGTAGATGAAAACAAAAAGTCCGTGACCCTTGTAAGTTTTTCACACTATGATACTGCTTACTCTCGCTAAGTCCTTTTCCGCCTTCTGAGCTCGCCGCCATGCCAGAAGCCGCAGTGTTTACGGATGCTACGCCCGTGCATTGATGGCGACCGGACCGTAAGTCCTGTGCCGGTATCCGCAGGACGAAATCTTATTTTCAGTCTTCGTTACGAGAAAGCCGTTTGCAAGCAAACGTGACAAGACACGTTTGATACGGTATTCCAGTTGCCCTTTTTTTCGCTCCCTAAACTTCTCCCCACACCGGTTTTAAGTCATCTTGAGGAAGCGTAGCAACCGAAAAGGACGGTGGGCTCCCGAATCGCAATTCGGGCGTTACATCCACTCGTAATGCATCAAAACTTCCGGGTTAAACCCCTGCATCAAACTATTCTCCGTATACCCAAAAAAGAGGCAGCCTTCACAGTTCTCTACAATTTCCTTCCTGCGCTCTGCAGAATTATTCCACACCTTCTCAAACCCGTCCTTCATTACGTTTCCGAGCGGCTCATGCTGCACCCGGCAGGTCTCGGCTGTGCCGTCGTGAGTTAAGTTGATGATTACGCTACTTGCCCGGCATTTGTAGTCCATGTTTCCATCCCTTACCATGCTGAGGTAGGTCTTTGAGTTGATTATGGGGTAGCCTTCTTTTTTAAGCTCGATTATCCTGTCAACGACCCTGCGGAATTTTTCTTTGTCGCGGATTCCGATCTCGCTCCAGATTTCCTCGTCGATGCCCGGAAACTCGTGGACTGGTTCGAATGAAATTTTTACGCCCAGTTTTTTTGCAAGCAGAATAAGGGTTTCAATGTCGTCAAGATTTTTTCCGGTGAGGACGCAGTTCATCAGGATAGGGTTTTTCTGTTTCTGGAGTTTTCTGACTTCAATAGCTTTTTTCAGGCCTTTCAGCAGGGTTTCGAAATCCATCCGCCGGATTTCTTTGTAGCTTTCAACCCCGTCCACGGAAACCGACAGGAAGTCCACGTCCTCAAGCTCTTCCACTCTCTCGTAAAGCAGCTTTCCGTTCGTGACCATGGAGGTGACCAGCCCGAGCTTCTTTGCGTGAGCCATTATAAGGGGGAGGTCTTTTCTGAGAAGGGGTTCGGTCGTCCAGGCGTTATAAACGCCGATCCCGAATTTTTTTGCATCATCGAGCAGCCTGAAGACCTCGTCTCTTGAGGGTTCTTTTCCGGTCTCTTTCCAGTATTCGCAGAACTTGCAGCGCATATTGCAGTTAGCATTTACGCCGTGAGAAAGGACAAACGGACGCTTCTTGATTCTTATCTGCCAGAGGGCTTTTGAAGCAAAGACGGGGTCAAATCGGGTCATGACAATCTCATTTTGTTTTTCTAAAAAGGAAATTAAAATAAAAATGGAAATTAAGCCTCGATTTCAATTTTCTGAATTCCCTGTAATTTAATGGGCGGCAAAGACTCGTTTTTTGATTTTAAGAGTTCCAGATGGGCTAATATGGCTTCCCGGATATTCTCCCTTAACTCGCCGAGTGTATCTCCATAGCTGTAGCACCCTTTCAGTTCGGGAACAGTTCCTATCTAGTACATCGATTCCAAATTATGGGAAGAATTGGACTTTGAAATCAGCACTGGTCAATGTTTTTTCTATGAGAAAACCACAAGCGGACAAGAATAAACACGAATTGAAAATATTTGTGTTCACTTGTTTTTATTCATGGTTTATTGAGGATATATGGAATCGATGTACTAGATCCTATCTTCGTCTTTTTCGATTAGTACGACAAATTTTTGTTTTGTCATATTGACCACTCCATACTCTCTAGTTTCTTCTATAAATAGGTAGACATGTTTTTGAAGAAGAGTCTGGAATCTGCGGGAACTATAAATTCGGAACTATAATTTATCATAACTTCTACAACTGCCATTATTGACTTTTCGGATACTCTTAAACTAAATTATCTCCTGCCTGAGTTATCCTTTTACAAAATACTAAGTAATCAAATTCTGCTTCAGTTTAAAATTCTTATGGTACTTCCACATCAAATTTGAACGTCGCAGAAGAAACAAAAAATCCAAAAGAAAAAAGAACAATATTTGGCAGGAGTCAGGAGAAGAGCAGTATCAGAATACGTAGACTGTAATGATGCCTGCCACCGATCCGGTTGCAGTAAGGTGGTATGCCAGCATCTGTACTCTCTTTTTCGTTATTTTTTGCAATTACATATATTTCATTCATTATTTTAATTCGTTCATCAACTGAAAATATCCTAGCCTCAACAATCTTCCTTTTTTGAATTTTTGAGGAACCAGCATCTTCAGATTATTTTCTGTTGTGCTTGAGTTTGTTTAAAAATACATTTCTAATTAAAAATGAATATCCCTTTATATTAACAAACAAGAATAACTTTTATCTTCCTCAGGAAACAAAATTGTAATTTCAGTTGAGATATATAAATTCTGGACTCTTTAATTGTGATCAGGCTTGAGACCAGATATGTAATTCAGAGGATCAAACTCATTGACCGAAGCATGAGATACCACCGGGGCCTGGTATTGAGATTGCTAACCCGGGCTGAAACCTGAATTTTTCAATGGTGTTATGTATGTTTGAAAGAATAAGTAAAAGAGCATTCATTGCTGTACTAGTTATTCTCCTCTTTTGTGGAGTGCAGGGTTGTGCCGAACTCGAAAAATCAGCAGACGAGTCGGACTATCCAAATTCGATAGGCATGGAATTTGTTAAGATCTCTTCTGGGGAATTCATGATGGGCTCACCTTCAGATGAAAGGGGTATATCTAATAGTGAAAAACCTATTCATAAGGTTACTATAGAAAATTCATATTACCTTGGTAAGTATGAAGTAACTCAGGAGCAGTGGAAATCTGTAATGGGAAATAACCCTTCACACTTCAAGGGTGATGATCTGCCCGTGGAAAATGTCTCCTGGTACGATGTTCAGGAGTTCATCAATAAGCTCAATGAAATGGAGGGAACAGATAAATATCGTTTACCTTCTGAAGCTGAATGGGAATATGCCTGCAGAGCGGGCACCACAACCAGATATTTCTTCGGGGATGACGAATCGAAACTCGGTGATTATGCTTGGTATTGGAATAACTCTGATAGAAAGACTCATCCGGTTGGTCAGAAGAAGCCCAATTCCTGGGGCCTTTATGGTATGTCTGGGAATGTGTTGGAATGGTGTCAGGACAAATGGCATGATAATTATGATGGTGCTCCTTCTGATGGTAGTGCCTGGGAAGAGGGTAATAGCTCCTACCGCGTTATCCGGAACGGCAGCTGGAACGCCTCCCCCATGGTCTGTCGGTCAGCATACCGTTTCCGTTTCGTCCCCGACACTCACGTCCATTTCATTGGCTTTCGCTTGCTGAGGAGCTTGTAACTACTCAGTACTTTCCAACTTTGTATCTTTGTACTGTAAGTAAGGAATAACTCCGACGAAGTCTGAAGATCCGAAGAGTGCATAAGCCGCCGAAACTAAGGTGCTGAGCCAGTTCACGCCTCAATTTCTTAATTTTTCCATTTTTTTTCGAAGCGTGCTCAGGATTTAATGAAGTCCCATGTCAAGTTCGAGAAGCCTCTTTTCGAGGGCTTCTGATGATCCCATAAGAGTCAATTTGTCCTATGCGTTTATCTTCAAAGGCTGGAGGATTTTTACAAAGAAAAGCCGTTTGCTCCACAAACCAGGTTGAACCGTAAGATTGTTTGAAGATCTGATAGGGTATTTAGATCTGATAGGGTTTTTGAAGATCTGAAAGGGTTGAGAAAGCCAGAATAGGTTTAGAAACAATTTCTATGTAATAAAATTATTGCAAAGTTCCAAAATCCAAAAAAAAAGTTGCCCGCCGTGAGGCGAGCTGTTGGTATTGCAATTATCCGAAGAGGGCGCCGAGACCGGCCATTCCGTCTTCTTCGGAGGTGTCTTCTTCTTCCTCTTCTTCTTCCTCAGCAGGAGCTTCTGCTTCTGCGGGTGCGGCGGCTGCGGGTGCGGCGGCTGCGGCAGGAGCTGCGAATGCTGCCTTTGCGATTGCGTCTTCGATGTCCACGCCTTCAAGGGCTGCGACAAGGGCTTTTGCCCTGGCTTCGTTCACTTCGATACCGGCTGCCTGAAGAACGGCAGTGATTGCTTCTTCGGTAATTGCTTTACCAGCGTTGTGCAATAAGAGAGCTGCATATATGTATTCCATCGTTAATCACCTAACTTTGTATTAGCGTAAATTGTAAATCTGTTTATCCGAAAAGGGCACCGAGGCCGGCCATCCCGTCTTCTTCGGCATGGTCCTCTTCTTCCTCTTCAGGTTCTTCTTCCTTCTTTACTTCTTCTTCTGCTGGAGCTGCTGCGGCTGCTGCTGCGGCTGCACTTGCGGCTGCTCCGAGAACTTCCCTCAGGTCGTCATCCACGGCATTTGCGTCTTTGTCTGCGGCTTCGGATGCAACGGATGTCATCTGGACATGTGCTTTTGCCAGCAGGGTATCCATAACTCCCGGCTCAAGGATAACAGCATTGACACCAAGGTTCTTTGCTTCTGAACTGGCTTTTGCCAGCAAGGTGCTGATTGTTGCACTTGTCGGGAATGCGGTGTTGACCGAGAGATTGAAAGCATTCTGAGCTGCCCTGATAATGTCAGAGAAGTACTTGCTTTCATCAACTGCAAGGAGTTCCGGCTCATAAATCGTTCCGTCATCATAGGCGGCTCTAAGGTCAAGCCCTACTATGAGCGGGTAAATTTCCAGCTTTGAAAGCATTGTGGCGAGCTTTTGCGGGACTACCTCACCTGCTTTACAGACAACCTTTGTTTCCTTAACTGCGACTTTTCCGGCATCGATAGAAGCGGGAATGCCTGCGCTCTGGAGTTCACCCAGAATCGGACCGGGTGGGAAACTGGTGGGCCCCTTCTGGACAGTAATGTCCGCAGGAGCTATTGCACCTCCTCTGATCGGGGAAGGTGTTTTTGTCTGTTCGAGAAGTTTGTAAAGCTTGAAGGGACTTTCATTAGTAAATATCAGAGCGGTCTGCTTGTCAAGGTATTCTTTCATCCCGGGAATAGTTTCCCCAAGCTGGTTTAAAGCCCGCTCTGTGAGGGTGTTCCTGGAGACTTTGAGCACCGCAACGTCCTTAAGGTCCCGGCGGATCTTCTGCATCTTGGTTGCGAGGATGCCTTCGATCCCGACCATCCCGAATACCTTATGGGACTGGATGAGTTCCTTAATGTTTTCGATTTCATCCTTTTTCCACTGCGGGATATGCTCGGTGTGATGCCTTTCTTCTGCCATTTACACCACCCTCTCTGATTTTCCCATGGTTGTCGTGACATAGACCGTTCTGAGGTTGTGCTTGCCCTTATCAAGGACACGCTCAAGCCTGGACATAATGGTCTCAATGTTCTCTGCGAGGTCTTCGGGATTCATATCCCTTCTACCGACAGCCACGTGGAAGGTAAGTCTGTCTTTTGACCTGAGCTTGACTGCATTCTGCTTGCTCTGGATCAGTTCACCGACATCCTTGTTCGGCATGAGCGGGATAGGCATCTTACCTCTGGGTCCCAGCACAATACCAAGGTTCTTACCGATGATCGGCATGAACTGAGTTTCTGCGATAAAAAGGTCACATTCGTTTGCAAGAACTCTGGCTCTGTTTTTGTCAGCTGCCAGCTCTTCAAGCTCAACGTCAGAAATAACATACGCAGCACCGGCAGCCTTTGCCTTCAGGCCAACATCACCTTTTGCAAAAACGCCGATCTTCAGCTCTTTTCCGAGCCCGTGCGGAAGAATTACTTCTTCATCGACTCTGTTCTTCGGTTGGTTCATGTCAAGGTTCTTTAAGTTAATCGCCAGATCCACACTTTCCGAGAAATTGCGTTTTGGCGACTCCTCAACGACTTTCTTGACAGCTTCCAGTATAGTTTTTTCTACCATCTTGTTCCTCCCCGTAGTGTTTGAACTTGATGTCCAGACAGCCGTTCCGGCTTACTACGGTGGTCGTAGGGGCTCCCCTCCGGGTCTGTTACTTCTAACAGTAAGCCACCAATAACTTGAGCTATTCTAGTAGAACACTGTTCAAGGCTCTTGTGCTATTAGTGGTATCCAATTTAAAACTATTGGTGTGTTGACAGATCACGGATTGAAAAGTAAGGGAGAGGAAGGCTTTTACCATGCCTCGCCTGCAAGCAAATCGTCAAATTTGCCTTCATCGAGTGCCTTCTGGCAGTCCTTAGCTTTCATTCCCTCTACGTTCACGCCCATCGGGACACAGGAGCCCATTACTTCTTTCATTGCAGCTTTGAGGTCATAAGATAGCACGTCTTCCTTTTTCATACGGGCGACTTTTGCTACCTGCGAGATTGTAAGGTTTCCAACTACCTCGCTTCCCGCATTTCCTGACCCTTTCTGGATCCCCAGCTCTTTCATGACCAGAGATGCGGTCGGAGGGGTGCCTACTTCGATCTCGACATTTTTCTTGTCGTCAACAATTACTTTCACAGGGACCTGCATTCCATTGTAGTCCCTTGTTTTTTCGTTGATCTTTTCGACCACTTCTTTTATGTTGACCCCGAGCGGACCAAGTGCCGGACCTAATGGTGGTCCGGGATTCGCTTTGCCTCCGGGGACAAGTGCTTCAACAATACTTGTCATCTGAGTCTCACCGGTTTTAATAAGTATGAATTTTGCAGATTTGTTTCAATCCACTCTGAGTACTGGTGATTTTTGTTATTAATAAGCTGGAATTTTCCCATTCTGATTTCTGGCTTATTCGTTCTCTTTTTTGAGTATCCTTACGGTATCGCCACGAATCGTAATGGGGATCGGAACCACAGCATCGAAGAGTTCCACAGTAATTTCCTCATGCCCTTCGTCAACCCTTTTAACCCTGGCTTTTTCTCCCTTAAAGGGTCCAGAGGTGACCTCAATTATAGCTCCTTCCTTGATACCGGTCACTATTGGCTTGGGCTTAAGGAAGTGTTCGATTTCAGCTATTGAAGAACTCCCTTTCACAAGGGCTCTTGCATGTGGAATTGTCTGGATTGCCAGCTCCACGATTCCGGATTTGGGGGCCTCGACAAGGACATATCCTTTGAGCTCGTCAGGAGCCAGGATTGCCCTTATGTCCAGTTTCTCCTTCTTTGCGATCCTGGCAAGGGCCATTGCAACTGACCTTTCCTGGTTTGCCGTGGTTTTGATTACGAATATCTGGGAATCCTCACTCATTGGGACACCCACTGGGGCAACATTGTCAGCAGTACGTAAATAATAAATCCAATTGCTCCCACAGCCAGGATGCCGGCACCTGCAACTTTGGCAATGGTCAAGAACTCTTCCCTGGACGGTTTTTTCGTAAGTTTCAGGACCCTCAGGTGTGCCCGGATTGCCTGACCAACGCTTTTTGTGGTTATATTCGGTTCAAATGTGGATTCTACCAATTAATTCACATCCAGGTTTTTATATACATCTTTATTTTTATCTGGAATTTCGCCTGTATCTCTTCCTTTGTATGTTGCATCTCCGACATTTGCTTCTCGACCGCATAATATCGGATTCACTACTCAGAAAGGACGGGCGGATTATATTATTAATTCCTATTATATGAAGATATCACTGGCACGGCCTTTAACACATCCTGAAATTTAGATTCAGGATTCTCACTCACATAAAAACCCTAATCGTGTCAGTAAAAATTTTTCATTTTTGATGCCGAATTGTATCGGCATCATACTGCATTTACCATAAAAATAGTTTTCGATTGGATTTATATTCCTACGTTCCTTCTTTTTCCTGTAAGCAGAGGAAAACAGTATTTTTCTCCAACCGAACGTTTTTGTCCATTCTTACCGTTCATTCCTGATTGATCACTCTACGAAGTCAATTCCGTATTTGTATGTAATGTTCTTGTCGCTTCCGTGACCGTAAATCTGGGCAGAGGTAACGCCTGTGACCACGATCATGGTACGTACGGTCTGTTCCAGGTCAGGGTCAACCTGGGCTCCCCAGATCAGGCGGGCATTGCTGTCTATGCGGTTGTAGACTTCCTGCACCACACATTCGGCTTCCGAAATGGTCATGTCAGGACCTCCAACTACGTTAACAAGGGCAGATGTCGCACCCGAGATATCCACGTCAAGGAGCGGGCTGCGCAGAGCTTTCTGGACGGATTCGACAGCTTTGTTCTCACCATCGGATTCTCCAAGCCCTATCATAGCAACGCCTCCGTTTTGCATGACAGTTCTTATATCGGCAAAGTCGAGGTTGACAAGTCCGGGTTTTGTAATCAGTTCGGTTATGCCTTTTACAGCTCTCATAAGGACTTCGTCCGAGACTTTAAAGGCAGCCTGAAGCGGAAGTCTCGGGACAACTTCGATCAGCTTGTCATTGGGAACAACAATAACCGTGTCGGCAACATCTCTAAGCCTTTCGAGCCCAGCCTCGGCATTTGTCCTCCTTACGTGCCCTTCCACACTGAACGGGAGGGTTACGACTGCAATCGTAAGGGCTCCTGCATCCCTGGCTGCCTCAGCCACGATAGGGGCAGATCCGGTTCCGGTTCCTCCTCCAAGGCCTGCGGTGATAAAAACCATATCCGAGCCCTGGACGATCTTGTTTATCTCATCGATACTCTCAATTGCTGCATCTTCTCCTATCTGGGGGAGGCTACCGGCTCCAAGTCCCCGGGTCTTCTTTTTCCCTATGAGAATTTTTTTGCCGGAGCGTATATGAAGAAGGTGCTGGGCATCAGTGTTCAGAGCAACAAGGTCTGCTCCCTGGATGCCTTCGCCCATCATACGCTGGATGCTGTTCGAACCGCCGCCTCCGCAACCTATCACTTTGATGGTTGTTTTAAGGCTCCGGAGTATTTCTTCAAGTTCAGCATCCACTTCTAAGTTTTCATTAGAGTAATCTGAGTCTGAATACTCTCCCTGCACGGCACGTCCTTCCAGGGCAGATCGAGCAAGGGCTTCTTCCACAATGGATCTCATACTACTGTTTTCCTCCATCCTGCTGGGGTGATCATTTAACGGATCGTTATAAATAATTACTGTAACAAGGAACAAATTATTTTAATCATCACATATACAGTTACCAATTTAATAGTTTTTCTTTTCCAGTTTTTGAATTTATGCTGTATATGTTTAATAATTTTATTAATGTTACTCTATTCCCCCTGTCTGATGTATTATATTCTTTGCTCTCGGGGGCTATCCGGTCGATTTCTAATTTTTTTTCGCCATCTTCTTTAATTTCTTTGCCTCAAATGTATATTTTTTTATTTTTTATATTTTTTTGAGGCGGGTTCCTGTATTTTTATCTTTCCCTTTTTTCCTGATTTTTTTCTTCTTTTTCTCTCGATCTCATATCCTGTCCGGAGCCTCTGTATGTTCCCTGGATTTTCGGTGTGACGGGGGGCTCTAGTGCGTGATTCTGCTGGCTTTCTGCCGGGGCCTACTTCCTGATTTTCTCCTGGAGTACTGGAAAAATCGGTTATGTTTTCAGTCATGCTCTTCCTCTTGACTCACCGAAGATAATGCCCGTTGCAATTAGATGGGCAACCCTGAGAGGCTCCGGAATATTACTTCTTATCGAAGTGAGACGGACTATCTTTTCTGCGCTTTTTAACCCTATCCCGGCTTTCTGGATATATATCGGAGTGCCGTTTTTTTCCGTGACCAATTTTTCTATTTTGCCGGCTTTTTTTATTATCTCCCAGCGCAGTTCTCCATCGGAGAAGTGCCTGAGGGCAGCCCGGATCTTTTCGAAATCCGGGTAAGCCCGCATGACCACAATAACAGGAAGCCCTGTCTCCCTGTAAAGCTCCTCTATGTCGACCACATTAAAGCCTCCGTAAGTGACCCCATCAAGCATGACAATCCTTAGCTGGGCGTAGTGCCTGCTATTCTTTATCATCGTGCTTATCACTTCGGTGGCATCAAGCCCGTCTCTGGTGATCTCCGAGCGCAGGACTCCGTCCATCCAGTCTCCCCCTCTGAAAACAGTTCCCACTATCATTACCTTCTCATTAAGAAGCGCAGAGTCGTCTATGCCCAGAACTCGGATCTCGGGTTTGATATGAAAATCTAAATCCACAGGTATCTTTATGCAGGAATTCCAAAAATAGTTTACCGGTTTCCCATGAGACCTTTTTCCACAGAACTCAACGGGAAACAGGAATTTTTTCCGGTAAAAATAGTGCCCTTAAAAGGGCAAACTACCGAATTTCTTTACACGAACATTGTTGTCTCTGGAAGGTTGCCAGGCATCATCTTCTGCGTATCCGCAGCCATAGATACCTTCTCTACTGCTTCGAGGAAATCTTCCATTTCAACAAGGGCCTTATCTTTTCTGACCGCGAACATGCCTGCTTCTGTGGCAATTGCCTTCAGGTCTGCCCCGCTCATCCCTTCGGTAACTTTTGCAAGCTTTTTAAAGTCGATATCTCCCGCAAGAGTCATCTTTCCACAATGGATTTTGAGGATTTTTCCTCTGGCCTCTATTCCGGGCATCGGGACATGGACAAGCCTGTCAAAACGGCCCGGCCTGAGAATTGCAGGGTCAAGGACATCCGGTCTGTTTGTGGCTGCAATGATCCGAATGTTTTTCCTCTTGTCAAAACCATCCATTTCTGCAAGAAGCTGCATCAAAGTTCTCTGAACTTCCCTATCTGCGCCAGTCGTCTCGTTTAAGCGCCTTGCAGCTATCGAATCCAGTTCATCGATAAATATGATGCTGGGAGCTTTTTTCCTCGCCATCTCGAAGATTTCTCTTACCAGTTTGGAACCGTCCCCTATGTATTTCTGTACAAGTTCGGAACCAACAACTCTGATAAATGTCGCATTGGTCCTGTGGGCTACGGCTTTTGCGAGCAGGGTTTTACCTGTTCCCGGGAGCCCATAGAGTAATACTCCTTTGGGGGGCTCAATTCCTATCCTGGCAAAGCGCTCAGGTTCGATTAGCGGAAGTTCGACTGCTTCCTGAAGTTCCTGAATCTGCTCATCGAGACCGCCGATCTGGTCGTAATCAACTTCAATACTTTCAATTACTTCCATTGCAGCAACAAAAGGCTCTTCTGTTGAAGGAATAACCTCTGCAATGGCAAGTGTATGCTGGTTCAAGGCGACCTTTGCCCCTGGCAGCAGTTTTTTCTCGTCAATATATTGTGAGACGTTAACCAGAAACTGAGGGCCATTGCTGCTACGGACGATTATACGATCATTCTTGATCACATCAATAACCGTACCAATGATCAGCGGAGAGGTCTTCATGCGATCGAGTTCCGACTGAAGCTTTCGTATTTCTCTCTCATACTTGATCTTCTGGTTCTCCAAATAGCGTTTTTCGGACTCTATCTGGCTGCACTGCTCTTCCAGAAAACTGTTGCGGCTTTCGAGTTGCCTCACTCGGTCCTGGACGCTTTCAGTTGACTCCCCCAGCTCTCCAGGCTCGATTCCGTCATACACAGATCCGGGCTTCACAAGGTGACTGCGCATGCTTTCATCCTTACTTTTGGTAATTTCCGTCATGGAGCTCCGAATAATATTTAAGTTCATACCGTATATAGCGTTTTCGAAGTGATCAACATGCAGTGCGAAATATGTGGTGCAGAGATCCGTGGAAAGCCCATATGCGTCAAAATTGATAACAGCGAACTCCAGGTCTGCCAGAAATGTGCACCTTATGGTCAGCCCGTTGACAAACGTACTCCCGTGTCAAGAAAAGTCTCTCCGGTAGTTCGTGCGGTCCCGCGAACTGAAAAGAGGCCAAGGAAGGATTTCTTCGATATTTTAAAAGATGAACTTCTGGACAACTACGATCAGATTATCCGGGACGCGAGGGAGGCCAAAGGCTGGTCTCAGGAGGATCTTGCTGAAAAAATCAAGGAAAAGGCATCTCTGATCAAAAAGATAGAGCGCAGCGAGATTGTGCCCGAAGATTCCGTTAGAAAGAAGCTGGAACACACCCTTAACATCAAACTCACAGAGCGCGTGGATGACGCAGGGCAGGAAGTCTCTCACATGAGGAAAGACACAACTCTCGGTGATATCGTAAAAATAAAGCGCAAATAAACTGTAATGTCTGACTGTAAAGCTTTAAATTGAAGTTTGTTCCAGTAGCGAAAACTGTTTCCGGCAGGGTTTTTTCCTTCCGGAAACAGCTCTGACGGAAATTTCTAACTCCTGACGAAAATTTCCAACTCCTATTTCTAACTCCTATTTCTAACTCCTATTTCTAACTCCTATTTCTAACTCCTATTTCTAACTCCTATTTCTAACTCCTATTTCTAACTCCTATTTCTAACTCCTATTTCCAACTCCTATTTCCAACTCCTATTTCTAACTCCTATTTTCAACTCCTATTCCTTCGGCGTTGTGTTATAGCTCGATCTCTATATCATAAACTTTTTCAGGGTTCTCCTTGTGAACAACCCAAAAAGGTTCTTCCCCATGCGTTTCAATGAGTTTCATGGTCCTTTTCGGGACGGTCTTCGGGCCAAGGACTGCGCCCGGTCTATCGGGGTCATCGATATAATCGGTCTCCATCATGAAGCGGGTTCCTTCTTCAAGCGCCTGCTCGATGGCTCCTTTGACCGATATTACGCCGGGAAAAATCCCGAGTTCCTCACAGGTTTTCACAAGAGGAGGCGAGTAATGCTTGACCACCCTGTACATTTTTATTCCTGTTTTTTTTGCCCTTTCTGCAATATCCTGCAGTTCGGGCTCCTCCACACTTTCGGTATGAAGCTGGACTGCACAGTCCTGTTCTTTCCCGAGAAAAAAGGCATGTTCCATTATCTCATTTGAGGCTGCCCATACCTCTGAGGATACGGGATAGTGCGGGCGTCCCGATTTTATTCCCACGGCAAGGCCTCTTTCAACGTATCCGGCAGCAAGCTCAAGGCCCTTTTTCATGGTTTCGGTCGCTTCCGGGAGTTCCATGTATTCCGTAAGCTTTGAAATCTCTGCCGGGTGAACTCCGAGAACCGGAAAAGCTCCTACTCCAATTTCGCGGATTTTTGACGCGATTTCCACGGTTTCGTCAAAGACCGCAAGATAATCCTCGGGTTTTTTGACCGCAATTCCAAGGGACCAGCTGGGTTTCGTAACCAGGATTATATGCGTCCCGCCTGATTTCTGAAAGTCTTTAACGGCTTCAAGCCCTCTGGCTCTCGGGTCTATATGCATGTGGTTGTCGGTAATCGGAATTTTTGCAGACATGTTTATCCCCGGAAATTTCCTGAAAGCATTTTACTATCTTTTACTTATATTCAAATACTTATATTCAAATTATAGGATTCCTTCACGAATTTCAAATGAAAATATTAACAGTTTAATTTGAAAACCGTACCTATCTTTGCGGGGCACGAGGACAGGATTATATTCTGTGAACCCGTACCTATTTTCTGGGTGTATTCTATAGTATAATTACCCAAAAGTTGAAATATGAGCCTTACATTGAGTACGCGGCAAGATTCAATTATACTTACCACGTTCTTAGAAAAGTTCCCCCTTTTTTAGCTTTTCAATCGCTACGGTTCTTTTAACACGAACCTTATAGATCTGGTGATAACATGACTAAAACCGCAGCAGTAATCAAAGGTGACGGGGTTGGCCCCGAACTTGTGGAAGCAATGCTTAAAGTTGCAAACGCCGCTGGCACTGATGTTGAATTCGTAATGTGTGAAGCAGGAGCCGGCTGGTGGGAAGAGCATGGCGGCAATTCCCTTGTCCCTGATGAGACCTGGCAGATCCTTGACAGCTCCGATGCCTGTTTCAAGGGGCCGACCACAACCCCCGGCGGGATAGGCTCCCCGAGAAGTGTGGCCGTATCCATCAGGAGAAAGTACGACCTCTATGCAAATGTCAGGCCGATAAAGACCTTCCCGAACTCAAATGCACCTCTCGGGGATGTCGAGATGGTCTGTGTGCGAGAGGGGACTGAAGGACTTTACATTGGTGAGGAAATCCAGCTCACAGACGATGTTTCCATTGCAATCCGAAAAATTACCCGTACTGCATCCGGTAAGATTGCCCGCTATGCCTTTGAGGAAGCCAAAAGGAGAGGTTACGACACGGTTGTGCCCATCCATAAAAGCAATATCCTGAAACTGACCTGCGGCTCTTTCTTAGAAGAAGTCGAAAAGGTTGCACAGGACTACCCTAACATTGAGGTCTGGCCCTATCACATTGATAACATCGCCCAGCAGCTTATCAAAAACCCTCAGATCTTCAATAAAAAGGTCCTCCTTTCCACCAACCTCTTCATGGATGTAATCAGTGAAGAGTGTTCAGCCCTTGTTGGCAGTATCGGGCTCATTTACTCTGCAAATCTCGGGGACAATTTTGCAATGTTCGAGCCGGCTCACGGCTCAGCCCCGAAGTATGCCGGGCTGGATAAAGTAAACCCTGTTGCAACCGTGCTTGCAGGAGCCTGGATGCTGGACTACCTGGGTGAGAAGGAAAAGTCCGAAGCTATCTTCAAAGCCACAGAGCGCGTAATCTCCGAAGGCAAGTATGTGACCTACGACGTTGGAGGCAACGCAAAACTCAGCCAGATGGCAGACGAGATCGCAAAATACACCGCCGAAATCCTGAAATAAAGATTTCGAGCATCTGAAATGTGGGAATCCGAAAGCAAGCGAGTTTTCGTTTGCTTTCTTTTTTGTTCTTTACGGTTTTTGCCCTTACTTTTAATCCGTCTCTTCTACCTCTTCTACCGGTTCCTGAATTTTTCCTTTGCCTTTAAATTTCCCTCTACCCGTATGTGCAGGGTCACAGATTGGTTGATAGAGGAAATATTTCTCAACGTAAGCAAGGAGCTCTTCATCCGAGATACAGGAGACCCTTTCTTCTTTATCATAGAGCTGCTGGATTTCTTTCTGGATCTTAAGCAGTCTCCTATCATCTTTTTCGATTATGGTTTCGACATCAAGGAGGTCATTTAAGGTTTCCTGAATCTTGTAACGTATCACTTCAAGACCCGAAGAATCGCCTATGAGGAGGAGCCTGGTACTTCCTACAAGTTCGGGAGGGTAAGGTTCATAGTTGAAGGGATTTTTCAGGACACCTGCGGCATGGATTCCTGATTCGTGGGCAAAGATGTTTTTCCCGACAACAGCTTTGTTTCTTGGGACCCTGAGCCCGAGTTCTTTTTCCATAAACTTTGCAAAACGAGTGACGGGTTCCAAATTATATTTATCAAAACCTTCAACCCTGTCCGCCAGGAAGAGCAGGATTTTTTCCATTTCGCTGTTGCCTGCACGTTCTCCTATGCCCAGGAAGGTTACACTTGTCCAGTTGGCTCCGTGCCAGAAACCCGCAATCGAACTTGCTGCCCCGAAACCGTAATCGTCATGGATGTGGGTTTCTATATTTTTGACCCCTATATCTTTTTTGAGGTACTGGACAATTTTAGGAATTCCGTACGGTTCGTCAATATTCATGAACGGCATCCCGTACCCGACGGTGTCGCAGACTCTTATAATGCAGTCAGGATCGATTTCCATAATCTTTTTTACGAGGGGGAAAACAAAGCCGTAGTTGTCAGCCCTCGTCATATCTTCCAGGTGGGCTCTTGTACGAAGCCCATGGTCCACCGCATATTGAAGGGCATCAAGATATTTCTCTTCAGCTTCCTCCCTTCCTGAAAGCCTCATCTTCGAATAAATGTGCGTATCCGAGACCGACATCAAAATCCCGGTCTCTTCAAGGCCGTCTACTTCCAGAATTTTGTCTATGTCAGCCCTTGAAGCCCTTGCCCAGCCAGTGATTTCAGGACACTCGTATCCCCGGTCGAACATAAGTTCAACGGCGTCCCTGTCTCTCTTATTGAATACAAAGGCTTCAAGTTTCTCAATTCCTATCTCGTGCAGGTATTCATAAATTTGAATTTTGTGTTCTCTGCTCAAGACTATTCCTGGCATCTGGGAGCCATCACGGATGGTGCTGTCACTTATGAATATCTCGTTTCCATAAGGCAGCTTTAGCTTGGGCAGGTCTTCGTATGATTCGTAAATTTTCATCTGGTATCCTCCTTTCATTTAGGTGGCAGAGCCCTGCGTCGAGAGGGCGGGCTTACACTGCTGGAGTAGTTTCCTGTCAAAAAGATGCTGTTAAGTATGCAGATTAAAAAAATCAGCCATTAAACCGGAGATGTTCCGTTTCCTGTTTAAAAAACATTTATTTGGGAATATCTCTCGTTTTTTTCTTAAAAGGCGTTTTAAATTTTTCTCAAAGAGGCACTGTATCGGGAGTGCCAAGAACTTAACTCCCATATGCTGTTATAGTTAAAATCTCTTTCTTTCAAGCTGCTATAAGTAATCTTAAATTCATGTCATAAAAATGTTTTTGATGTTTTCCCCTGAATTGCAGGAAATTTTTGGGCCTTCACTTTTTTAAAACCTTTGCCTGATATTCTTTGGAGAGTGTCAACTTAATACTAAAAAATATAAAATTTTTAATTAGTGTTTGCTTGCGTCTCAAAGGCTCGTATTTTTAGGCGCAACTCAAAACCAGTACAAACTTTTCGACCTGTTTTTTCCGATTTCCGGGGAGCTTCATTAAAGTTTACTTTCCTTTGTTGCCCTTCGTGTCGGTAATAAGGTATATCTACAGCAAGTTATATTTATAATCGGGTAAATCTGAAATATCTAATTTATTGATGTTTCTCTATATGCTTCTGCATATGGCTTGAACCTGAAAAATATCATATATTGCCAGCTCTAACTGTACATCCAGATTTAATATAATTTCCAACTTATATCGTCACATATTTAATAATGCATATTCACTTTTCCCGAGGTAGAACATGTCCGAAATAGTAAGTGTTAGCGGCGGTCCGACTAAACCGGAAATAATTGCAGTGTCCCTTTCCAAACTCGGCCTGCAGGATGGGGATCGGTTTGCAGATGTAGGCTGCGGTACGGGTTCGGTCTCGATTGAAGCAGCTCGGATTGCCCGTAACCTGACTATCTATGCAATAGATGCCCGTAAAGAGGCTCTCCTTGCTACGGAAGCGAACTTCAAGAGTTTCGGGATTGAAAATGCCAGGGTCCTGGCCGGCGAAGCCTCGGAACTTCTCGGCTCCGGAGGGTCTATTGATTCAATTGATTGCGCTTTTGTTGGCGGTACTAAGAACATTGACGCCATCCTTGAGAAACTCGTTGAAAAAAAAACCCGCAGTATTGTGGTAAACGCAGTCCGTATCGAGACGGTTGTCCGAACAATCGAGGCTATGAAGAAGCTGGGAATTTTTGACGAAGTAGTCCACATTTCAGTCTCGAGAAGTGCCCCGATTGCAGGAGAAACTATGTTCAAACCTGAAAATCCGGTGTACATAGTTGTCGGAAAAAAACAAGCCTGAATATTATCCTTTAATCGCTATCAGGTTAAATCACCATCAAATTAATCAAATCACGTTTAATATTTACCTGTAAATTTATGGAGCGATAATATGTTAATAGGAGTAGGACTTGGTCCAGGAGACCCTGAACTTCTGACCCTGAAAGCAGTGAATGTTTTGAAAAACAGTGATAAGGTATACGTCCCAGGACGCCTGGCAAAAGACCTTGTAGCCCCATATACGGACGCCGAAATCCTTGAGTTTCCCATGATAAGGGACATCGAAGTCCTGAACACCCTCTGGAAAGAAAATGCAGACCGTGTTGCAGATGAGGCCAGAAAAGGGACAGCGGCTTTCGGGCTTATAGGTGATCCCAACTTTTTCTCCACTTTCACTCACCTGAAAAAGGTTATGAACAGACACTACCCTGATGTTGAGACTTCAACAGTGCCGGGAATAAGTTCCATCACGTCTTTTGCTGCAAGGACTGATGTGGCGGTCGAGAGCTCCTTTGAGGTAAGCGACGGCTCCGAGATCGGGTATAAGATCCACCTTAAAGCCACACAACCGAGAAAGATTATCGAGAAGCTCGAAACTGAAGGGTATAGAGAGTTTATTTTCGCAGAGAGGCTTTTTTCGGACAATGAACTGATTATCAGTAAGAAAGAAGATATCCCGGAAAAAGGGAACTATTTCAGCATTATTTACGGTAAAAAATAAGCAAAGGGAATGGTCAAATGGAAAGAAAAGTATATTTTGTGGGGGCAGGTCCCGGAAACCCCAAACTGATTACTGTCCTCGGACGTGAGCTGCTTGAAAAAGCGGACCTTGTTATGTATGCGGGCTCCCTTGTAAACCCCGAAGTCCTTAATTACACGAAGGGAGAAACGGTCGACAGCTACGGGCTTACCCTTGACGAGACCACGAAAATAATTGCCGATGCCGTGGATGCAGGAAAGTTCGTGGTGCGCCTCCACAGCGGAGACCCTTCGCTTTACGGGTCTGTTATCGAGCAGATGGAAGAGTTGAAAAAATACGATATCGAAGTTGAAAGAGTTGCCGGCGTCTCCTCGGTTTTCGCAAGCGCAGCAGCTCTTGGCACCCAGCTTACTCTTAACGGGGTTTCAGATACCCTTATCATCACACGTCCTGCAGGAAAAACTCTGGAAAAAGACCTTATCTCCGAGCTTTCCGTTTACAATACCACCATGGCAATTTTCCTTGGGACCCAGAAGATCAGGGAAATCATGGAAAAAGTCCGCTGCCCGAAAGACACTCCTGTTGCAGTTGTCTTCCATGCATCCTGGGAAGATGAAGAAGTTATCACAGGGACTGTAGAAGATATCGCAGACAAGGTGAAAGATGCAGGGATCACGCGCTCGGCAATGATAATTATCGGTGGGGTTGTTGACCCTAAAAACTACAGGAGGTCCTACCTATACGGAGTGGCCCAGGAACCGCTGTAATTACCTTTGAAAGGAACAGGGAAATTGCATCAAAGATAGCAGAGCATCTTGAAGCTGACCTTCTGCTCTATGAAAAGGGTATCTTCAGGAAAGCCTTTGAAAACTACGGGGCAATCGTTGCAGTCTTTGCTACGGGTATTGTGGTAAGGGATATTGCTCCCCTTCTCAATAATAAATGGTCGGACCCGGCAGTGGTCGTAGTGGACTCTAACCTGAATTTCGCAATCCCTCTCCTTGGAGGGCATCACGGGGCAAATGAGATATCCCGAAAGCTTGCGGAATTGGGTGCAGTTCCCGTGCTTACCACAGCTACCGAGGTCCACGGCAAACCCTCGGTTGAAGGGATTGCTGACAGGTTTGGCTGCGAGGTCTTCAATAAAGAATCCACAATCGCTGTAAACTGTGCCCTCCTTGACCGGCAGGTAGAAGTCCTTGAGGTTAAGGGACCCAGGATTGTCATTGTGGACGAGGATGTTTCCGTGCTTGTGAGAAAAAAACAGGCTGAAGCAAAGGATGAAGGTACCGGAAACAGCTGATAATAAATACCAATTAGCAATTAATAAGCCGATTAATGACGAAACTGCATAATAAAGCAGTGGAAATGATTAATGATGATTCTCGGAATCGGAACCCGCAGGGGCATTACAAAAGAAGAAGTTCTTGACGCCGTAAAACAGGCGCTTGACGAATGCGGCCTGAGTCTCCAGGAGATTACGGCTTTTGCCTCTGCGAAACTCAAAGAAAATGAGCGAGGTCTGCTGGAAGCAGGTGAAATTCTCGACATTCCGGTGAACTTTTTGCCGGATGAGGTGCTGAACAGCTACAACCCTCCTTCATCCTCCCAGGCTTCGCGCTTCGGGTTAAAAGGGGTTGCAGAGCCTGCTGCACTGGCCCTCTCGGAAAAACACGAATTGATTTGCAGGAAGAAAGTCTATGGCAGAGTCACAATCGCAATCGCAAGATAAGGCATCCGGCGGAAAACTCTACGTTGTAGGGATAGGGCCGGGCTCCGTGGAACAGTTAACCCTCAAAGCCCGGGACGTAATCCTCAATGCCGATTATGTTCTCGGGAACAGTACTTACCTGGATCAGATGGAAAGTCTTCTCGGCACGCAGGAGGTAATCCGGAGTTTTATGGGAAAAGAGGTTGAAAGAGCCCGGAAAGCCGTGGAACTTGCAAAAAACGCAAACGTGGTCATGGTCAGCGGGGGCGACACCAACGTCTACGGCATGGCAGGAATCGTGCTGGAGGTTGCTGAGCACGAGAGCCTTGACGTGGACATAGAAATCCTTCCAGGGGTTACAGCAGTCCTTGCAGGGGCAAGTATTCTCGGTGCACCCGTGGTGACGGACTTTGCAGTGATCAGCTTAAGCGATCTCTTAACTCCCTGGGAGGTTATCGAAAAGCGGCTTAACATGGCTGCAGACGCGGATTTCGTGATAGGGCTTTACAACCCAAAGAGCCGCAAAAGAAAGTCCAACTTTGCAAGGGCAATCGAAATCATCCGCAAGTACAAGGCCGATTCCGTGCCTGTGGGGCTTGTCAAGAACGCCATGAGGGGCGAGGAAGAGGACCAGATCGTGACAACCCTCGGGGAGGTCATGGAGTATGAGGACTGGGTGGATATGAGCACCGCTATTCTCATAGGTAACGGGGAGTCCCGGATCTGGAAGTCTCCGAAAAAGGATATAATCATAACACCCAGGGGGTATCATAAGAAATATGACTACTGAAAAAAGTGCTAATGAAAGCGAAGAGAACCTCGAAGAATTTACCGAGCTTACGGTGGAAGTCGATCCCGAACTTGTAAAGATCTGTACCGACTCGGGGGCAAGGACTGAAGAGGCAAAAGCCATCTACATGAAAAGCCGGACAATGATCCGGGAAATTGTCGGGAATTCCACACCCGAAGACCGTTTCCGCCAGCGCTGCGTAATTGCTACAGGAGACCTCTCGGTTGCCGACATCATGCGTTTTACGCACGACCCCATACCTGCTGGGGTTGAAGCAATTAAAAAAGGCGCTCCTATCTTTGTTGATATCAATATGGTAAAAGCCGGGATCACAAAGGTCGGTCACTCCTCGGAAGTGATCTGCGTCCTCGACGAAGACCCGAACGCCGAAATCGCCAACAGATACGGAATTACCCGGACCTCCGCAGGATACCTTGCCGCAAAAGACAAACTGGACGGCAGCATCATCGCAATCGGAAATGCCCCTTCGGCCCTCATCATGGTCTGCAAGCTGATCGAAAAAGGTGTAAGGCCTGCTCTTATAATCGGGCTTCCCGTTGGCTTCGTAAACGCAGCCGAATCCAGGGAAATGGTCCGGAACCTGAAAATTCCCATCCCTTCAATCAGCTGTGTCGGGACAAGGGGGGGGACTCCGATGGCTGTTGCCTGTGTAAACGAGCTCGTAGCAATCGCAAGGGAAAGTGAAGAATAACAATTTCTGCTTTCTTTTTTGATTTTTTTTCTTTTATCTCGAGCTATTTTTTTTGTTTTCTAACCGGTTTTTTAGTTACGGCACCCAGACATTATTTTCTCCTTTACGATAAATTTATATTTGTAGTTCTCCATCTTGTAATCCGAGTCAAGAATATATCGTAAGAACAATATGTATATTCTTTTTACATTAGGACTTACGCAGTTGAGCTGAAAACCACGAGCGGAAAAGACTTAACTGTATTAACCAAAAAAATGTTGTCGGCTCTGCATGTGCTTGATTTTATATTTCAAGTGCGTAAGTCCTGTACATTATTCTCAGGGTTGGATCCAATTGGGCAGCAATGATGGAAAACTGGTTATTCTTTTTATGCTCCTGACAATCGCTTTGTTTTTCTATGTTTCTCTTCCTTTCATGTTTAGGGGACCTGCAGCACCTCTTTTTGTAATACACAACCATGACGTTAAAGGTCATGAAGTGGCAGTTGAAGTATTCGATCAGCAGAACAAATCAATAATAAATGAAACCTACATTCTGGAACCTAAAAGTGATATGTTACGATCTCGTCCTTTTAGTTTAAGGTTACACCGGGAAAAAAGAGAATACACATTTAAGGTAACTATGGATAAGCAGATTACAAGCACGGATAAACTGGAGTTTCCGAATAGTCATGCTTTTGCCGACGTACGTTTATACAGTAAGGACTATGGTGATACTTATTTGGACTACGAATCCCCCAAAACGATCCCTATCCTCATAGAATTTAACGAAATGATGTGAGAATATGCCGGTGAAACTTCCTGTATTTGTATTTTTCTTGAATTCTTCTCTGAGGTGGATCTGATTGGGTAATAATACCAAGAAACTGGTTATTTCAGGTATCACTATTCTGGTATTCATATTAGTTCTCTATCTCTTTCTTCCCTTCATTTTTATGGGATCTGCTGCCCCTTTTTTCGTGATACACAACCATGACGTTAAAGGTCATGAAGTGGCAGTTGAAGTATTCGATCAGCAGAACAAATCAATAATAAACGAAACCTACAGTCTTGAGTCTGAAGGCGATTTTTCACAGGCTCGTCCTTTAAGCCTTCGGTTCCACCGCGAGAAAAGAGAGTATATTTTTAAGGTAACCATGGATAAACAGATTACAAGCACGGTTAAGATAGAAATTCCCCATAGTCATACTTTAGTTGATATATGGTTGTACAGTAAGAACTATGAGTCAGGAGAAATTGTCCCTATTTCCATGGAAACCGAATCAATCGTATGAGAAGAAACAGGTTTAATATTGTTTTAACCTGCTGTTTCCTTCCCTAAATTTTTGTTTCAAACTGTGTCAAATGTATATTGTTTGGTACGCTAAGTAAAAAAAATCAGATGAGCCAGCTGAGGTGGTTCTGATAGGCCATCCAGAGCCCTACAAGGAGAAGCACTATCCCGGCTCCCTTTTTGAAGGCCGCATCGTATTTTGATATGAGTTTTATTTTTGAAGTGGAGAGGTGAGCCGAGTATGCAAGCAGGAGCATGGGTACCGCAAACCCTGCAGAATAGATGAAAAGGGTCAGTGCACCGCTAGCAGCACTTCCTTCCAGGGCTACCATTGTCAGGATTGAGGCGAGGATAGGTCCCACGCAGGGAATCCAGAGCACTCCGAGGGAAAGTCCCAACAGAAGACCTGAGATCGGTCCTTTCTCGTTCATTCCTGCAAGCAGGGGAAATCTTGCAAAGGCGTTAAACAGGCTTATCTCAAAGAGCATTGCAAGCCCCATCGTAATGATCAGAAGTTCTGCCAGGATTTTCAGCTGTCCCAGGTATGCCTGGAAAGCTGCTCCGAAGGCGGAGGTCACGACTCCCATGAGGGTGAAAGAAATAGATACTCCAAGCACTATAGCAAGGGGCCTTAACTTTCCTTTTCCTGTTGAACTTGCAAGAACTGCAGGAAGAAGGGGGAGGATGCATGGGGACAGGACGCTGAGAACTCCTGCACCAAATGCAACCACGGGTGAAATAGCTTCATAAGACATGGTCTGGTTCGGTGTTTTTCAGTTTGTTTTTGCTACGGTACGTTTTTTAAACGGAAAACTGTTTTCAGTCTAAACTCGGCCGGAAACCCTGAGTTTTCCAACTGACGCAGGATTTGAAGTTCAGTTCTACGGGAAAGCCGCTTTTTATTATTTGTTCTCATAGTAAAGAACGGCTCTTTCCAGAAGCTCTTCATACACCTGTTTATCCCTGACTCCCAGAACTCTTGCCTGGAATCTGTCCGTAGTGACGTTTCCGTCTTCCTGCATGTAAACATATTCTCCGTTTTCAAAGCCCACGACTACAAAGGAATCAGGGATATAGGCTATTCCGAAGTACGCTGCAATTTCAGGACTCTGATCTATATCTGCAGACATGACCGTGACTTTTCCAGTGTACTCTGCTGCCAGGTCGCTCAGGATGGGTTTCATCTGCTGGCATGGTCCGCACCACTCAGCTCCTACTTTTATAAGAACCGGACCTTCCTGGACGGACGTGTTTATCTGTTCCAGAGAGGTCATATTTTCAACAACACTTATTTCCTGGGCACTTGTGGCGCTTTCCGGGCTTTCAGTACAGCCTGCCGTAAAGATTACAGATGCGAGCAGGATTAGTGGTATAATTAGTTTATTCATGTTCTCAACATTAGTTGTTTATCTTGTAGTTCTTTAAGCTTTCCGTATTAGTAATTCTTTCTTATTTCAAATAATTTTGTTTTTCTTGAGCCTGAAGGTAGGAATTTTGCAGTTTAGCGGAGAGTTAATTCGGGAATTTCATCCGGGCCTCAGAAATCCTCTCTGGATAATGTTGCGGTGGCTGATGAATTCCATGAAGTCAGGCAAAAAATATGAAATAATAGAGTGTGAAAAAATAGAGTGTGAAAACAGGATTCATTTTGTTAACTTCTTACACAAAATGTAGTGGTCTTGCCCTGTTTGTAGCATCTCCGGTTTTTCAGCTCTGCATTCAGGGTCCGCATAAGGACATTCTCCGTAAAATACACAGCCTTCAAAACCAGAGGTAATGTCGGTTTTGGCTTCAAAATCAGGCTTCCAGATCTCTTTTGCCTTCATATCCCTAATCGGCTCGGATAAGAGCTGCCGGCTATAAGGGTGTTGCGGTCGAGAAAATACTTCCTCTACGGCTCCGATCTCCAGGATCTTTCCGGCATACATTACAGCTGCCCGATCGCACATATGCCTTACAACTTCGAGGTCGTGAGAAATAAAAAGCATACTCAGGGAAAGTTCCTTTTTGAGGTTCTTTATTAGATGCAGGATCTGTGCCTGTACTGACACGTCCAGGGAAGCTGTAATCTCATCCGCAATCAGGACATTCGGTTTCAGTGACAGAGCCCTTGCTATGGAAACTCTCTGGTTTTGCCCCCCGCTCAACTGGTGAGGATATCGGTTTGCATGTTCCGGGGAAAGCCCTACCGATTTCAGAAGGAGGGGAACTTCGGCATAAGTTGCTTTTTTTTTAACTCCCTGAAGCCTGAGGGGCTCGGAAATGCTTGATTTTATCATCATTTTTGGGTCAAGGGATGAATAGGGGTCCTGGAAGATCATCTGCATCCTGGGCTGCACTTTCAAAAACTCTTTTCTGGGGAGTCCTGTCAGCTCCTTCCCTTCAAAAAATATGGTCCCGGAGTCCGGCTGCTCAAAACGAAGGATGCACTTTCCAACAGTGCTTTTTCCGCACCCGCTTTCTCCCACAAGCCCGAGGGTTTCCCCTTTCCGGACTTCAAATGAAACGTCATCTACTGCCTTTATAACCTCTTTTTTGAAAATCCCTGAAGAAAAATATTTTTTCAGCCCCCGGACTTCAAGCATACTTAAAACACCTCACCTGACGTTCTCCCGTTAAGGAAAATAGTTCCGGGTGCTTGTTTTTGCAAATCTCCATTGCATACCTGCACCGGGGGAAAAACCTGCACCCCTCCGGGAGGGCAGTCAAGGAAGGGCTTGACCCCGGGATCGGCTGCATCCCCCTGGAAGGAAGCGAATTCAGAAGCCCTTCCGAAAAAGGGTGCATCGGAGCCTTGAAAAATTCTTTGCAGCCTGAAATTTCTACAATTTCTCCTGCATACATCACAGCAAGGGTCTCAAAGAGCTTTTCTGCAAGCTCCAGATCATGTGTGACGATAAACATTGTCGCATTCTGACTTATATCCTGCAGGAGAGATATGATTCTTCGCTTTATCCTGAGATCCAGCCCGCTACTGGGTTCGTCCGCAATGATAAGTGAGGGTTCGGCAGCAATTCCCATGGCAATCATCACCCTTTGCCTCAGGCCCCCGCTCAGTTCGTGGGGGTACTGCCTGATCCGAAGGGCAGGGTCTTGGATGCTGACTCTATTCAGGAGATGAATTAAATTTGTGTTTACCTCAGCTTTCGAAAAGCCTTCGCCTCTGCTCAGGGCTTCCGAAAGCTGATCTCCTATTGTAAATACAGGGTCAAGGGAAGTTGCCGGGTTTTGAAATATTGCTCCGATTTCCTTTCCGCGTATTTTCCTGATCTCCCGGGAAGGCATCGAAAAAAGGTTTTCTCCTTTAAATGTGATCTCTCCTGAAAATGACGCATCTCCGGGCAGAAGACCCAGAATCGCCAGGCAAAGCACCGTTTTTCCCGAGCCGGACTCTCCTATTATTCCAAAGCATTCCTTCTCCCTGACTGTAAGGTCAATACTGTCAACGGCTCTTACAGGGCCGGCATCGTCAGGGAAATGAACTTTCAAATTCCAGATCTCAAGCAGGGGTGGAGAACCATTCCCGGACCCGGGATCAGGGGTGATAAGATTTCGCGTCATAATGAGTCCTGCTTCTGCTTTGATTTCGGATCAAGCAAGTCCCTGAGCCCGTCTCCCAGGAAATTAAACCCGAGGACGGTAAGCATTATCGAAATTCCCGGAAAGATCATAAGGTATGGGGCGGTGCGGAGAAAATACCTGCCTTCATTAAGCATGGCTCCCCATTCCGGAAGGGTTTGCACTCCAAACCCGAGAAAACTTAGGCCTGCAGATGCGAGGATCACATATCCCATCCCAAGGGTTCCCATAACAAGGAGAGGGGATGAGGCATGAGGAAGAACATGACGAACGATCACGTACAGATTGTTTCCCCCAAACCCTTTGGCTGCCGTGACGAATTCCCGGCTTTTAACCGTAAGTACCGACGCTCTGACCACTCTTGCATAGCCTGTCCACTCTATCAGGACAAGGGCCAGTACCATGTTGGCAAGTCCTCCCCCGAAAAGTCCCACGATCGCCAGGGCTAGAAACATGCTCGGAAAAGCCAGAA
This sequence comes from Methanosarcina acetivorans C2A, assembly GCF_000007345.1. Taxonomy (NCBI): domain Archaea; kingdom Methanobacteriati; phylum Methanobacteriota; class Methanomicrobia; order Methanosarcinales; family Methanosarcinaceae; genus Methanosarcina; species Methanosarcina acetivorans. The sequence continues at coordinate 5,175,291 of NC_003552.1, read as the reverse complement.
CTCCGTCTACAAATCGCATAAGGACTTCATCTGCGAGCCCGCCTATGTAACCAGCAGTGGTGCCGACGACTATCCCTGTAAAAAGGGACAGCGTCACGACTGAAATCCCTATCATAAGAGATATGCGGCTCGCAAACAGTACTCTGCTCAGCACGCACCTCCCCAGATGATCGGTGCCGAAGGGATACTCGGAGTTTGGCGGAGTCAGCCTCAGGTCCAGGTCTATTGCTTCCGGGTCATGAGGGGCAAGCCAGGCTGCAAAAAGGGCTATAAAGGTGAGGAAACTGAGGATTATGATCCCGGCAAGCAAGCTCCTGTTTTTAATCCTGTATTTCATCTCGAATCCTCGGGTCAAGATAACTGTAAGAAAGGTCAACAAGCAGGTTTATTGTTACAAAGAGAACAGCTACAAAGAGAAGGGTTCCCTGGATCATGGGATAGTCCCTGTTGTAGATCGAATTGACAATAAGATTTCCGAGCCCTGGCCAGGCAAATACGGTTTCGACCACTGCAGAACCGTTTAGTAGGTATCCGAAATTCAGACCCGCCATGGTTATTACGGGGATCATGGCGTTTTTAAGGGCATGCTTTCCAATCACAACCTTTTCCGAAAGCCCTTTTGCTCTGGCTGCATAGATGTAGTCTTCCTGGAGTACCTCAAGGAAGCTGGATCTCGTCAGGCGCATTGTAATAGCTGCGGAACTTGTCCCGAGAGTCAGCATGGGCAGGATAAGATGTAAAAAGTCTCCGTTTTCTCCGAACCCTCCCGCAGGAAGAATGCGTAGGAATACGGCAAAAACCAGTATCATAAGATAACCCTGCCAGAAATTTGGCATAGAAACCCCAAGGAGGGCAAAAAGCCTGCTCAGGTCATCAATCCAGGTATCCCGCTTCAAAGCTGCAAGGATGCCTGCTGGAATCGAGATCACAAGCGAGACCAGGAAACTTGCAATGGCAAGCTTGAGAGTTGCGGAAAAGGCCTGCAGGATTGCCTCTGAGACCGGGCGTTCGCTCATATATGAATAACCAAGTTCACCATGCAACACATCTCCAAGCCAGTTGAGATACTGCACGTACAGGGGCTTATCAAAACCTTCTTTGATCCTGAATTCTTCCACCGCGGCAGGGTCAGCCCCTCCAGAGGAGCTTGTCAGGATGATTTCTGCAGGGTCTCCGGGGGTTACATATATTAAAGAAAAACTGACAATAGAAATGAAAAGAAATACAGGTGCCATAAACACTATCTTTCTTAATATGTGTGTTAGTATTTTTACACACACCATTTTTAGCACTAGCCTATGTTTTTTTAAAACTTATTGTTATTCATTTGTTTAATTTGTCTCTCTATTCTTCATATATAGTATTTTCTATTTGTTTCAGCAGGTCCGGATTCATGATATTTCTAAAAAGTGTATATTGTCCCTAAAAATGGTTATACAATCCGGAAATCTCTTTTCAGGGCATATTTTTATATGAAATTTTTTTCATACTGATGAAATACTCAATAGGCCGAATATTGTTTTACTGTAGTATGATACCTGTTGCCCGAATTCAGTGAATAGTTTACAAAAAGGAGGAGAGGATAAATTGACAAATGATGTTGAATTGACGGATGATAATGAATTGACGAATGATAATGAATTGACGAATGATGATATTACCTCCGAAGTCATACATTATCTTGATGAAAACGGGGTTTCCGTAGCAGGGGTTGCAGGTTTTTGTTCTCTGGATTCGAATCCTTATCCGGACCTGCAGAAGGCGGTAGTTTACGGGGTTGCACTGGACCCCGATTTTCTCAGGGAACTCATCAATGGGCCTGATTCTGGTTATTCTGCCGAATGCACACGAGCCAACGGGAAACTGAGGGAATTGGGCACAAAGCTTGTAAGCTATCTGGAAGAGAAGGGATTTGAGGCAGTTTCCCTTGGTCCTACCACGGAAAATTTTGATAGGGAAAAATTAGCCGTGGATTTTCCCCACAAAACTGCGGCCACAAGGGCGGGCCTGGGCTGGGTAGGCAAATGTGACCTCCTTGTTACAGAGAAGTTTGGTTCGGCTCTTCGCTTAAACACGGTCTTTACCAATGCTCCTCTCAGACCCGGTACACCTGTAAAACGCTCTTTTTGTGGGGAATGTACTCGCTGTGCGGAAGCATGCCCGGCAGGTGCCATCTCGGGAAAAGAATGGTATCCGGGGCGTTACAGGGACGAGTTTCTGGACATAAGAGCATGCTATGAGGAATGTACGAAAAATTTCAAAAAAAGTGGCGTGAAAAACTCTATATGTGGGATCTGTATTGCTGCCTGTCCCTGGACTCTGAAATACCTGAAAAAGATGTCTTCCGTGCAGGGAGCTATTGATTGATAGATTGTTTCTTGTATAACGCCTGAATTATAAGCCTGCATTGAAGTTTTCGTCAGATCCGGGAGAAGCCCGACTATCTACAAAAAAACAATGGTTAAGCTCAAACTCAAAAAATGGAGAAAAACTGGAGGTTTATTCAGTTGCCTTTTGTCCCGTAATCAGGAAGATGGGGGTATCCCTGAGAAATCTTTGGATGAATGGAAGCTTGCTTTTCTTAAATTTCTGCGCTTCCTGAAGGGGATTTACTGCAGTGTTTTCAAAACCCATTTTGGAAAAGACAACTGAGACATTTTCCGGGCTTATGTCCTCGTAAAGAGGGAGAGCTTTTCGGATCGGCCCGTAAAATTCATTGAAAAATGATCTGGAGGGATTTTTGTTCATGTCGGGGTTCACCACGCCGGTAATCCAGCGCTTGACCTTCTTGTCCGGGCGGGGGTTAAACCAGTTGCCGTCGATAGCAAAGACCCTGCCTCCCGGTTTGAGGACACGCATCCACTCCTGGACTGCTATTTCCGGTTGAGGGAGGGTCCAGAGCAGATATTTGTTTACGACCAGGTCAAAATAGCAGTCTTCAAATGGCAATTTTTCCGCATCTCCATGAAATAAGTCAACCTTGACACCCAGGGTCTTTGCGTTATTCCGTGCTTTTTCAAGCATGCCCATGGAGATATCTACGGCTGTCACTTCATGTCCCATTTCAGCAAAGAGAAGCGCAAGAAAACCAGGCCCGGTCCCTACATCCAGTACCTTTAACCTTTGTCCGGGAGGCAAGAAATTTTCAAGCATTCGCCTCCAGATAATCCTCTCTTCTGCATCAAAGCCGTTCTCTCCGTTTGTATATGTGGAAGACCTGAGGTTCCAGTAATCAGCGATAACTTTCTTGCAGTCCATGACATCAATCCATAATAAATTCTTAAGAGATAAGCGGTTTCTGCTTTTAAATTTTCATAAATTTGCTTTTTTCCAGGTAAGCTATTGGCCTGAAAAGCAGGGAGATCCCTTCTAGCAGAAGTTCTCCCTGCAAAGTTTTCTAATCATTCTTCAATGTAGATGTCCTTTGTAATGAAGGAAATCTCATTCGGGTAAATCTCATATCCTTTTACCCGTTTGTTTATTCCGTCAAGTTCCGTATAATAGAATACGAATATTTCCGGAGAGTCTGCAAGCACCCGGGCCTGGATCAGGTCGTAGTATTCCTGTCTCTCCTCAGGGCTTGTGCTTTCCCTGGCTTCTTTGATCCATTCGTCAACCTCGCTGTTAGAGTACCCTGTCCATCCTGCCTGTTCTCCGGAAGACTCGAAATGGTAGGAGAGGAAATAGTCAGGGTCTCCGGCAGGGGCAACACCCCAGGCATAAAGGGAAAGGTCATAGTTCCCATCGCTTGTATCCGCACTCAAAGCTCCTGTTTCAAGGACAATTACCTCGGTTTTGATCCCTATTTTCCCAAAATGGGAAGCTATAACTTCAGCTGTGGGTTTGAGTTCGGCTCTTTTTTCATAGGTGCGAATGGTAAGTTCGAAAGGCTTCCCTTCGTATTCAAGCCAGCCGTCTCCGTCAGTATCGGTAATTCCTGCCTCTGAAAGCATTTCTTTTGCTTTTTCGGGGGAATAATCGTAGCCTTCGAGTTTTTCATTGGCTGACCAGGGCAGAGTTGACGGGAACACTCCTTTTGCAGTTACTCCTTCCCCTTCGAGAGCAGCGCTTACGACCTGGTCACGGTTGATCGCATAATTCAGAGCCTGTCTGACCCTCAGGTCGTCAAGGGGCTCTTTGTTTGTGTTTACATACATAAAGCAGAGCCTCAGGGTTTCCTTACTGAGGACTTCAAGGTCGGGGTTTTCGTTGATAATGCCCGATTCTGTGGCCGGGATGCCCCGGACGAGGTCACAGTCATCTGCCTGTAGTTTTAATGACCTTGTAAGAGGATCGGAAACGTAGTCGATCGTCGCACTTTCAAGCTTAACATCTCCTCCCCAGTAGTCCTCGTTTCGCAAAACAGATAGTCTGAGGCCTTCTTCGTAATTTTCGAACTTAAAAGGTCCAGTCCCTACGGGTTTATGGGTAAGATCTTCTGCTTCCGGGCTTACTATTGAAATCAGGGGGTCGGAAAGGCTTGCAATGGTCGGTGCATATGGTTCTTTTGTCCTGATGATAACCGTCATATCGTCTTTAGCTGATACTGATTCGATAAAATCGTACTCTGTATGCCTGGTGTTATCAGGGTCAAGGACCCGGTTTATCGAAAATACCACTGCTTCGGCATTGAAAGGCGTCCCGTCATGGAACTTTACATCTGACCTCAGGTTAATTTGCCAGGCGGTATCATTGAGACTTTCATAACTTTCCGCAAGTTCAGGCACGAGGTTCATATCGGCATCATAGGCAAAAAGAGTCTCATATATTCCGGCTTCCCGGACATACCAGCCTACCCATTTGTAACCGGGGTCAAGGGATTCATCCGGTCCGAATATCATAACGGCTCGAAGGTTTCCATCCTTTGCGGAGGACATGTTTCCTCCAGCCTCTTCAGAATCATTGAGCAAAGACGCTTCACCAGTGTTGGAATCGGAATCTGCACATCCGGAAAAGAATACCGATGCTATCACAATGAAAATCAATATAATGAAAATGTGACTATTTTTATTTTTGTTCTTACTTGTCACTTTAACCACTGAAAATATGTATTCGGGTGGTGTATATTAACATTCTTATTTGTGTCACTAAATATTATTATGTTTTTTTAATTTATTACCAGATCTGCATAAATAATCACATTATCACTGTCTTACTGGTGTGTGAGTCTTATAATTTCTAAACTGAATGTTGCCAGGGGTCCCCGAGAATCTTTCTTGAACCGGGGAGGAGAAACGGTTATAGGTCAATGTGTTGAAGGTAAAAAGGTGAGTAAGGAAGACTTTAGTATATTCTGATATAACATCAACTTATAGTTATGTAACTTATTATAATAAAAGGAAAATTTAAGAAAAATATGAGTCGCTGTAAATGGAAAAAGAGAAGAAAAATATAAGTCGCTGTAAAAGGAAAAATAGAAAAAAATATGAGTTACTTTAAAGGGAAAAATAGAAGAAGGAATGTAAAAAAGTAAATATGAATTTCTTTTTAAATAATCGGCTTTAAATTGTTTTATTCTTCCTTCAAAGTCTCCTGAACCGCATCCACAACTTTTTCGAAGCTCTTCTGCCACTCTGTGCCGTGTTTGAGTTGGTCCTGAATGATCGTCCCCTTGTCTTCCATTTCTGCGACTTTGGGCTCTATGGGCAGTCTGGCAAGAATGGGGATATTGAAGTCTTCTGAAGCTTTTTCAACGCCTCCGCTTCCGAATACGTCTATAGGCTTATCGCAGTGAGGGCAGATAAGCCCGTGCATATTGTCCACAAGTCCTATTACAGGTACGTTCAGTTTTTCCGAGAATGTGATTGATTTCCGGACACTGATGAGGGCTACGTCCTGAGGGGTTGTAACCAGTACGGAACCGTCACAGTTGGGGATAAGCTGGGCAACACTCAGGGGTTCGTCTCCAGTTCCGGGGGGGAGGTCAATAATCAGAAAGTCAAGTGCTCCCCAGTAAACTTCTTCCAGAAACTGCTTGATTGCTCCCATTTTGGCAGGTCCCCTCCAGATTATAGGTGAGTCTTTGTTTTCAAGCAAAAAACCAATCGACATTATTGAGAGATTGGGAAGCACCTGAATCGGGAGAATTCCTTCTTCGCTTACTTCAGGTCTTGCAGACTCCAGCCCGAAGATGGTAGGAATAGTCGGGCCGTGGATGTCACAGTCCAGAAGACCTACTCTGTACCCGCGGAGGGCAAGCCCGACAGCGAGATTTGCGGCAATTGTACTTTTCCCTACTCCGCCTTTCCCGCTCATTACCATAATCTTACGTTTGATGCGCCGGAGGTTGACTACGATTTTTGGTTCCTCGGGCTTTTTCGATAAGCTTTCTAGTGGTTGAACCTTATCTGTCATTTTTATCGCCTATGTAAAATTTCAATTTTTTCCCCTTTTAGTATGCCTCTGTTACGTATCAGCATCTTCATTAATGTCAGAGCTCTCAGCTCTGATATAGTTACCGCCTTTTATTTCTATGGCTTTTCCTTTGCTCAGGGCAATGGCTACTTTCATTCTGGCGGATTTTAGATCCTCCCAGAAAGCTCTCCTTGATATTCCTACCCTGCTAGCTGCGTCTTCCTGCCTCAGCCCCTCAATGTCTACAAGTCTGAGGGCTTCAAGCTCTTCTACTGTGAGGGACACCACCTCAAGGTCTGATAGCGGGACCCCTCGGGGCTTGAAATATGTGATATCAGGGGTTTGCTCAACGCGCCTCGGACATTTTGGCCTTCCTCTGCATTTTTTCATAGCTTACTTATGCACATTGCAGAATAAATATATAACAATTTCTCTTTTCGAATAGAAAACTATAAATATTTATGTACAAATGAGTGAAATTGTACTTTCTATATCTCTGACTTCTCTGCGTTTGTGAAGGACTGATGTGCTTCTACTTTATTTGAAACATTTACAGAGAAATGTATTGTTTGAGAGTCAGCGGATTTTATATTGGAGCATAAAATATGAAAATCTGCATAAGTGCCTGTGGAAAGGATCTTGATTCTGAAGTGGACCCTCAATTCGGAAGATGCAATTATTTTGTGATTATTGAGCCGAAGGTCGGGTCAGTGACATCGATCAAAAATCCCGGTTCAGAAGCCCCGAGCGGTGCAGGTATCCGGGCAGCAGAGGCAGTTGTGGGAGCAGGGATAGATATTCTCTTAACGGGTAGTGTGGGACCGAATTCTTTCTCCATACTCTCCGAAGCAGGTGTTGAAACTCACTATGGGGTCAGAGGCAAGGTAGCCTTTGCTTTGCATGAGTATCAATCCGGAAAGCTTGCCGTCCTTGAGCGCCCGAATGCTTCTACTCATAGCGGTATGAAAAATAATTGAGTTAATTGTCCATATTGGAAACAAAATCTCAAATAATCCGAAAAATGTTGTACAATATTTTTATGGAATATATGAAAATTTAAAAGGTGATCTGTATGAAAGTATGTATACCCACAAGAGACAACAACGGCATGGAAGGGGCTGTAGAGCAGCATTTTGGAAAGGCTCTCACTTATACAATCCTGGATACCAACAGTGGAGAAATTTTCGTGGTCCCCAATACCAGCGAACACATGGGAGGGGTGGAACTGCCTCCTGAGTTACTCCGTAAATATGGGGTGGAGATCATGCTCTGTGCGGGGCTCGGGTACAGAGCTGTCAAGATGTTTGAGTCTTATGGAATCGATGTCTTCGTAGGGGCCGGAGGAACCGTTCAGGATGCGGTAGAAGCCTGGAAAGCAAATCAACTCCATAGTGCCAGTGCTGAAAACACCTGTGCAGAACATGACCACCACAACCACCATCACTGAGGAATTAACTCCTATTTTTATGTGCGGGATTAGAAGGCTCAGCTCATGAAAGTTGCAATTGCAAGCGGCAAAGGGGGTACCGGGAAAACTACAGTTGCAGTTAACCTTGCCCTTGCTCTTGAAGAGGTACAGCTTTTTGACTGTGATGTGGAAGAGCCTAATTGCAACCTGTTTCTGGGTTTCGAACTGGAGCCACTGGAAGCAGTAACCTGCTTGGTTCCGGAGATCGACCCTGAGAGGTGTGCTCTTTGCGGAAACTGTGCCAGCTTCTGTAAATTCAATGCCCTGGCTGCCCTTCCCAATAAGATCCTGTCATTTCCATCTCTCTGCCATGGCTGTGGAGGCTGCAGCTTTGTCTGCCCCGCAGGGGCCATAGACGAAAAACCCCGGTCTATCGGACTTATCGAGAAAAATTCCTCTGACTCATCTCTCACATTTTTCCGTGGCGTCCTGAACGTGGGGGAAGCTATGGCGACTCCTGTCATCAGGGCGCTCCAGCGGCATATCGATGAAAGTAGACATGCAATCATTGATTCCCCTCCAGGAACGGCATGTCCTGTTCTTGCAGTTCTGGGGTGTGCTGACTACTGCGTACTTGTGACCGAGTCCACTCCTTTCGGTTTCCATGATTTCCTTCTCGCCCTTGAAGCTGCAAGGATATTTCAGGTTCCTGTAGGAGTTGTTCTCAACCGGGATGGGCTTGGGGACTCAAGGGTGGAAGAGTTTTGCAGGGCTGAAGGAATTCCAATCCTGCTCCGCATTCCCAATGATAGAATGATTGCCAGGTTCTATTCAGAGGGCGTCCCTTTTGTTAAGGAAATGTCCGGATGGAAGGAAAAATTCAAGGTCATGTTCGAAATGATAAGAGCCCAGGCTTGCAAAAATATGGGGGTATCATGAGGCAACTGGCTATAATTAGCGGAAAAGGCGGATGTGGAAAGACCACTCTTACGGCTGCCTTTTCTTCTCTTTCGGGAAATGCCGTACTTGCCGACTGTGATGTCGACGCACCCGATCTGCCTCTGATCCTTAAGCCCCGGGTACTTGATACCGAGGATTGTCTGGGACTGGAACTTGCTTCCGTTGACTCGGAACTCTGTACAGGTTGCGGCATCTGCCGGGAAGTTTGCAGGTTCGGAGCAGTCCTTGAAAACTTCACGATAAATCCGTATAGCTGCGAAGGATGTGCAGTTTGTACTGTCGCCTGCCCTGAAAAAGCGGTGTGCCTTACGCCGAGAGTTTCAGGACAGGCAGTTTCCTCCATAACCCGTTTCGGGCCTATGGCTCATGCAAATCTGGGCACTGGAGAGGAAGCAAGTGGAAAACTTGTGACCCTGGTCCGAAAAAAGGCCTCAGAACTTGCAGATCAATATTCCTGCAAACTCGTTCTTATTGATGGCCCTCCAGGTACCGGCTGTCCGGTTATGGCAGCAATTACCGGGACTGACCTTGTCCTTGTGCTTAGCGAGCCCACTGTTTCCGGGCTTCACGACCTGAAACGGGCGATCAAACTGACCGCACATTTCAGAATTCCGGCTGTTGCCTGCATTAACAGGTATGATATCAACGAAAAAAAGAGTCTCGAAATTGAGGCTTTTTGCAGGGAAGCCGGAATTCCCCTTCTTGCTCGTTTACCTTATACGGATATAACCACAGAGGCAATGATGAATGAAGAAACAGTGATCGAATATGCCGCTCATTCCCGGAAGGCTGAAGCTGTAGAGTTTGTAAATATTATTCGAAAGCTCTGGGCAGATATCAAAATGAGGCTTTCAGGGCCCTGTGATGAAGAAATGTGCTCAAAAACCCTTCCTATAAGGGAATCTTAATTTAAATAAATAGTCTCAACTGAAATGTTAAGAAGTTAAATAATATAGCAGCTGTTAATTAATATAGCAGTCTGTTCTTTTAATTTTATTCATAAATAGTTGATGAATTCTTTAGTAATCGTTAGTAAGTTCAATAAATTGTTGGTGAGGGAATTCAATGGATTATACTCAGCTTGCAGAGAAACTGGTCAAGTTCCTTGACCTTAAGTACGAACCGGTGGCAGTGAAAGTTATCAAAAAGGGAGAACCCATTCCCGAAGGGTATCATGAGCCTGAGAAAAATATCAGGCACTGCCAATCCATCATGAAAGCCAGGAAAGGGGAGTCCTTCGTAATTCCTGCAGGCAAGCATGCCTGCGTGGTAGGCGCTTCAAGCCTCGGGCTTATTCCTACGCCTGAAAAGGTGGTTTCAGGGGAATTCCACCATAACCTGGGAATGTTTGACAGTGTGGAGGCAGCAGCCGGCATGATTTCCAAGCGCCCGGCTTTTGAGTCCGAAAGCGGAACTGCAACCGTTGTGGGCCCTCTGAAGGACGCAAAGGTTGAACCTGATGTGGTTATTCTCGTGGACAGGCCGGAAACTATTTACTGGATTATCCCTGCAGCCACTTACTATAAAGGCGGAAGGGTTAATTTCAGCAGTGCAGCTTCCCAGGCAACCTGCGCCGACACAACCATCCTGCCGAGCCTGACAGGAGAAATAAACGTTTCTTTAGGCTGTTTCGGGTGTAGAAAAGCCACTGATATCGAAAATGATGAAATGCTCATAGGGATTCCTTTCAGCAAGCTTGAAGAAATTGTCAATGCCCTTGAAAAACTCTATGAAGGCCCTATGCCTAAAGCTAGGCAGAAATAACCCTTCTGGGGTTTTTATTTCTTCTCATTCTTAAGTGAGATTTCTTTCTTTTCTCATTTGTTTTTTTCATTCATTTCCTTTATCATGAATCCTACCAGTACATTTATTTCTTCCATGTCAATATTTATACCTGTAAAGTTTATATGAAGAAGCGTAGAACAGCGTAAAACCCCTGAGTCTTTAAGCTCAGGGGATATAAGCGTCAACTTCTAAACATTCTCTTGATATTGATTCTGCAAATAAGTTTGTATTATTAACTATATTATAATATTTGATACTGTCGCCACAACCAAAATGCGAAAACCAAGCTGAGGAGTTGGATAACAGGGTATCCTCATACCTGAAGGGATCGGGAACGTCAAGCCGGAGAAAACCGGAAGCTGGAAAGCATCTCAAGTATAATCTCACGTTCATATTCTGTTTCACCTTTGGAACGAGGGGTAGAGCCTGTGCGACTCGCTAACATTGGTTGGGAGGATGACTCAGGAAGCCGCTAAATCTTTAGTTTAGCGGTAGTTCACGCTCATAATACCTATTCGTTTTAAAAACCCCCGGGAGAAAAAGTGTGCAGTGTGCGTTGTGCAGGAATAAGGAATGCCTTGTAGGCAAAAACTGCTCTGTTCTCAAATCAGGACTTGAGTATAACGGCGAGAATCTCAAATCGATTCAGATTTCCGCCTGGCTTGAATCGGACTCTGCAAAAAGGACAAAGCTGGAGGAAATTGCAATTTACTCAAAGCGGCTCGGGTACCGGAAGATAGGAATTGCTTTCTGTATTGAGCATGAGAGAGAAGCAAGGCTGGTCTATGATATTCTTTCAAGATATTTTGAGGTGTTTTCAGTTTGCTGTAAGGTTTGCAGCCTTGAAAAAGAAAGTCTTGGGATCAAAAAAACCGAGAGTCAGGGGTTTGAAGCTGCCTGCAACCCTATAGGACAGGCTCTCCTTCTGAACAATGACGGCACCGACCTGAATATCATGCTCGGGCTTAAAACGGGCTATGATATTCTTTTTGCAAAATGCTCTGAAGCTCCTGCGATAACACTTCCTCTGCTGGAATTGCCCTATCTCGGAGATTCGGAAATCGATTTTATAGAGTGAATTATAGAGTGAATTTTTAGAAAATATTTTTTAATCTTTGTGATTTTAAGCTCCGGAGAAATGCATGTTCGAGAAATCCATATGCAAATCTGAAACCGATTCAAAATCCGATCCAGAACTCTTGAATATAAGAGCGCATCACCTCTGCTGTATCCAGGGATTCCAGGGGTATGGGTACAGTCCGGCTTTTGTTGCCAATATGCGGGCTGTGATCTCGGATCTTGAGGCTTTTCCTTCCAGACCTCTCAAGCTTGTTACGGTATGTGATGCAATCTGCGTCTCCTGCCCCAGCAAAAGAGAATGCACCGTTCAGGAATCGGTCCTTTCTCAGAAGATCCGGAAGATGGACCTCATCGTCCTGGATATATTGAAGTTGGATGCCGGGACTGTTCTGAATGCGGATGAAGCCTTCAAGCTCATAAATTCAAAACTTAACAAAGCTTCGGATGTCGAAGAGGTATGCGGGACCTGCAAATGGAGGCAAAAATGCCTCTGGTATGTGCAGGCAGGAAAACAGGAAGGCTAAGTGTAAGGCTTTGAGGAAATGTCTCCTTGGGGAAAATTCCGGGGTCAAAAAACTTTCTCAGTCTTTCTACCTTAAACCTCTTTTTCAGGCATTCTGCTTTATTTTTATCTTTTTTTGTTTTTGATTTCTTTCTGCCTTATTTCTGGTTATTTACCTTAAACCTGCGCTGATTTCGTAGATTTTTGCAAGAAATTCGATGTTCTGGATTGCATTCTGTTCTATCCCCAGCTCGTCCGGAGAAAAGCCGAGAGCAAGGCCAAGGAGCTGGGAGTAATGGAGAACCGGGATTGAGTAGTCGGTTCCGAACTTCTCATTGACTGCAAGCTGTCCCCTGTCAAATTGAAGGTGACAGAAGGGGCATGCATTGACAATGCAGTCCACTCCTGCATTTCGGATGCAGGCAAGCTTATGTTCAAGCATCTCCAGGGACTCGGCAGCGTGCCCTGAACGGACTCCTCCGCCTGCCCCACAGCACATCATTTTGTCGGTATAGTCCACACTTTTCGCACCTGTGGCTTCAACCAGCTCATCAAAGAAGACCGGGGCTTCCGTTTCTCCAAGGTTTCTCTCCTTTGAGGGCTTGATCAGGTGACATCCGTAGTGAAGGGCGACTTTCAGGTCAAGGGGGGTTGTGATGAAGCTTTTGAGTTTTTCAGGTCCCAGTTCCTTGTACAGAAACTCGATTATGTGCCTGACCTCAGCTGTTCCCTTATACTCCATACCTATCTCTTTTAAGCAGCTGTTTGTACAGGCCTTCATCTCAGGGTCGTTTTTCAGTTCTATGTTCGCGTCTGCCAGGGACCCGTAGCAACCGTTGCAAACGGTCAGGATGTCTCTTCCCATCCTTTCCGAGAGGACGATGTTCCGGCTTGCAAGGGCTAGCCAGGTTGCTTTGTCAAAGGACTTGAACACCCCGGGAGCAGGGCAGCAGGAGGCTCCCGGCAGGTCAACTGCATCAACTTCAAGTTTCTGCAGGCAGAGTTTGGTTGCTTTTTCAATCCCTGGGTAGCGGTTGGGTACGATACAGCCACGAAACAGCGATAGTTTTGCCATTATTTTCCTGCCTCCTTATTTTTTAGCCACCAGCTCGTCGAACTTGCAGGTTTTGAGCAGGGTTTTCAGTCCTTCAAGGGCTTCCGGATCTTTCTGAACGGTTTCGGGTATCGGGTCTAGCCCCAGTTCTTCCCTCTTTTTCTTTGTTTCTTCGTCAAGGGGAACCGCATGCCCGCATTCCAGTACCATTTCCGAGACAAAGCGGTGTTCGGGAAGCATCAAGCCTTCTCTTACTGCAAGCCTCCTTAACTCAAGAATAGCATCCGTAATTGGGATTCCGCGCGGGCAGCGCTCCTGGCATGTGTAGCAGGTCGTACAGAGCCACAGGTCATAATCTGAAAGAACGGCAGCTCTGTTCTTGCGTGCATCTCGAATTATTCTTCGGGTATTGAGTCCGGTGTGCCGTCCCGAAGGGCAGCTTCCCGTGCATATGCCGCAGTGCATGCAGGAAAGCAGGTCAAGCCCTTCAGCCTTTAGCAGTTTTAGCAGTTCTTCACTCATACAGGTTCACTGTCTGGTTTTGAGTTTGATTTTGGGTCTGGTTTTATACTGTTTCTTCCGTTTTAGAAAAACAAATATAACCGAAAGAAAAAGGTCTGAGTAAAACCCTGTATCCAGGGCAGAATTTCTGATTTTCAGGATGAATGAACCTCTCCACCGGCTGATTCCCGGGGATTTCCAGTAAATTAGTTCTTTTCAGGTTCCTTTAAGGAAGAGAATTTCAGCAGTTTTATTTTTAGCAGGCATTGCCAGCAGATTTTTCCGGCAGGCTTCTCTTTCGCTGCTTCTCTTCCGGTAAATTCTCTACTATATTTCGTATTACTCTCATGTTATTTAACATAAACTAAATCTATTCAGGGTTGAAGTCCAAGATCAAGAGACGAACCTTAGATTCTGAACGGTTTTGAATAGGTTCTGAGTCCCTCCCGGAGTCTTTGTTAAAAACAGAAATAACACATCTCTTTCCAGGAGTAGCTGTAACCTTATTTTTTAAATCTCACTTCTCAAGAGTTTTCAACCTTATTTTTAATCTCAGTTCTCAAGAGTTGTTGTAGCCTTATTTTTATCTCGCTTCTAATGTCTGGCTTCATATCCATAGGCAAAGGTGCAAAACCCTTGATATCTTTTAATATGTCTGTTATTATATAAAAAGTAAGTTATTTGCGCAGGGTTCCACGTCCCCAAACAGGTTTCTATTACTTTTGTACAGCTTCCGCTCTTATGTTCTTCAGGCTTTTTCCGGTTTTATTTCTCAGGAGAAATTTATTCCCAGGTCTTTAAGCCCGTTCAGTTTTGCGAGATTGATTAGTAAAGGTGTCAGAGATTCCATGGTGCTTGCCTGCTTAAGAGGGCCTCCGTCCAGGGGTTTGAGGCATCCCATGTGCCTTGTTAGCTCCATTACAAGTTTCTTTGCTTCGGCATCGTCACTGCATACAAGCGCATCGTGTACTGCTTTGCATTTGACGACATCCTTGAGTTTTCCCGCAGGGATGTTGTGGAAAGCTGCAACAACTCTGGTGGACTCAGGGACATTTTTCTGGATTGCAAGGGCTGCTGAACCTTCTTCCGGTGGTTTGTATACCATAAGGCCTTCTTCTTTTACCATCGGGACCACAGGGGTAACAAGGATCTTATTTTCAATTGCCTCTCGAATCTCTTCAAGCAAAGGCAAAACGTAGTCAAAGCGGATTGTAAGTATTATTACTTCGGCTGCCTGTGCTGCAGCAAGGTTGTCCATGCCGGTAATTGTCATCTTTGATGTGTCAAATCCACAGTTTTCAAGCTCTAATAAATCTTTTTTTGCAGCTTCATCTGCAGTTTCCAGAGATCTGGACCCGATAATTACCTCGTTCTTCACACCATCAGGCATAAGATTTTGGAGGGCAAGCCTCAGGACCATTCCTTCTCCTATGTTGCCGGTTCCTCCAAGAACAGCTATTTTGAGCTTTTCAGAATTCAATTTGAACAAGACCTCCAGTTTGCTATGACTTCCCATAACATATGCCCAGAAGTTAATATATCTTCTGTCTTTGATCACTCAATTATAATTCTTAATGTTATTGATAAATTAATTTATACTGTAATACTGGGTTTTAACTGCATTTTAACTGCATTTTTTCCCTAAAGTCACTTTATTGATTATGTTTATCTTTTATTTTGTTTTCGATTTTCTTGTAAAAATTAATAGAAATATTTATAATGTATCTTGGTATATGTTAAAATAAATTAATTCTGTTGAGGGCTCGCTGCAAGAATTACTTTGAATATACCTGTATTCTGTTTACATCCCTGACTTACTATACAAGCAATATCGGGAGATATTGTACCCTGGGAGTTACATCATGAAAGTATTAAACCTGTTAATGTTAATATTAGTGTTTACAGGCATATTTTCTCATTTCAGTTTTCTAGTATGTGGGGGGACTGGAACTTTCAAATCTGAAAAGGTAACTTCCGGGCTAACATCTCCCTTTTTATTCTCTTCTGAACCGATTTCCTCAGATCCAAGATTGGTGTGCTCCTCTTCAACACTTTCGAAACCGCTGAAAGGGGGTTCGTCAGAGATCTACAGAGAAGAGGCAAAAGATAATCTGACCGCATATGTCCGGCTTTCCCCGGACACGGATTCAGGAGTGCTGAATTCCTGTAGCAGGGTTGAAGAATGGGATGAAGACTCCGGCATTGCTGTAGTCTGCGTTAATCCGGAATCGTTTGAAGAACTCTCCACCCTTAATGGAGTATCTTCAGTCCAGCCAGTCATTTCTCCTGTTATAAGAAAGGTGGACCTGGAAGAAAAAACAACTTTTTCTTTTTCCTCAGAAGAATTCTGGAGGCCGGAAGGTGTGACAGGAGCCGGAATTAAAATAGGGATAATTTCCGATGGAGTAGAAGACATATCTGAAGCGATTAATTCGGGAATTCTCCCTGAGGATATACATATCCTTTCTCCAGGAAAAGGAAACGAAGGGACTGTTATGCTCGAAATAGTCCATGAAACCTCTCCCGGTGCGGAACTGTATTTCCACGGTGCAGGCAGTAACAAGCTTGAGTTTAACAAAGCTGTTGATGCCCTCGTTGCCGAAGGCTGCCAGATTCTCTGCGATGATGTGGGCTGGCCTGATGAACCCTTCTTTGAGGACGGGGTTGTGGCTGCCCATGTTAAAGAGGTAATCGAAAGTCAGGGGATTCTTTATGTTAGCGCAGCAGGGAATGACGCAGGCCGCCACTATCAGGGCATGTTTTTTGACAATGGGTCAGGCTGGCATGACTTCAGTTCCGGGGTCAGCGGTTTCAGAAATATTTACATGGATGTTCCGGCAGGCGAGAAGGTGACTGTGGTGCTTCAGTGGAATGACCCCTGGAACGGTTCCGAAAACGATTACGATCTCTACCTCTACGATTGCTGCAGCGGAAACGAAATTGCCGTAAGTGAAACAACCCAGAGTGGCATGGACACCCCCCTTGAATTTATCAAATACGTCAACAAAGAAGAAGACAAAAAAACACTGAGTATAGCTGTCAAGAAATATTGCGGAGAAGATAGGATACTGGAGGTTTATATTTACCCTAACTCCTCTGTAAAGGTCCATCCTGACAACCTTGTTGCAGAGGATTCGGTCTTCGGGCATCCCGCTGTTTCGGGCGTTATCTGTGTTGGAGCGGTTGACACCGGAAATCAGGAAAGTGGCAGTATAGCTCCCTACTCTTCTCGCGGGCCTGTGAGCATCTATTATCCGGAACCCGAACTCAGGAACAAGACTGACCTCAGCGGGCCTGGCAGAGTGAAAGTTTCCGGTTCAACAGGAACTGGCAGTTTCTTTACGGGCACAAGCGCTTCTGCCCCTTCCGTAGCGGGGATCGGAGCTCTTATCTGGAGCATGTACCCCGAAAAAACCGGCAATGAAATCCGTGGGATACTGTGTTCCTCAGCCGAGGATCTTGGCGAGCCTGGTTACGATACTACCTTCGGGTACGGTTCGGTTAACGAAAGCATAGTCTTTTTTCTTGAAAGCTTCTCCCCCGGTGGGGGTCTATCCTCGGAAAAAGACTGTCCTTGGAAAAATTCGGAGCTTCGGCTGCGGAATCAAATGAGATCTTTATGCTGAAACTTTCCATGCCGTTTGAAAAGCTCTACTCTCTATCTAATTACCTCCTTAAGCAGCACTAAGAGCTTTGGCACTAAGAGCTTTTCATTGATGGGATGCGGCAGGAAATGGCTTTATGAATTATTTGAACCTACTCGGACTCACTATATTTTCACTCAATAAGTAAAATCCCTACACATGCCGTTTTTTCCGGCTTGCAGAACTCAAGAACAAGCCCAACTTCTGCCATTGCCTTTCGGACATTTATTCCTACGGCTTCGGGGGCAAAGCGCCTCACTTCCGGCTTTACGCATTTTTCAAGGTTGCAGACCTCACATTCGTTGCAGGAGCCGGGCCTCAGGAGGTGAGCAAAGATAAAGCCTTCCCTGAAAGCTTCCTGTTCGAGCTCGAACATCTTATGAAATGAACTCTTCCGAAGCTTTCGCCAGGCTTCAAGGACATCCTTGCATCCTGACGTATCGTATTCTTCTACGAGAAGAAGTGCACTGCTGTACTCTCTTATGACCTTCCTGAACTCCCCAATTGATATTACATGAGGCGGGCAGCTCAACCTTTTTCCATAGCTTCTGCACCCATAAGCGCATTTAAGGGCAATCCTGTCTTCAACCGGAATGTCTTCTGCCTTCAGAAAATAAGCTTTGAGACCCATCTCCGATGCCTTTTCAACAAGATCTTTGTATTTCCTGGGCATGCTAATGCCTCTTCAAAAACCTTATTTTTTATTTTATTCCCGTTTGTTTCACTTTTTCTTTCCTTTTAATTTGTTTTTTTGCTAATTATTTTTTCCATTTTAAAAAAATAGCTAATGGGTGGGAGTTGTTGAAAACCATATAGATAGGAGTATCTAAGGATAGGAGTATCTAAGGATAGGAGTATCTAAGGATAAGAGTATCTAAGGATAGGAGTATCTAAGGATAAGAGTATCTAGAGATAGGAATATCTAAGTATGAGGGTATCTCTATACTTTCTCCTATATGGGGGAAATTCATCTGCTTTTTCGGAATTAGTCAATAGCTCACGGATACGACCACAAAATAGGATATGCGTTATACGGATATTTTTTATCTTCTAGTATTATTTCTATGAATAAATAGCAACAACTTTGTACATCTTTGTACTTTTGTTCCTTAGTTTTTATTTGATTCTTCTGACGGGTTACACTTCTATAATTGTGAGTAGATAAAGCTAGTACAGGGATTCCCATGATTAAAAAAGTGCCTTTGACCGAATTGAAAAACCGTATGAACTGCTTTAGAAAACAGATGGATGTCTCAAACCCCCAGTGGGAGACTGCCGTAATCTTCAGCAAAATAAACATCTATTACTTTACCGGTACGATGCAGGACGGAATGTTGATTATTCCGAAAAACGGAGAAGCAACACTCTGGGTCCGCCGCAGTTATGAAAGGGCTCTGGACGAATCATTATTCCCGAATATCGAACCCATGAAAAGCTTCCGTGATGCTGCAGGGGATGCAAGCAAGCTGCCTGACGCGGTGTATCTGGAAACCGAAGTAGTCCCTCTGGCTTTATACCAGAGATTTCAAAAGTATTTCCCCTTTAAGAACGTTAAATCCGTCGATGCCCAGGTCTGTGCCATTAGGGCAGTAAAAAGTGAATATGAACTATCCCTGTTGCGAGAAGCAGGCCAGATCCATCGGCATGTGCTTGAAGACCTCGTGCCCGGCATGCTGCGCGAAGGGATGAGCGAGGCTGACCTGTCAACCGAACTGTTTTCTGTTCTGGTAGAAGAAGGGCACCACGGAGCATGCCGTTTTGGCATGTTCGATACGGAGATGATTCTGGGAAATGTCTGTTTTGGGGAAAGCTCTATCTATCCGTGTTATTTTAACGGGCCTGGCGGAAAGCTAGGATTGAGCCCTGCAGCACCCGTGCTCGGGAGCCGGGATCGTAAATTAAGGAAAGGTGACCTTGTCTTTGTTGATGTCGGCTGCGGGGTTGACGGCTACCATACGGATAAAACAACGACATACATGTTTGGCTCTCCTCTCCCTCAGTATGCTATGGATCTCCACAATAAATGTGTGGATATACAGAACGAAGCTGCAGCGATGTTAAAACCCGGAATTGCTCCCTCTGAAATCTATACTACAATAATGAATGGGCTCGATAAGGAATTCCTGCAAAACTTCATGGGTTTTGGCAACCGTAAAGTGAAATTTCTCGGGCACGCCGTCGGCCTGTTGATCGATGAAACTCCCGTAATTGCCGCCGGGTTTGACGAGCCTCTGAAGGAAGGAATGGTATTTGCCCTCGAACCCAAAAGGGGGATTGAAAATATCGGAATGGTAGGCATTGAGAATACCTTCATAGTAACTGCAAAAGGCGGAGAGTGTATTACAGGGGACAATCCGGGATTGATTCCTGTATATTAATTGCTTTGATAGTTGCTGTATCACGTTGCAGCTATCTTATTTTCGTTTTAAATTAGGAGAAAAACTGTCTCATGCCTTATGTTTTAAGCCATTTTAGCATATCTGGTTCCACAGCAGGGTTTATAAAATATTTTGAAAACTTCCCATCTGCTTTGGAAAATACAATATTGTCTTCCCTCAACTTTTTAATATGCCAGTGGATAGTGCTTTTGTTCAAACTCAATTTTTCTGAGATCTCCTGATTTGTAATCTCAGGATTTTGAAAGTGAAGGAGAGCCTGTTCCGGTCAATGACAAGTCCGGTACTATTTCTTCGGTATTTGGAGGAAATATGAAAGCTCTGACCTGGCAAGATGGGGAATTCGAAATTACTATTATTTCTTCTTTTGATAAGGGGGAGCTGCTTAATATTGCAGAATCCTTCTCCTGATATCCGGGAAGTTTTCAGAACGAATAAAATAAAAGGTGAAGTTACAGACTTCACATTCTTTTTTTGTAAAATAAGTACTGGCAACATTTGGGAGTTACAATCATTCTGTCAAAATCATCATGTAATTTCTCACATAAAGTGTTACAACTGATGAAAGTAATCGTAAATTCAGCGTTTATTGTTAGATGATATGGTGAAAAACTTTATACTTTATGTAATATGTCTAAGAAAATAGTTTGTGGAGTTCAAACGCACCTTCCAGAGTAGATTTGAACTCCATTGTGCCCGGAGGCATGAGTTAGTGTTAGCCTTGCAATTATTTAAGGCTTGCTTGATTCGGCCTCTGGAGTAAAGAACAGAAGTGATCATATAATGAAGGAAAAGCTTAAGATAAGCGCAATATTTGCAGCAATACTTCTTGTGGGTATTGCTTTTGTTCCAGCTGTGAGTGCACAGGCTGAATCGGTTTCTTCATCTTCTGCTGATAAAGAAAAAATAGAGGTCACAAAGTTACCTGAAATGGAATTGAAGATTATTAACATCAATGATACTTCCAATATAGTACAGGTTGGAGACACGCTAATAACCTTCGAGTCTAATCCGGAACACACTGAAGCAGAAATGCAAATTGAAAATCTGACAACTAATGAAGTGACGAATATTATCTATAAAGTTTCAGAAATTGATGGAAAATTCAAGACTGATGTGTATCAAGAAGGAGAATTAGTTAATACAGTAACTTCAGTATACAATCCTATTGTACCAGGTTCGATGAAAGAAATACTTGGTGGCTCTTCTGCTAAGCAAGGCACTGAAACTGTTAATGCTATCACTTCCACAAAATATACGTGGGATGGTGTACATTTTGTTAAGGGGTCTGGCATAAAGTATCCTCATCCGGATTATGATTCATATACCGGTGAAATTTTTGATACTTGGTATATATCTGGCACTAAACTTAAACATTATCATATTGAAGACTCATATTCTGACGCGATAGCTGATTGCGCTCCAGCAGTAGCTGGAGCGACAATTGGTTTAATAGTTGGTGGAGGAATTGGTGCTATTGTTGGAGCAGGACTGGGAGCTTTATTGGGTGGGCCAACAAGTTCAATCCTTCTCGATGAAGAGGGATGCATTTGGGGCTGGTGTGCTCATAACTGGGGATGGCGTCTAGGACTTCCGCCCAATCCTTTGACATCCAAATATGTTCCTGATTACTACAGAGTTGCCTCCTATACTTTATGGAACTTTATCGGTCTGTCGAACCCATAATGCATCATTAATTTTATGAAGTTCAAGGACAATGTTGCCTAAATATCGTCCTTCTATATTTTAAGAATTGTTGTTTTATCACTCTTCAAAATTAGTTTACATTTGAATAATAATCGCTTCAAAAAATTAAATTTAGAGAGTGCACCACATGAAAATATTTAAAGCAGAACTTGAAGAGATTATAGGACTCCTGATTGGGTTAATATTTTGGTATTTATGGCTGTTTGTAACCATTACAATGAGCTTTGAAATTAACTTTTTTGCCCAGACCCAGATAAATATTTGGGTTTCGATGGGTCTTCTTATTCTTTTCATGTTTACAGGGCATTATATAGTCTCAAGTGGTGCAATTGACGAAAAAAAGAGGATTGAAGACATAGTAATCATAAAAAGTAATCTAATAGGTTATTTCCTGTGGCTTATTCTAATGATATTTGCGTACTTATTGAATATTGAAGTTAGTTCAAAAGCAAGTCTGGTAGGAGGTTATATTACAATATTCTTAATTTGTCTATACATGAAAAAGAGAGTAGTTAAAGCGGAAAGACAGTCCTCTTGTTAAGATGCTATTGAAGTATTCGTGCTCCGAGCAAAATGACTGAAGCAGAAATGGAAAAATATGGGATAGAAGTAATTCCTTTAAATGAGCTAGAAGCACGTTCCAGTGAGCTTAATCTTGCCCCTGAAATAGTCGAAGAGCTGATTATGTCAAGGCCAGTGAATAATTCCTCATTTTAGCCGGATTAAAATTCCCCAATTTCCAATCCTTGAGAAAAGCTCGAGGATCCTAAATAATGTTGAAAATGGAGGAATGGCTATTGATACGAGATTTGTATTCACAAGGCTTTAGCATCAGCGAAATCGTGCGACAAGAAGCTGTATCAGAGATTGCGGGTTAATCCGTCCCCTATCCGTTTAGGGTGTCCCTACTGTAGCATGCATTCCTGGTTAACGGGAAGGTGTGAAGCCTACAGGACAATGTGGAGAAGAATAGAACCCTGATCTATACAATCTGCTAGGGAAAAAGCCGCCATGGAGAAGCAAACGCTGAATCATCGAAAGGATCGTCATGATGAACAAGTGAAAACAGGGTGATACACTTGAGCCAAAATGGCATGGAACCTGGTCATCTTGGTGATTTCACAGGATGTCAAACGGACGGAATGGTTCCCGGTCTAAAGATGGCTCCTAAAGCGCCGAAAAAAAAATTATCTCCGATACTGAACTTGGTAACCCGTATACATCCCTCCAAAAAGAGGTATGGAGGTCGCGAGACCCACAAATAATGTAGACGGGAGAGGATGTTTCAAAAAGCGAACGCCTGCCTGCAATTGACAGGATAAAGGTTTATGCCTTAGCCTGAAAGGGCGCTGACTTGAAACAGGTGTTTCACGGCAAAGAAGGGAGGTATACCAGTGAAAGTGCAGCATTCAAAGACGCTTCATAGCGAGAAGCGCACTGACCGGAACCTTGCCAATCAATGGAATTCTATTGACTGGAAAGTAATAAAATACCGAGTTAACCGGCTACAGACCCGGATTGCAAAGGCAACACACAATAAAAACTGGAATCTGGTTAAAAGACTCACATACTTGTTAACTCATTCCTACTCAGCTAAACTGCTCGCAGTAAGAATCGTTACACAGAACCATGGCAAACGAACTGCTGGTGTTGACGGTCAACTTTGGACTACTGCATCTGACAAGATGCAGGCAGCACTTAGTCTTTCAGACCGACACTATCGAGCACATCCACTACGCCGTATCTATATCCCCAAACCAGGAAAATCCACTAAACGTCATCTATCCATCCCTACCATGAGTGATCGAGCTATGCAAGCACTGTACTCTCTAGCTCTTCAGCCCGTAGCAGAAACTACTGCTGACACTCGATCCTTCGGTTTTCGTCTTTTCAAATGTGCACAGGATGCATCATCATATGCATTCCGATGCCTTTGGCGAGATACATCAAACCCCTGGATCCTGGAAGGAGACATCAAAGGATGTTTCGATAACATTTCCCATTCCTGGCTCAAGAACAATATCCCAACTGATAGTTCAATCCTGTCCCAATTCCTTAAGTCCGGTTTCATTTTTGATGATACTTTCCACCATACTGATAAAGGTGCTCCACAAGGATCTATAATCTCTCCCCTCCTTGCGAATATGACATTAGATGGGATAGAAAAACTCCTTAATGCAGGTTGTCTCAAAACTATACTCTATCATACATTTGGGTCAGAAACCCGTAATCTTTATCTTTTTTACAAAACAAATTCCAGTGTTTCCCATGTTTCGAAAGTACGATCAAAAGCAGCAGTTTTTACTTCCGTTAGACCTGGAAGATTTTGTTCCTGAAAACCATATCGCCAGAGTACTAAACGACATCGTAGATGTCGTTGATATCACTGCTATTGAATCCACTTACTCTAAGGAAGGCTGCCCAGCCTATCATCCAAGACCTCTTTTAAAAATATTACTTTATGGTTACCTTATAGGCATTAGAAGTTCACGTAAACTGCAACAAATGACTCAAACTGATACTGCATTTATGTATCTGGCAGCCATGCAAAAACCTGATTTTCATACGATTTGTCGATTCCGTTCAACTCATCTTGGCCCTATAAAAGAAATCTTTTCCCAGGTTGTCACATTTTGTAAAGAAATGGATATGATTGGTTCCAGTATCTCAATTGACGGAACAAAGGTTAAGGCAAATGCTTCATCAAGACAGAGCAAGAGTTCGGATGCTCTCGAAAAAGAAATAGATAAGATACTTAAAGAGAGTATTGAGACAGATAAACATGAAGATGAAATTTATGGTGATTCAACACCATATCAGATTCCAGAAGAGCTTGTTGACAAGAAGAAAAGACTGGAAAAAATAAAAGCTGCTAAGAAGAAGCTTGATGAAGAAAAGCTGAAAAAAATAAACATCACAGATAACGATGCTCGAATTATGAAGCATAAAGATGGAAGCAAGAAACCTTCCTACAATTGTCAGGTTGCTGTTGATGAAAAAGAGCAAATAATCGTTGCAGCAGACGTTGTCAACGAAGAAAACGACCTTCATCAAATAGAACCAATGATACAGAATGTAAAAAACACACTGGGATATAAACCAACAATAGTACTTGCAGATGCAGGTTATTTCTCATATGAGAATCTGGAATTTTTACAGGAAGAAGGCATTGATGCTTATATTCCTGACAATTTCTATAAAGCTGAAAAAGAAGGAAAAACCAGGAAGTTCAGGAAGTCTCTTTTTACATACGATGAAGAAAAAGACTGCTATTATTGTCCGGCTGCATTTGAAATTCCCTTTACAAGAATTCAAAAGAGGAAAGGTGAACCTGATTTAAGGTGTTATGTATGTAGCTATTGTTCTCAGTGTGTGCTGAAAAATGCATGTACTAAGAGTGGAAAAAGGACAATAACAAGAGATCCTAGGGAACATTTGATGGATGATATGAGGGATAAACTGAACACAGAGAAGGGGACAGAAAAGTATCAGAAAAGAATGTCTACCGTAGAACCTGTGTTTGGTCAGATGAAACAGGATAGAGGGTTCAGAGAATTCTTATTGAGAGGAAAAAGGAAGACAGGAATTGAATTTGTTATGATGTGTACTGTACATAATATAAAGAAAATAGCAGACTTTATAAAAAGAGAAGGGAAAAACCTGAAAAGTATGCTGAAAATGATAGTTGGAGGAGGAAGTAAAGGATGGAATAAAGGGGGAATTCGAGCGAGAATAACAAATACTCTATGTTGACCCATGAAAATTATCTCTCATTGTTGAAATGAAATAAAAATTGAAATGGGTATTACCCAATTGTACAATTTAAAATGGTTATGAGACAGCCTGTCCTGGTGTTTTTTAAGCACCTAAAATTTAGTTGAGACTCGAAAGGCAACAGGTTACCAATCTCCAGTGTCCTGGAGTTTTCAAACTGCATTATCTTTTCTTGAGCCTCCATCCACCACACAGGCAGGCCAGACTCCCCAATAATCCGAAGCCTGGAATAGAGTTATTTTTGCTCGATTCATTTCTACCTGAGCTACTACCGATGCCAGATTCGGAATTATTATTTTTTGAATTATCAGATCCTTTTATATCTTCTTCAGGTATCGACATAAAAATAACTGGAACATTTGTCACATTTTGTTTTCTTGCCGCCTGATCAATGATCTGGTAGATTTCTTCAGCAAGAAAAGTTTTTTCTTCAGGAGACAAAGTTTCGTTAATCTCTACTTCCAATCTAATTCCTGCTGCGTATCTAATTACCTGACCTTGTTCCATATATGGAGTGATTTTTTCCTCGGTAGCATTAGCAATCTCAGACAGCTCATTCACCCACGTAATTGTCTCATTCTTATCTTTTAACAGAGGAATATTCCCATAAGCTGCAATGGTTTTATGCACTAGCATGACCGTTTTTTGCTTCATAACTTCTTCAAGTGTATATATCTCAGATTCAGAAAGATTCTCTGTACTTTCCCCAAACCAGTACCAGCGATTAATGCCTTCCAGGTAAATTACTTCCCTATAAGTTCCGTATCCGAATTCTACTGGAATATCCTGCATACCCATTTCTTCTGCAGAATTATCTATTAGAGAGTAGATCTCATCCATTAACTGCTCGTCAACATTGCCATACTTAAACAAAATTACAAAGCATCCCTTAGCATTAGCCCCACATGTCATTACCTCTCCATGAGGATACATGTATTTGGAGACAACAGTGTCTTTTATCTCATTACTAATTTCTTCAAGAGTAGAGTTCCAGTTTTCTTTTTGATCCTCAGTTTCCAGTACAGGAAGTTTTCCGTATCTTGTAATTACATTATTTCCTTGTGAGTACAGACCAAAAAAGTAAGTATAATAGTCAAAATCTACATTACTTATTTCTGAATTTTCAGGATGGCATTGGTAGTTAATTATAGTTATATATTATGAAAATCTATATTTCTGCATGAACTGCCCAAGATGCAAAAGTTCCAATCACACAAAAAACGGTATAGTTTGTGGACGTCAACGCTACAAATGCCACGATTGTGGATATAACTATTCAGTCGAGCTAAAATCAACTGCTAGTTCTCCTTTAGTTAAGAGACAGGCTTTGCAACTTTATCTTGAGGGATTAGGATTTCGTTCAATAGGACGATTTTTAGGGGTAAGTCATGTTTCTGTCCAAAAATGGATAAAGAAATTTGGTCAGGAGATAGAGGAGCTAAAAAGCGAAAATGAGATATCTATTGTTGAACTGGATGAGATGCACACTTACATCGGTAACAAAAAAAATATTGCTGGATCTGGATTGCTGTTGATAGAGTTGGGAAAAAATTCATCAACTGCTCTTTTGGTAGCAGAGGAACGAAAACTGGACAACTACTCTGGGAAAAATTAAAGAAGAAAGAGATTGGAGAAGTGATGACTGATCACTGGAGGGCATATGCAGAGTTTATTCCTGAAACCATTCATACTCAATCCAAAGCAGAAACGTATACAGTTGAAGGATATAACGGCATACTAAGGCACTTTCTGGCAAGGTTGAGACGAAAGACAAAGTGTTATACGAAGAGTCTTGAAATGCTAAAGTACTCTGTTCTTCTATTGATGAAACACAGAAATAAAGAGTTATCTATATTTAATTAACAATCCCTTCAGGATTATTACTTTCCGGCGAAAGTTGCACTGAATCATCAGCAGATGCAGGAAATATTAAGATCCAAAAAAATAGCAGTAACGTTATCAATAAAGTTTCAGATTTTTTCATCATACAACTGCTCCATGTTTAATTAACTAAAGAAAGACAAACTAATCCCAACATTTTATAATGTATAATTCCTACTTCGATGCACGAAAACTTAAGCATTTGTGGCACTAGAAATTAATCATGAAAAACATCAACCGTGTAATGGTGGATTACATATGTACCTTCAAAAATGAAAACTCCACTTTGAATAGCAAAGAAAAAGGGGATTAAACCGGCACTTATAGAACTATCGTTGCACTGTCTCATTATTTCTATAGTTCTAATTCAGTACAGGGTTTTTACCCTACAATATCATCCAGACCTACAATCAAAACTTTCTCATTTGTTTCGAGTTCGTTTTTTATCCTGATTGCATCCCTCTCCAGAATACAATTCTCTCCAACAACCCAGGGCGCTGATCCATCTCCAAACTGGATATAACACACAACAGCCTTTTTCAACTGAAGGTTATTTTTTTCCAGCATTGCGAGAACATTTTCATCTGGAACAAATTCTTCAGATAACATAATTATGTTATAATTTCCTTTTTTGATTTCAACTACAGAAGTCCAGTTTTCATCTTTCCTTAATTCATATATTTTATCTTCATCAACTTCTATGTAGTACATTCCTCGCCCAATATTAGAATTATAGTCTATGGTATAATTCACGGGTATGTCGTAATTTTCAAGAATGGCTTTAACTTCCGCCTCACTAGTTTCATTTTCAAATTGAATAAGTAAACCAGGTGTTTTAACTTCTTGAGATTGCATCATCAGTGCTAAGAAGGTTAGAAGAGCAATAAAAACAACTACTACTTTGCTAATTTTATTCACATCAATCACCGAAAAAAATGAGGAGTTTTAACTCCTCACATATATACGTTTAATTTCAGAACCTAATGCTTACCAATAAGGTATACGGAAATACTTCCAAACTCCATAAACTCATTTTTACTAGTTCTTTTAATGTTTTATGGCCAAATCATCTAACTATCAATCTAATTCCTCTATAAATCTCAAAAAAACTCGGATTTTAATTTATATATCCTGTCAGTTGGATGACTTGGCCACAAATTAATTATAAAAGTAAGTTCATGGAAAAATGAACATTTAAAAAGATATTTGGTAGAGTTCAAACGAACTTTCTAGAGTAGATTTGAACTCCACATGTCAAAGGTAAGAAAGTCCCGGTTTTTAATTTCAAGAGGTTGTATATGAAAATAAAATTCTGTTATCTGATAACCTTCATCTTTTTGTTAATCTTTGCCGGTACAGGGGCTGCAGACACAATTTCGGTAGATGACAGCGAAGGAGCAGATTATACCTCTATACAGGAAGCTATCGATAACGCGACTTCAGGAGATACGATTCTCGTCTATCCCGGCACGTATGAGGAAAACGTGAATGTGAATAAAGAACTGGCAATCAAGTCTTATTCCGGAAATTCCGATGAAACGATTATCCGGGCTGCCAGCTCGAAAGGCGACGTTTTCCATGTGACTGCAAACAGTGTAACCATCAATGGACTCCAGATAACAGGTGCCAAAACAGACGAATACGGGGAAGATAAAACCGGGATCTATTTAGAAAATGTCAGTAAGGCTCTTATAAGCGGCAATAATATTTCATCAAACAGTTTTGGTGTTTATCTTCTTGATTCTTCTAATAATACTCTTGCCAATAATAGTGTGTCCATGAGCCGGATAGGAGTTTTGCTATGGAACTCCAGCAACAACAGGTTGAATAATAATATTTTAAACCTGAATAATCATTATGGCATACTTCTTTATGAATTCAGCAGTAACAATGAACTGAGTAATAATACTGCAAATTGGACTTATGCAGGATTTGGAATTGAGCTGTTTTTTTCTTACAATAACACGCTTGTTAATAATACCGCGTCAAATAACCGTATTGGTATTTCTTTGATAGAAACCGGTTATGACTATCTTATAAATAACTCCGCCAGCTCAAACGATTGGAGCGGTATAAATCTCCAAAGCAGTAACAATAACAGTCTGTTAAACAATGTCGCAAATTCCAATAATATCAGTGGGATATTTTTGATAGATTCTTCTGGCAATATACTG